>NZ_JBIYCW010000010.1:0-220413 GCF_044908115.1 Bacillus sp. RC51 | reverse complement strand
GCTAGTGCCGCTGCTTTTGCTTTTGCAGCTGCTGCAGCTTTCGCCTTCGCTTTGGCTTTTTCTTCGTCCGTTACTTCTTCTGATCCTTCTCGCTTCTGCTTCGCTAATACCGCTGCTTTTGCCTTTGCAGCTGCTGCGGCAAGACCTTTCGCTTCTTCTACATTAATCCCCTTATCTTTTGGTAGCGCTTTCTCTTTTTCTCGATGTTCTCCTTCAAGTTTAGACATTTCCGCCTCATGTTTCGCAGCAAGACGTTTTCGCGCTTCCTCTTTCGCATGACGGGCTGCTTCTCTTTTCATACTTTCTAAGTCTTTATTTGGATCACTCATTTATTCGTCACCTGCTTCCCGGTCCTCGCCTCGTAACGAATTTTTTCTTTTAATTTATTAATTCCATAAATTAAAGCAGCAGGATTTGGAGGGCATCCAGGAATATACACATCAACTGGTACAATTTGATCTACACCTTTCACAACAGCATACGAATTCACATACGGACCACCGGCTGTTGCACAAGATCCCATCGCAATTACCCACTTCGGTTCAGGCATTTGATCATATAGGCGCCGAACAATAGGTGCCATTTTCTTCGTTACCGTTCCTGACACAATCATGACGTCCGATTGTCTTGGTGAAGTCCGAAAAAATGACCCAAATCGATCTAAATCGTAATGTGATGAACCTACTCCCATCATTTCAATCGCACAACATGCCAGTCCAAATGTCATCGGCCATAAAGAGTTGCTCCGCGCCCATCCCTTCAACTGTTCCAATGTAGAAAAAAAGATATTTCTTTCTAATTCCGCTCGCTCCTGTGGGTGTAATTCCTCAAAATTTATAACCATTGTAACACCTTCTTTTTCCAAGCATACGCTAATCCAACTAGCAACATCACAACGAAAATTAGCATTTCAATCAGTGCAAATAAACCAAGCTTGTCATATGCAACAGCCCATGGGTATAAAAATAAAGTTTCTACATCAAAGATGACGAACAATAAAGCGAAAATATAATAACGAGCATGAAACCGAATATTTGCATCATGAAAAGGCTCAATTCCACTCTCATACGTCGTCGCTTTCGCTGCACTCGGTTTGTTTGGACGCAGCATTTTCCCTAATGTAAGAGCCACTACCGGCAGCAATATACCTAATAGCAAGAAAATCAAAACGATCATATAACTATTTTCATATACACTTGCCATTGTGAAACCCTCCCCCCTGAATTAAGAACAAGTTCACATAGTAAACAATATGTCTTACTTGCATCATTTATTATTTTTAAATTTTTCTAAATAATGCAACTATTTAATTCATTATAGCAAACTTCAAATTCCTATGTCGATATATTGGGAACAGAAACAACAATTAATACTTGCTGAGCAAATCTATTTTTACAACTCATAATAAATGTGTAAAATAAATATAGAAATTCTATATGTTTTCAAGCAATCATAAAAAACATAAACTACAAAAAGGTGGTTCTTATGTATATACAGTGGGTGATATAAATGAAAAAACAAACACATGTAAGTATTCTTATAAGCATTTCATTGTTGTATATAACTATTCATTACGTATCAATGCCCTTTTTATATGAATACGCACTCCCATTTCAAATTTTGACTGGAATAAGTACCATATTAATTGATATTACAATTTGCAGTTATATATTTTACTTTTCAAATGTAAAACAAGGATTAGCACGTTTATTTTGGATAATATTAACTATCGGAACCTTCTCTTATTTCATCGGTGATATAATAGTTGCTTATCAACGCTTAATTTTGCATGACTACTATACATTCGTTGATCCATCAGACTTTTTTTACTTATTATTTTTAGTTAGCTTTGCATTTGCCTTTCTATATGAAATTATTTATGGCCGAGACTTATTGGAACAGCTTTTTACGATATGTGATATTTGTATTATTGTTACGGCTCAATTTACTTTAAGCTACTATTTGCTTATTGAAAGAACCATTCATATTTTTACAACATCATATATCGACATGTTTGTTCAACTCACGTATCCAATGGCTGATTTACTCTTTCTTTTAATAGGAATCAATCTTTTATTCAGACCATTATTCTTACTACCAAAACAAGTTGGCGCTCTTCTTGGCAGTGCTTTAATTTTGTATGCTACTACGGATGCTATTTATGCTTATATAAAATATTTCCAGCCCGAGCACTCTATGTTCACAGTTGCTCCATTATATCAAGTAACCTTAGTATTAGTAGCAATCGCTTGTATACTTCACACAAAAGAGCCCGAAAAACAAGAACAAATATTACTAACGCCTCAATTTGGTGAATCAATCCGATTATCATTACCGTATATTTCTGTCGTGATGCTTATTGTTTTTATATTGGTCGAAAATGTTTTTGCACCTATCGTAGTAATTGGACTTATGGTAACTTTCGCCTTCGTTCTCATACGCCATACGTTAGTTCGAAGACAAAATAAAATATTATTGCTAGCCCAAATGCAATTCAGCTTAGAACTCGAGAAACAAATCGAACTACGTACAGAAGATTTAGTAGAACAAAAAAATGAGTTATATCATAACCAACAAATGTTTAAATCTTTATACGAGCATCATCCAGATCCAATTTTCACATTAGATTTGTACGGTAATTTTCTCAATGTGAACAACGCTGGAACTACTTTACTCGGTTATCAAACGAATGAATTATTAAACCAACCATACTATTCACTTATGTATGAAGAAGATTTGGAAGAAATCATTAATACCTTTCATCAAGTGAAAAAAGGGAAATCTATTTCTTTAGAAATACGGGCATATCATAAAAATAGAGATATTTACTACTTGCTTGTTACAGCTGTTCCCATCTTTTTAAAGGAACATATTTCTGGGGCCTATTTAATGATTAAAGATATTACAGAAAGCAAGCAGCAACAAGAACAAATTAATTTCCTAGCATATCACGATACTTTAACGGAACTTGCAAATCGCCGTTCATTTCATCAGTATTTAGAAAAAGCAATTGCACGAGCAAAAATATCGAAAAGCCCTTTTGCTGTTATGTTTCTAGACCTAGACCGCTTTAAAGTTATTAATGATACCCTCGGTCACCGGGTAGGAGATCTTCTATTAATTGCAGTAGCAAAAAGGCTCGAGCGAATATCAACACATAATATGAAACTTGCTCGGTTAGCTGGGGATGAATTCACAATCCTTATCGAAAATTATCAAAAAAGGACAGATGTAAAGAAGATAGCTGATATGATTGTAGCAGCCATGAACGAACCATTCGAAATCGAAAATCAACATTTACGAATCTCACCGAGTATCGGAATTGCCATATACCCTGAAGCAGGTGAAGATCCGCTGTCTATTTTACAACATGCCGATATGGCCATGTACGAAGCAAAAAATAAAGGGAAAAATCGGAGCTCTCTTTACACGAAAGAACTATATAAAAAAATGGAACGAAAAGCTCGAATCGAAAAAGATTTGCCACTCGCTTTAGTAAACAACGAATTTTATCTCGTCTATCAACCACAAATTGATACGACAGCAAATAAAATTATCGGTGCTGAAGCATTAATACGTTGGAAACACCCGCTCCTAGGTGACATTTCACCATGTGAGTTCATTCCAATTGTGGAAGAGACTCCGCAGGTCATCCCACTTGGACATTGGGTGCTACGAGAATCTTGTCTTCAACTAAAAATATGGCAAAGTTTTGGATACACAAACTTAAAAATGAGTGTCAATTTATCAGCGAAAGAATTTCAACAAAATCAATTAATCGAAAATATTTCACGAATACTAAAGGACGTTGAGATTGACCCGAAAGATGTAACACTTGAACTAACAGAAAGAATTGCGATGATTGATGAAAAAGAAACATTGTCTAGACTAAAGCAATTAAAAGAATATGGTATTCAAACGTCCATTGATGACTTCGGTACCGGCTATTCTTCTCTTGCTTATTTATCAATTTTCCCTATCGATACATTAAAAGTACCAAAAGAATTTACACAACTAGCCGATCATCGACCTGAAGAAAGAGCCATCGTTTCCACTATCCTTTCTCTTGCGAATACTTTAAATCTCTCCGTCGTTGCTGAAGGAATTGAAACAGAAAAACAGCTTAAATTCTTGAAAAAAAATAACTGTAAATACATGCAAGGTTACTATTTCAGTAAACCTCTAACAAGTAAAGAATTTATAAGGTTTCTACAAAAAACACCCAGTATGAACCAATAGTTCACACTGGGTGTTTTTATCCCGCTATTTAAAGTTTCACTTTATAGTGTCGGAATTTTTTTCTCGTAATGTTCTTCTGCAATCTCTTCGTAAAAAGCTGCTGACGTCGTATAAAAATATGGAATTAACCATAAAAATCCAATCCCTAATGTAATACAACTTAATATAAACCAACCAATAAAGCTTAAACATAAAATGAAATACTCCATTTTATGTCCATCCATCATACGACGACTTTCTGTAATAGCTTGATTTATGGAATACTCAGGATGATCATTTATAATAAAGTACGTCATTGCATAAGAAAATGATTTAATAATGCCTGGAATAATAAATAGTAAACACCATAAGAAAATATAAATGTTTACTACTATATATAATAAAAATGACTTTATAAACTTACTTCCTTCTGTAAACCATCTAAATATATGCCCAATACGCGCTTCTTTTTCACGAATTATATGTAGTGCTAAACAATAACCACCTAGCGTTAATGGACCTACCATCAATATTGCAATACCATCTACTAAAAGTGAATTATTCACTTCTTTCCAATCCCAAACCTGAGAGAAAATGAAATCAATACTAAAACTAAAAGCTGAAGTAAGAATCGAAATAAGTAATGTTGCCCCAACAGCTAATCCCCATTTCCCTTCTAGCGAGTCTAATGCTTCTCCTTTTAAATCGCTAATCATAGTCTTCCTCCTATACGTAATAATTCTATTAGTATAGCACGTCCCTACTGCAATTCACCTTTTGCAATATAGCGATAAAAATGTGCTGTCGTTGTACCTACATATGGACTAAGCCAAAGAAATCCTATTCCAAGAGTAAAAATCGCTAAGATAGCCCATCCTATGAAACTAAGCCATAAAAGAAATAAATCTAGTTTATGTCCCCTCATAAGGTTCTTACTTTCTTTCATCGCCTGTGAAACGCTATAATCTGGATTTTCAATCATAACATAATACGTCATCGCATAAGAAAAATACATCACAATCATTACAACAATCGAAATAGCTAATAGTACAAAGAAAGCAATTGTTAACGATACATTCCCTTCCTCACCAAAAAACGCGAATACACCTAGTAACAACATCGGAATCCACGTACCTGTATATAACAAAATCGCAAGCATAGCCCACATTGTTTTCATCATTCTTTTAAAGCCACGAAATCCTTCAAATAAATAATCTACTCTAGCATCTTCTCGTTTACTAATTTGTAGCAACACATTCGTATAACCGTATGATGTAATACCATAAGATGCATTACTCAAAATGATCATTATGCAATAAAAAATTCCAAATGTAATACCTGCCCCGACTGATATTGCTTCCTCTTCAAGTGATCCTGTTAAACCAGCAAATAAGAAAAATATAATAATTCCTGGAATTAAAAGTATAAGCATTGCAGCCATTGAAACAACATAACTTAAAATAATATGTAAAATCGTTGATCCAACACCTAGTCCCCATTTTCCCTTTAAAGAGTACAATGCTTCTCGTTTCATTTCACCGATCATTTGTTCATCTCCTTTATGAAATATAAATTGTTATATATTCTCTACTTATACAAACAATAATATAATTATACCAATTTTGTTAGTCTATTCCATATATTAAATTGAGTTTCAGTTTCGACATTTAAATAAAGCACAGCTATGCATGGCTAGATGCTCTCTCCTACCTAAAGGGAGGCGTTTTTTTCCCACCTAAATTTATAGCTATATATAACAAAAAGATAATCTGCAGTTCTTTTTATTTCTTGATTTTCACACTTGGCATCGGGCAGAAAAAGGCTCTGACCGCTTCTATGCACGGCTAGATGCTCTCTCCTACCTAAAGAGAGGCGTTTTTTTCCTCTTTTTATTTATATCCACAACAAAAAATCCGTAAAGGCAAGAGCCCTTACGGATTTTTTTACTTCATATCAGAAACGTTTAAACGGTTCACAGCACGCTGCAAGGCCATTTCTGCACGTCTAAAGTCAACATGCGCTTGTTTATCTTGCATACGTTGCTCAGCGCGACGTTTCGATTCATTTGCACGATGGATATCGATATGGTTTGCTTCTTCAGCAGATGATGATAATACAGTTACTTTATCTGGACGAACTTCGATAAAGCCACCGCTTACTGCTACATAATCAGTGTGCCCACCATTTTTCAGACGAACCGCACTAATTTTTAAAGGTGCAACAGTTGGAATGTGACCTGGTAAGATCCCCATTTCCCCACTCTCTGCTTTTACGCTTACCATTTCTACTTCTTTTTCGTAAACCGGTCCATCAGGAGTTACAATACTGACTGGAAATGTCTTCATAATTCGTCCCTCCTAAGGCCTTACGCCATCATTTTCTTCGCGTTTTCAATAACTTCTTCAATGCTACCAACAAGACGGAACGCATCTTCTGGAAGGTCATCATATTTTCCTTCTAGAATTTCTTTGAAACCACTAACTGTATTTTTTACAGGTACGTAAGAACCTTTTTGACCTGTAAACTGTTCAGCTACGTGGAAGTTTTGTGATAAGAAGAATTGAATACGACGAGCACGATGTACAACTAACTTATCTTCTTCAGATAACTCATCCATACCTAAGATAGCGATGATATCTTGAAGCTCTTTATAACGCTGTAAAGTTTGCTGTACTTGACGAGCTACTCCATAATGCTCTTCTCCTACGATTTCTGGAGAAAGCGCACGAGATGTAGATGCTAATGGATCTACGGCTGGGTAAATACCCATTTGTGTTAAACGACGCTCTAAGTTTGTTGTTGCATCTAAGTGAGCGAACGTTGTAGCTGGTGCTGGATCCGTATAGTCATCGGCTGGTACGTATACCGCTTGGATAGACGTGATAGATCCTTTATTTGTAGATGTAATACGCTCTTGTAATTGACCCATTTCTGTTGCAAGTGTTGGCTGGTAACCTACCGCAGATGGCATACGACCAAGAAGGGCAGATACTTCAGAACCCGCTTGCGTGAAACGGAAGATGTTATCGATGAACAATAGTACGTCTTGTCCTTGCTCATCACGGAAATGTTCAGCCATTGTTAAGCCTGTTAATGCAACACGTTGACGTGCTCCAGGTGGCTCGTTCATTTGTCCGAATACCATCGCAGTTTTCTTAATTACGCCAGAATCGCTCATTTCGTGGTATAAGTCGTTACCTTCACGAGTACGCTCACCTACACCAGCGAATACAGAGATACCACCGTGCTCTTGTGCGATGTTGTTAATTAATTCCTGAATTAATACTGTTTTACCTACACCGGCACCACCGAATAGACCGATCTTACCACCCTTAATGTAAGGAGCAAGTAAGTCTACTACTTTAATACCAGTTTCAAGAATTTCTACTTTAGTAGATAACTCTTCGAATGCAGGCGCTTGACGGTGAATTGGATCACGACGTACATCCGCAGGAACATCACCATCTAAGTCAATTGCATCACCTAATACGTTAAATACACGACCAAGTGTTGCATCACCAACTGGTACAGAGATTGCTTTACCAGTATCTTCTACTTCTGTGCCACGAACAAGTCCATCTGTGGAAGACATTGCAACTGTACGAACTGTGTCATCACCTAAATGAAGTGCAACTTCAAATGTTAAGTTAATGCTTGCTCCGTTTTCGTTGCTTTGTTTTACCGTAAGGGCGTTGTAGATTTCTGGTAGCTTTCCGCCATCAAACTTAACGTCTACAACCGGACCCATGATTTGCGTAACGCGCCCTTTATTCATCGGGTTCCCTCCTAGCTTTCTTTTAATTAGCCAGCTTTCTAAGAGAAGTCGGCTTTTAATTTTTATTAGTTTATAGCTTACGCGACTCTCCTGTTCTGGACGAGCCGCTTACGCTTTTTATTGAATCTAGCTCCAGCGGTTAGAATGTTCGGTGGCTTCGCTTTTTCCTGCGAGGCACAAATCGCCTCTACGTCAAAAGCTCCATCCCCCTCTCATTCTGAACGAACCGCCTACGCTTTTTAATACTATTCTAACGCCGCTACTCCACCAACGATTTCCGTAATTTCTTGCGTAATCGCTGCTTGACGTGCACGGTTGAATGAAAGT
Organism: Bacillus sp. RC51; assembly: GCF_044908115.1. Classification (NCBI taxonomy): domain Bacteria; kingdom Bacillati; phylum Bacillota; class Bacilli; order Caryophanales; family Bacillaceae; genus Bacillus; species Bacillus sp. RC51. The sequence goes on along the minus strand of NZ_JBIYCW010000010.1, from coordinate 212,093 downwards.
GTAAGTGAATCGATAACTTCCATTGCGTTGTCTGTAGCACTCTTCATTGCTGTCATACGCGCCGCATGCTCACTTGCTTTACCGTCTAGTAACGCACCGTACACTAAGCTTTCTGCGTATTGTGGCAATAATACTTTTAAAATTTCTTCTTCAGAAGGTTCGAATTCATAGGCTGTCGTCGGTTTATCAGACGCCACATCCGTAAGCGGTAAAATTTTATTTTCCGTTACTTCTTGTGAAATTTTACTTACATAATGATTGTAGTAAATATACAGCTCGTCATAAGCACCATCTGCGAACATCGCAATTGCTCGAGAAGCAATATCTTTAATATCAGTAAATGATGGGTGGTCAGATAATCCAACTACTTCATCAATGATGTTAAAGCCGCGACGTTTTAAATAATCACGTCCTAGTCGTCCAAGCACAATAATTGAATATTGGTTTGAATCCATATTATGACGTTCACGAATTACGTTACTTACTGTACGTAATACGTTACTGTTATAACCACCTGCTAGTCCGCGATCAGATGTAATAACGATGTATCCTGTACGCTTTACAGGACGCGCATTTAGCATTGGATGATTAATCCCTTTACTTCCTTGCGCAATGCTCGCTACTACTTCTTGAATCTTTTCCATATACGGAACGAAAGATTTAGCATTTTGCTCTGCACGGTTTAACTTAGATGCAGATACCATCTCCATCGCTTTCGTAATTTGACTCGTTTTCTTTGTCGAGTTAATCTTCGCTTTTATATCGCGTAAAGATGCCACAGGTTTTCACCACCTTTTTTCCGGAAGTTGGCACGATTAGTAAGAATCCTCTTCCTAATCTACGTTGCAAGATATTCTTGCTCATGATTGAAGGAAAAGAATAGGTGCACCTACTCTTTTCCTTTACATAACCGTCAGCAATCTCAAAAGCTGAGATGCCTTTTATATGATCTAGCTAAGCCACAGTCGACTTCACTTTTTATTTATCTAGCTCCAGCGGCTTGAATGCTCGGTGGCTTCACTTCTTCCTACGAGGCAAAGACCGCCTCTTCGTCAGAAGCTCCATCCCCCTCACATTCAGAACGAGCCGCTTCCGCTTTTATTTATTATTCAGAAGCTACGAATACTTTTTTAAATCCGTTAATTGCTGCTGCAAATTTGTCGTCATCCGCAAGTTTCTTAGTTGTGCGAATTTCGCTTAATAAGTCAGTTGCATTTGAATCTAACCAAGCATGGAATTCTTCTTCGAAACGAGTGATATCTACTACTGGGATATCATCTAGGAATCCACGTGTTAAAGCGTAAAGAATGATAACTTGTTTCTCTACACGTAACGGTTTGTGTAATCCTTGTTTTAATACCTCAACTGTACGAGCACCACGGTTTAGTTTCGCTTGTGTTGCTTTATCAAGGTCAGAACCGAACTGAGCGAACGCTTCTAACTCACGGTAAGATGCAAGGTCAAGACGAAGTGTACCTGATACTTTACTCATCGCTTTAATCTGAGCAGATCCACCAACACGAGATACAGAAGTACCCGCATCGATCGCTGGACGTACGCCAGAGAAGAATAGGTCAGATTGTAAGAAGATTTGTCCATCCGTAATAGAAATTACGTTTGTTGGGATGTAAGCTGATACGTCCCCTGCTTGTGTTTCGATGAAAGGTAGTGCAGTTAAAGAACCGCCGCCTCTTGCATCACTTAATTTTGCTGCACGCTCTAATAAGCGAGAATGTAAGTAGAATACATCCCCTGGATATGCTTCACGACCTGGAGGACGACGTAATAGTAATGAAAGCTCACGGTAAGCCGCTGCTTGTTTTGATAAGTCATCATATACTACTAATACGTGTTTACCATTGTACATGAACTCTTCACCCATTGTTACACCAGCGTAAGGAGCTAGGTATAATAATGGAGCTGGTTGAGAAGCTGATGCAGTTACAACGATTGTGTAATCTAATGCACCGTGCTTACGTAGTGTTTCTACTACGTTACGTACAGTTGATTCTTTTTGTCCGATAGCTACATAGATACAAACCATATCTTCATCTTTTTGGTTAATGATTGTATCAAGTGCAACTGCTGTTTTACCTGTTTGACGGTCACCGATGATTAACTCACGTTGACCACGGCCAATTGGTACAAGAGCATCGATCGCTTTAATACCTGTTTGAAGTGGCTCATGAACAGATTTACGATCCATTACACCTGGTGCTGGACTTTCGATTGGACGAGTGTTTGTTGTATTGATTGGGCCTAAACCATCAACTGGTTGACCTAATGGGTTTACAACACGACCGATTAGTTCTTTTCCTACTGGTACTTGCATGATGCGACCAGTACGACGAACTTCGTCACCTTCACGGATTTCTGTGTAAGGTCCTAAGATAATGATACCTACGTTGTTTTCCTCTAAGTTTTGTGCTAGTCCCATAACGCCGTTAGAGAACTCTACAAGTTCACCAGCCATAACGTTATCAAGACCATGAGCACGCGCAATACCGTCACCAACTTGGATAACTGTACCAACATCACTAACTTCGATTTCAGACTGATAGTTCTCGATTTGTTGCTTTATCAGTGCGCTAATTTCTTCAGCTCTGATGCTCATGTGCTTCACCCCTATCTATTCTTCATTAATTCACGCTGAATACGTGCTAATTTTCCTTGTAAGCTTCCGTCGTAAATGCGATTTCCAATACGTACTTTAATGCCGCCTAGTAAATCTTCATCTACAACATTTTTCACGCGAATTGCATCTTTTCCTGTTTTTTTTGCAAATGCTTCTGCAATGTTAAGTTTTTCGTCTTCTGATAGAAGACGAATAGAATATACAGTTGCATCCGCTACGTTACGTTCTTCATTAGCAAGAACAACATATTCATCTGCAATTTCAGGTAGAATATCAATACGCTTGTTATCAATTAAAATATATAACGTATTTAAAATAGATTCAGAAACAGATGCGAATACGTTTGCAAGAAACGTTTTCTTCTGCTCTTTTGAAATGTTCGGTTGCGTTAAAAAGCTATGTAGTTCTCCGTTCTTTACATAAACGTTTTGTACAAGGCGTAATTCCTCTTCAAACATTTCTAATACGTGTTTTTCTTTTGCAATTTTGAAAAGAGCGACAGCATAACGTTTTGCTACAATCCCATTGCTCATCGCGCTTCTCCTACTTCTTTAATATAATCGCGAATTAACTTCACTTGATCTTCTTCTTTTAACTCTTTTTCAATTACTTTAGAAGCAATTTGAACAGATAAAGAAGCGACTTGTTCTTGTAAAGCAGCAATCGCTTGCTCTTTTTCGCGTTGAATTTCTTGTACAGCAGATGTTTTAATTGATTCTGCTTCTTCTTTCGCAGCAGCAACAATAACATCTTTTTGATCTACAGCTTGTTTTTTCGCTCTTTCGATTAACTCTTGTGCTTCAACACGCGATTGTTTTAACATTTCACGTTGTTCTTCTACTAACTTCTTCGCTTCAGTGTTACTTCTTTCTGCAGCGTCGATTTCATTAGTAACATGCTCTTCACGTTCTTTCATAATTCCCATTAAAGGACCCCACGCAAATTTGCGTAGCATTACTAATAGAAGTAAGAAAATGAACAATGTATAAGCAATCGTTCCAAATGGAATGGAAGCCCCTAATAATAAAGTTGGCACAAGGATTCACTCCCTTCAAAATATCTAAATTGATCATATGAAAAAAAAAGACATACGTTTAGTTCATAAAGCAATGGCGAAGAAAGTTCAAAAAACACTCTTCGCCATCTATGTAAGGGGAGTCTCCCTTATTTGTTCATTACGATGAAAGCAATAACTACACCGATAATTGGAAGTGCCTCAACTAATGCAACCCCGATGAACATAATTGTTTGAAGTGCGCCTTTTAATTCTGGTTGACGAGCAACACCTTCGATTGTACGTGATACGATAAGACCGTTACCAATACCTGCACCTAATGCTGATAAACCAATTGCAATTGCAGCTGCGATTACACCTAAACTCATTTAATTTGTCCTCCTTTGTATTATAAAAAAATAAATTTTTTCTTACTTAAATTATATTAATGGTCATGGCTTACTTTATGAGCCATATAAACCATCGTTAACATTACGAAAATAAATGACTGGATTGAACCAACGAATACGCTGAATCCCATCCATGCTAACATCGGTACAAGTGCACCTAATGCTCCTAAGAATGATGCCCCACCTAACTTAGCAAGTAATCCTAATAAGATTTCACCTGCGTAAATGTTACCAAATAAACGAAGACCTAACGTTAATGTGTTAGCAAACTCCTCAATAACCTTTAATGGGAATAAGAATTTCATAGGTTGGAAATAACCTTTAGCATATTCTTTCGTACCCTTCATCTTAATTCCATAGTAATGGGTGAGGGTAACTACCATCACGGCTAATGTTAATGCAACTGCTGGATCAGACGTTGGTGATCTCCACCATGCAATATGTTCGCCAGCCTCAACTGTTGAATACATGAATGGTAAACCAAGGAAGTTCGATACGATGATAAACATGATAAGCGTAACGCCAAGCGTTAAGAATCGTCCACCTGTTTTCCAGTCCATCGTACTATTGATAATCCCTTTCACGAAGTCAAACACCCATTCCATGAAGTTTTGCATTCCGGTTGGGCGAAGCGCTAAGCTGCGAGTTCCGATAACAGCGATTAAGAAAACAATAACTGCTGCTACAGTAACCATCATAACTGATGACAAATCGAACGTTAAACCTAGAAATTCAACTAATTTACCGTGTTCCACTAGTAATTCACCTCTCTTCCCTGCTCGTATACTCTAAATAAAGAAAATCTATGATCATGACAAGGTATCCTGTCAGCAATCCTACACCTAAGCCCCACATCGCAATTAACTCTTGATATTTGGCTGCAAATAAAATTAATAACCCAATCGTGGCGAATCTTGAATATGTACTTACCGCTGTCGCCTTAAACTTCACGTTTTCTCCATTTGTTACGCGATCTAATAGCTTGTCTGTTCTACGTGCAATGATGCGCAAACTAAGAAAACTGAAAATCGTTCCGATAATCAGCCCAAGAAATACATCCTTGTAAGAGGTAATTCCCCATCCTAGCACTAGAAGCGCAAGCAAGTAGTACATATATTTCTTTTGTCGTTGGACAAGTCCATGTACGTCTATCATCATTGCTCTCCCGAATAGTAATGTTGAATGAGTCGAATCATTGCGTATACCCCTGTTCCTAACCCGAGTAATAACCCTATAATAAGAAACAACGGAAACGTTCCAACCTTATTATCAATCCATTGCCCACCAAAGATTCCAATAAGAATAGAACCAACTAACTGAGCAAGTATTCCTGACATTAAAGCATACGCTTTTATATGGCTGCGATCGTTTTTTTGCAAGGATTCATCCCTCCAATATGTAACCCTCATTCACGATGTGTTAATAATAACTCATTTTTCTGCATAAATTCTATACAAAATAAAAAGTTTACATTTTCGTCACGGAATAGATGCATTTTTGTCACTGAAAGCCCTACCATCTATCCCCGTTGTTAGCATACAATAGGGTATTAACAGTGTCAACGAGAAATCGTAAAAAATCAAAAAATTTGAGTATTAGGCATTTCCTCCCAAAAATGAAAACGTTCCCCTTCTAAATACTGGTTAGAGATATGCAATTTCTAACAGTTTTCTCTTTATAATAGAAGAAAATGTTCACAAGTTTGTCACTATTATATTTTTAAGATATAGCGCTTTCCTTCCATAATATAGTGTCCCCGAGACGTAAGACTTCTATATTATATGTGATGTGTATATAACTTATGTTGTATATACCCTGTATATTTATCTCCCCCTCCCCCGTGCGCTGAGGGCGAAAAAAAAACGAGCGGGGAATCCCCCTCTCGTCTGTTGTCTTACTTCGTTCCGAATAAACGGTCACCAGCATCACCAAGACCTGGAACTACATAACCATGGTCATTTAACTTCTCATCTAATGCCGCTACATAAATATCAACATCAGGATGCTCTTCCTGCACTACTTTTACTCCTTCTGGAGCAGCTACGATACACATTAATTTAATTTGCTTTGCACCGCGCTTTTTCAGAGAATTAATTGCTTCAGCCGCAGAACCACCTGTTGCTAGCATCGGATCTAGTACGATAAAGTCACGCTCTTCTACATCCGTTGGAAGTTTCACATAGTATTCTACCGGTTGCAATGTTTTAGGATCACGGTATAGACCAACGTGTCCTACTTTTGCTGCTGGAATTAATTTCAGAATTCCATCAACCATTCCTAAACCTGCACGTAAAATCGGAATTAAACCAAGTTTTTTACCAGCGATCACTTTTGTTGTCGCTTTGCTTACAGGTGTTTCAATTTCAATGTCTTGAAGTGGAAGGTCGCGAGTAATTTCGAAAGCCATTAAGCTTGCTACTTCGTCCACTAATTCACGAAAATCTTTCGTACCTGTATTCTTATCGCGAATATATGTAATCTTATGTTGAATTAACGGGTGATCAAATACATACAGTTTTCCCATGTGAATCTCTCCTTTAGATGATATTCATGCGTTTACACGCTTTTTTACACTATTTACGATTGTAAAGAAAACGCTACTAATATTCAAGGGCAAATTTGGTAAAATCGTGAATTAGAATGAATCTATCTAGTATCTTTACCAATTATGGGAGCTGTATCCTTCATTATATCGCCAAAATTTATTCATCATTTGTATACATACTTTAAAAATAATATATGTCCACAAAAAAGACTGCCAAAACAATTACGTTTCAGCAGTCTTTTTCAATCTATTATAGATCTGTATACATTGGGAATTTGCTCGTTAACGCTTCTACACGCTTACTTGCTTCTTCTAATGCAACTTCATTCTCATGATTTTTTAATGTATAAGCAATAAGTGCCGCAATTTCATCCATTTCTTCTAAACCGAAACCACGAGATGTTACAGCTGCTGTACCGATACGTACGCCGCTTGTTACAAATGGGCTTGCTGTTTCAAATGGAATTGTATTTTTGTTCACTGTAATACCAACTTCATCTAATACGTGCTCTGCTACTTTACCTGTAATTTCTAAGTTACGAACATCAATTAAGATTAAATGATTGTCTGTTCCACCAGAAACAAGTGTAAGTCCTTCTTTTTGAAGACCTTCAGCTAAGCGGTTCGCATTATTAATGATATGTTGTGCATATGTTTTAAACTCATCTTGTAGTGTCTCACCAAATGCAACAGCTTTTGCAGCAATTACGTGCATAAGTGGGCCACCTTGAATACCCGGGAAGATTGATTTATCAATTTGTTTTGCAAATTGCTCTTCACATAAAATCATACCACCACGTGGACCACGTAATGTTTTATGTGTTGTCGTTGTAACGAAATGTGCATGTGGTACTGGGTTTGGATGTAAACCAGCAGCTACTAAACCAGCGATATGTGCCATATCAACCATAAAGTATGCACCCACTTCATCTGCAATCTCACGGAATCGTTTGAAATCGATAACACGAGGATATGCACTTGCACCTGCAACGATTAATTTTGGTTTATGTTCTTTCGCTTTTGCTAATACATCATCGTAATTAATACGGTGAGATTCAGCATCCACGCCATATTCTACGAAATTATATTGTACTCCACTGAAGTTAACAGGGCTTCCGTGTGTTAAGTGACCACCATGAGATAAATTCATGCCAAGTACTGTATCGCCTTGCTCTAAAATCGTGAAGTATACTGCCATGTTCGCTTGTGCACCAGAATGTGGTTGAACATTTACATGCTCTGCGCCAAAAATTTCTTTCGCGCGATCACGTGCGATATCTTCTACTACGTCTACGTGTTCACAACCACCATAGTAACGTTTTCCAGGATATCCTTCAGCATACTTATTCGTTAGAACAGAACCTTGCGCCTCCATTACTGCTTCACTTACGAAGTTTTCCGAAGCAATTAACTCGATCTTTGAACGCTGTCTTCCTAGTTCTGCCTCAATTGCAGCAAATACCTTTTCATCTTGACGTTTTAAATGATTCACCAAAATCCCCCTTTTCTGAACGAATTACATCAATTCCCAATAGTTTTTTCTCATTTATTCAGAAAAAACGAAAATTCAGGTTGTAATTCTTTCGAACCTTCATGTTTTCAACTACATTCTAACATGACTTTCTATATCATAAAAGAAAAAAAAAGACCAAAATTGGTCTTTTCTTTCTTCTATTATAAAGTCAGACCACATACCTTTTACCTTTCGATATAAAGCTGTTATAAGACTTTATAATTTTTCATGTTTAACGGCACGGAATAGCTTCTTCATTTGCCGCATAAACGGCACGTGCTCCACCTATTAGTTTCCCACGTGTTTTCGCCATCGTTACATGCGCACTTCCTATTTCCTTCACACTTGTACGAACCGGTACAGCTACATGCTTTAAATGCATACCGATAAATGTATCGCCGATATCCATTCCTGCATCTGCTTTAATAAACTCAATTACTACCGGATCTTTAAAATTGTGATACGCATACGTCGCTAATGCACCACCTGCTGATCTAACAGGCGTAACTGTTACAATTTCAAATTGATATTTCATCGCTACATCTCTCTCAACTACTAAAGCACGATTTAAATGCTCACAACATTGAAACGCCAATTCAATACCTGTTCTCTCTTGAAATTGTTTTAATTCAGAAAAAATCGCCTCTGCCACTTCCATCGTTCCTGATGTTCCAATTCTTTCACCTAGCACTTCGCTCGTGCTACACCCCACTACAAAAATTTGGCCTCTTTGCAGCGTGGCTTGTTCTTGGAAATCAGAAAGCGACATTTGCAGCTGTTCTCTTACCTTTACGATCTCTGTCATTACGCCTCTTCCTTTCACAGGTTGGTTCACCAAATTATATTTCATACTACTTATAGTTAGAATCTATTACTTTGTTTCGTACGTTTTAATTTTTCCTACGCGGTTTTCGTGACGGCCACCTTCATAGTCAGTTGTTAGCCAAATTTTCGCGATATCACGCGCTAGACCAGCTCCAATTACACGCTCGCCCATTGCTAACATGTTAGTGTCATTATGCTCTCTCGTTGCTTTCGCACTGAAAGTATCATGAACTAATGCACAACGAATACCATTTACTTTGTTTGCTGCGATTGACATACCAATGCCTGTCCCGCAAACTAAAATGCCACGATCTACTTCACCATTCGCGACCATTTCTGCTGCCGGAAACGCAAAATCAGGGTAATCAACAGAACCAGCTTCACATTCACAACCTAAATCAATATATTCAATATTTAACTCTTCTAATAAACTTACAAGTTCTTTACGGATATTCATACCGCCGTGATCAGATGCTACTACTACTTTCATTTTTACCCCTCCAAAGTTTCAATCAATTATCTTCATTTCACACTCGCTACCTTAATGCAACAAAGTGATCTCCAATATCGTATTATACACGAAACATTAACCTTCTGAATGTTTTTCCAGTAAAGTTTGTACAAGTTTTTCCATCTCTTCTAACGTTTCTTTATAAATAGAAAGCGATCCGCCAAATGGATCTGAAATATCCTTACTTATACCCTCAGTTAATCCATATAATGTATCCAATTTCTTTTCAACACTCGGATAATGCCCAAGTACAATTTGCTTATGGTTTTCCGTCATTGTTACTACAATATCCGCCCAATCAACCAAAGTATCGTTTACCTGCTGCGCGGCATGATCGATTACAATTCCTTTTTCAGCTAAAGCTTCCTTTGCATGTACCGACGCATCGCTTCCAGGATAGGCGAAAACACCAGCAGATTGCACTTCAAATTTACCTTCTCCATAATGGCGAAGCAAAGCCTCAGCCATCGGACTACGGCATGTATTTCCAGTGCAAACAAATAACACCCGTTTCATCTAAACCCACCCCTTTTTTCTGTTTCCTACCATTTATCATAGCGTACATTAGAATAGAACAAAAGGAATGTGAATATACGAAAGGCGCATTTCTCTTATATTTTTTCTAAGAAAAATGCGCCTTATCCACATATATGTGAAACCCTATTTCCAAGTGCCCAAAGTATTTCACCATACATAATGAACACACTACAAAACAAAATAAGGAATCCATTTCATACGAAACAGATTCCTTTCATACAATAATTATTTCATTGTAACTTTCATTACTTCTGTTGAACCTTTTGTAGCTGTTACACCTACAGTTGTCTTAATAGACTCAGCTGCATCTGTGTTTGTAATAACGATTGGAGTAATTGTGCTTTTCGCTTTTTCACGAATTAATTCTAAGTCGAATGAGATTAATTTATCTCCAGCTTTTACAGCTTGTCCTTCAGAAACGTGAGCTTCGAAACCTTCACCTTCCATTTTTACAGTTTCTAATCCAACGTGGATTAAAATTTCTGTACCGTTTTTCGCTTTAATTCCAATAGCATGTTTCGTGTGGAATAATTGTACGATTTCACCATCAACTGGAGATACAACTACACCTTCAGTAGGATCGATCGCAACACCGTCACCCATCATACGACCAGCGAATACTGGATCTGGTACTTCTTCAATATTTTTCACTGCTCCAGTTAATGGAGCTACGATTGTTTCTTCATTTGTTTTTGAACCAAAACCGAATAATTTTTTAAACATAGGATAGTCCTCCTTATAATTTACCTAAAAGTTTATAGGGCAATCTCTATTCAAGATCGAAATACACGTAAGACTTCATACTTCGAATGTTATACTGTAAAAACGCTTTCGAAATAAATTATGCCATTACTACTAGACTCTTATTGTAGCGCCTCACAAAATTCCAGTCAATTCTGATTGTCTGAATAACAATGAGAAGTTAACTTCTACTTATATTTTCTCTTTTTTTACCCAACTTGTCTAGAGGTCTTCACTACATTTTGTTTTTTGTTGTTAATTTGTAAAATTTAATTCAAACTTTTTTCGAAATCCACTTGACTAAAGTAAGTAACTATTTTATTATTACTTACATAAGGTAAGTTAATAACTTTTAGGAGGTTTTTTAAATGATGGATTTCGGTCTTCTTATTATTCGTCTTATTATAGGTATTACATTCATGGGTCATGGCGCTCAAAAATTATTTGGGTGGTTCGGCGGTTACGGTTTAAAAGGAACAGGTGGCTGGATGGAATCAATCGGTTTACGCCCTGGTGTATTCATGGCATTTATGGCTGGTGCAACTGAACTATTAGGTGGTTTCTTATTCGCATCAGGTATTTTCATTACAATTGGTTCATTATTTATCGTCGGAACAATGTTAATGGCAATCTTCACTGTTCACGGAAAAAATGGTTACTGGGTAACACAAAACGGATATGAGTATAATTTAATGTTAATCGCTGTTGCTGTTGGTGTAGCTTTAATTGGCCCTGGTGCTTACGTTTTACTTTAATATTTATCTCTATTTCAAGATATTTACCAAAAAAGAGATTACTTCAGTACAATCGAGGTAATCTCTTTTTTTTACATCATCAAAAAAATATTATTTTCAGCAGGAGATTCCCATTGATATCTTGTAAAGGAACAATAAGTATTCATATTTAGAAAGGGGATTACAACATGTTATCCATTAATCCAAACGAACAAACCGAAAAAGATAATTACAAATTACTAACAGGAAGTATCATTCCACGTCCCGTTGCATTCGTTACTTCTGTAACTAAAGATGGTGTATTGAACGGTGCGCCATATAGTTATTTCAATATCGTCGCTGCCAATCCACCACTTATCTCGGTTTCAGTACAACGAAAAGAAGGAAAACCAAAAGACACTTCCCGAAACGCAATCGAAAAAGGGGAATTTGTCGTACATATTTCTGATGAGTCTTACGTAGAAGCGATCAATGAAACAGCTGCCAACCTACCACCCGATGAAAGTGAAATCGAATTAGCAAAACTAACACCGATCGACAGCGATGTCATTTCTGTACCAGGGGTGAAAGAAGCAAATATTCGAATGGAATGTGTATTAGAACGCGCTATCCCGCTCGGCGGAACTGAAGACTCACCAGCTTGCGACCTACTAATCGGCCGCGTCGTTCGCTTCCACGTTGCAGAACACTTATACGAAAACGGCCGAATTCACGCCGAAGAACTAAAACCAATAAGCCGCCTAGCAGGACACAACTACGCAAAACTAGGAGAACAATTTGAATTAGTGAGGCCCATTTAAAGGCGGAAGCGGCTCGTTCAGAATCGCAGGGCATTGGAACTCTCGACCTTGAAGCGCTTTTTGCTTCGAGCGAGAGAGTGAAATGACCGGAGATTCTAGCCGCTGGAGCTGGATATATTTAAAAGCGCAAGCGGCTCGCTCAGCTCCTGCACTCAAACATAAAATCCCCCGCTAAAAGCGGGGGATTTTTTCACTGTAATTCTTCCTTCTTCTCTTCTAATGCAGGTAATTTCTCTTTTTTAGATTTACTAAGCTTTATTACAAAGAAATATAAAGAAAGCAATGTAATAAGGAAAACTATTAAAAACGGGTACGGAGAATAAAAAGTACGCGCTGCCTCCGTTTTCCCCGCAACAAATTTCAATGACTCAATATCTAAAAACTCAGCAAACATTTGTACACCGAGCATACTAAACCAAAAAACAAAAAAACTAATAATAATACCAAAAACTTGCTTCAATCTCGTCATCCATCTCATCCTTTCTATATTTGTAATTTTTTAGCGCGATCAATATAGTACAAACAGAACTATGCACAGAAAGGAACGATCTCACCATTCACAAATTAACTTAATCCAACCTAACATCGAAATTTGCAAAATAATACCCCAGATTATTAGCCTTCTTAGCCATCTAGGAAAGAAGGTTAAAAACTTAACATACCATTCCAATAACTTGTTCATAATTCCCTCCTATATAAAATTATATAGGAAAAAGGAGATATAATCCAAATCCAACCAGAATGATACCACCTACTATTTCACCATATGTACCAAGCATATTTTTGGCATGCCTACCGAGCAATAAACCCATCCACGCCAGTAACATACTTATTAGTCCGAACAATAATATCGTAATAATTGTCTCTGCTCCGTAAATTCCAAGACTAAGACCTACTGAAAAACTATCTATACTGACACCAAATGCAAATACAAATAAACTAATTCCAATTGGAGCAGTTCTAGTCTCTTCACTTTCTAAAATAGATGAATATACAATATAGAACCCTAGCCCAATCAATAAAATAGCTCCTGCAAAATTCGCGACATCCCCATACTTCTCTGATAGAAAACGTCCTAGTACCATTCCGATAAATGGCATAATAATATGAAATATCCCAATCGTCATACCTATATAAAGGATTTGTCTTAACTTTAATGTTACCATCCCCATACCGAGGCTCACTGAAAATGCATCCATCCCCAGGGCAAATGCCATAATTATTAAAGGTATTAATTGTTCAAGTGTCATTCATATCCCCCCTCGGACGTGCTACTTCACAATATGCTTATCCGAGGAAAAATATTCTGTTTGCTAAAGGTACATTATCATTCAGTGATAATATGATGTCCCGCAGCTTTTGTTAAACGATTCATAATTGCATTTCCTATACCTTCATTCGGGAATGATTCACTAAAAATAACATCTACTTCACTTGCATCAAACGTTCTAAGCACATCATATAACTTAGTCGCAACGCTGGCTAAATCGCTTCGCACACCACAAGACAATACAACATCTGCACTATACACATGTTGATACTCTTCGGTCGTTAATACACCTACTTTAAATCCTTCTTTCTTTTTCTCATCTACAATACGTTGAATAAACTCACGGGATCCTTCAACAATACTAAGTGGCGCTTTCGGTGCATAATGTGTATATTTCATTCCAGGCGATTTCGGTTTTTCTTTCTCATCCTTTAAAGCTGGATCTAAAGAAACATTTCCTATTACTGCTTCCAATTGTTCCTGCGTAATCCCACCAGGACGTAAAATCGTCGGAACTTCGCTCGTACAATCAATTACAGTTGATTCAACACCTACTCCTGTCGCCCCGCCATCAACAATACCAGCAATTTTCCCATTTAAATCTTCATACACATGAGAAGCTAACGTTGGACTTGGGCGTCCTGAACGATTCGCACTCGGTGCCGCAACAGGCACGTTTGCCTCTTCAATAAGGGCGAGCGCTACTGGATGATCCGGCATCCTCACTCCGACTGTATTAAGTCCTGCCGTAACCCTCTCTGAAATCCCTTTTTTTCTCGGTAAAATGATTGTTAATGGTCCTGGCCAAAAATGCTCCATTAACTTTTCTGCAACCGGCGGAATTTCTTTTACGATACCATCTAACTGAGATTTTGTTCCTATGTGGACAATCAGTGGATTATCGCTCGGTCTCCCTTTCGCTTCAAAAATTTTCGCTATCGCTTCATCATCCATTGCGTTTGCTCCTAACCCATAAACCGTTTCCGTTGGGAAGGCCACCGCTTCATTTTCTCTTAATAATCTCGCTGCTTCTTTTAATTGTGGATAATATTTTTTTCTTTCCACAACATTATCCACAACCCACATATTTGTATGCATTTTTTCCCACGTCCTTTTCTACCATGAAATACTTGTCTATTTTTAGTTTACTATGAGATTTATCCAAAAGACAAACAAGGTTTATCCACAAAATGTGGATAAACCTTGTTAATCCGTGGATAACTTTGTGAATAGCTGACAATTTAGTATTATTGCATTTAGCTCTTTTATATTTTTACAAAAGTGTTCTAACTGTCGAATTTCCTCTGGCACTTCCTCTTTCTCTATAATGACAAAGTTAAAAAACTGAAAGATGGTCACAGATTGTGGATGATTTGTGAGTAAGTACAATTGTCGAATATCTTTTTCTTTCATATACTGCAAAAACATCTCGAAAAAATATAAGAAAGTCTGTTTATCCACATTAGGTGTGAATAAACAAGAACGGATAAGTGCATTTTCTCCACTTTGTTCATATCCAATTACCGCTCGTATTTCTCCCGCCTCTTCCAAGATCATAAATTGTGCGTACAACTCATTTATTTTATCATCTTTTTTATTAGCTTGTCCGAAAAAAGAATGTAATCTTTCTACATCTGCTTTCGTAGCAAAATACACGTTCTTCATAGTAAATCCCTCCTCATTGATATATATGAGGAAGGATTTATTAATAGCACTATTTAGAGAATAAAGATGTAAAAGCTTCGACGATAAATAATTTAACCTCTGGTTTCTCTTCCTCTTCTACTGTTACATACTCATTTTGCTTTTCTTGTTTTTGCTCCACAGGTTTCTCCACTTTTTCCACAGTTTTTGTTTCTACTTTTTTTACAGGCTGTTCTTCTACTTGTGTTTCGTGTTTTACTACTTTCTTTTCAGAATCTGTTACTTTTTTTGCGACTTCCTGCTTTACAACCTTCGTTTCTTTCACTTTATCCTCTTTCTTCTCTGGTACACCCACTACTTCCTCATCTTGCTCCTTAACTTCCCCCTCCTCAGGAGATTCAGCCTTCACAACATGTTCTTCTTTCCTTACAGCTGTACCACTTGAAAAATCTAAGAAACACATCGGTGGAAATAATACACACCACCAGTTTGCACCTTCACCTTTTCCAATTGTAATAAGTACCGCTTCATATTCTCCTGCCGGATAAATAAAATTCCCATATACCTTTGTAGGAAACTTCACATTCTTACCGAATTTCACTTGAAACGCCTCTTTACTTCCTTCTCTTTTCAGCGTATTCGCCACTGTCTTTTCAATTTCAGGAATATGATTTTGAATTACTTTTCGAGCTTCTTCAAATGACGTTAAATCCGCTACCCATCCATCAATTTGCACTTTCACTTCATCACGTACTTTACGTTTTAATGCCTGATCTTTATCGGAATCACTATTAGCTAAAATACGTAATCGAACGGCCTCTTTCGGAATAACAGTAGGCCCTTTTGCATCAGCTTTCATATATCCAAACTGCACAAGTAACTGTGCACCAATTAATAATAAAAGAAAGTAAGCAATAACTTGTTTTTTCATTTCCTCCACCGTCCCCTCTAAAAACAGTGTGGACAGACTTTCATCTTTCTAAACTATTAAATTCGAAATCTATATAAAAAACCGATAGAAAAGCATTTTTTTAATTGGCGAGAGGGACTGGCTATGTATAGGAGCGGTCAGGGCCTTTTCCTGCCACGCGCAAAGTTTTAAAACAAAGACAGGCAACAAGGTGTATGTCCATTTTTATCTTTATGACAGCAATCTATAGGTAATAAGAGGCGTATTTTCTCTGGAATAATACCCCTTACCAAAATTCTAAATAAAATGTATGGCTGAGTAGTTACGAATTTTTCATACAAAAAATAGAGTAAGGCTTATGCCTTACTCCATCTCTGCAAATACCATGCGATCTTTTCCATTAATATCAAATACAACTTCGACTTGAGCGCGCGGGAAAGTTTGCTGTAATAATGCTTTCACATCTTCACCTTGCCCTACACCAATTTCAAACGCCACAATCGCCTTTTTCTGTAATACATTCGGCAATTCTTCCATAAAACGACGATAGAAATCTAGTCCATCTTCACCACCAACAAGCGCACGCTTCGGCTCATGCTCCTTCACAACAGTAGAAAGACCACGCCAATCTTCCTCTGGTATGTACGGAGGATTGGAAACAACAACATCTAACTTCTGACCTGTTTCATAAAACGGAGACAGTAAATCGCCGTGATAGAAAGTTACATCCGCCCCTAAAGTTTTTGCATTTTCTTTTGCAACTTCAATCGACTCCTGTGCGATATCTACTGTATACACATGAAGATTTTTATTTTCTAAAGCGAGCGTAATAGAAATCGCTCCACTACCTGTTCCAATATCCGCTATGTGAAGCTCCTCATTACCGAAATGGCGCTCAATTCTCTCTAGCACTCCAACTATAAGTTCCTCTGTTTCCGGTCTTGGTATCAATACCTCTTCATTTACAAAGAATGATCGGCCATAAAACATTTCATAACCGAGCATATATTGGATCGGAATACCTTCTACATGGTTGTGGATAAATTCTGCAAAACTTTTCTCTTGTTCCGCAGTTATTTCTTCACGCATATTCATGAGCATTCCGGTTCTGTTTGTCTTTAATACATGACAAAGGACAATTTCTCCCGCATTTTCATCTCGTCCATTTTCCTGTAAAAAAGAAGAAGCCCATTTCAGGGCTTCATAGACACGCATTACTCAGCTGCCTCCATCTTTTGCGCCTGATCTTCCATCACTAAGGCATTGATGAAATCATCTAACTTACCTTGTAGGATTTGATCTAGCTTTTGAATCGTTAAACCGATTCGATGGTCTGTAACACGGTTTTGCGGGAAGTTATACGTACGAATACGCTCTGAACGATCTCCCGTACCAACAGCTTGTTTACGGTTTTGATCATACTCAGCTTGCGCTTCTTGTCTAAATTTATCATAAACACGTGCGCGTAATACTTTCATCGCTTTTTCTTTATTCTTAATTTGTGATTTCTCATCCTGACAAGATACAACTACACCAGTCGGTAAATGTGTTAAACGTACCGCTGACATCGTTGTATTAACGCTTTGTCCACCAGGGCCACTAGAAGCAAACGTATCAACACGAACATCTTTTTCATGAATATTAATTTCTACTTCTTCTGCCTCTGGTAGTACAGCTACAGTTGCTGTAGATGTATGAATACGTCCACCAGATTCCGTTTCAGGAACACGTTGTACACGGTGAGCACCATTCTCGAATTTCAGCTTCGCGAAAGCACCTTTACCATTAATCATAAAGATAATCTCTTTATATCCACCTAACTCTGTATAGCTCGCTTCGATAATTTCAGTTTTCCAACCTTGTACCTCAGCATAACGGCTATACATACGATATAAATCACCAGCAAATAAAGCTGCCTCGTCACCACCAGCAGCGCCACGAACCTCAACGATAACGTTTTTATCATCATTAGGGTCTTTTGGAACAAGTAAAATTTTCAGACGTTCTGATAATGTTTTCTCTTGTCCTTCTAATTCAGAAACCTCTTCTTTTACCATATCACGCATATCAGCGTCTAACTTATCTTCTAACATTGCTTTTGCATCTCGTAATTGCTCACGAACATCTTTATACTCACGGTACACCTCTACCGTGTCCTGAATATCAGATTGCTCTTTTGAATACTCACGAAGCTTATTTGTATCGCTAATAACCTCTGGGTCACTTAACAATTCATTCAACTTCTCATAACGATTTTCTACAGCTTGCAAACGATCTAACACACCATTCACCTCTACATCCTAGTATCTAATACAAATAGTATATGGTACTTAATCAAAAAAACGCAAATTATATTTAAAAGCGTAAGCGGCTTGTTCAGAATCGCAGGACATTGGAACTCTCGACCTTGAAGCGCTTTTTGCTTCGAGCGAGAGAGTGAAATGGCCGGAGATTCTTGCCGCTGGAGCTAGATAATATTTAAAAGCGCAGGTGGCTTGTTCAGAATCGCAGGACATTGGAACTCTCGACCTTGAAGCGCTTTTGCTTCGAGCGAGAGAGTGAAATGGCCGGAGATTCTTGCCACCAATCTTCATCTATTTTCGAAAAAAACCCGCTCTACATAGCGAGTTTAATTTATCTTTGTTTTGTAGGTACTGCATGACAATGACGACAACGTGGTTCGTACGATTCTGAAGCCCCAACTAAAATAATTGGATCATCAAATGCCGCTGGTTCTCCATCAATTAAACGTTGCGTACGACTTGCAGGAGATCCACATTCAGAACAAACTGCCTGCAATTTAGTTACATGTTCAGCAATCGCCATCAGCTGAGGAACTTGTCCAAATGGTAGACCACGGAAATCTTGGTCTAATCCAGCTACAATGACACGATAGCCACGATTTGCCAATACTTGCACCACTTCCACAATGTCCCCATCAAAAAATTGTACCTCATCGATTGCAATAACATCCATTTCTTCTGTTACATGGTTAAATATATCTTTTGAAGCTGAAACAGGAACTGCTTTAACCTTTAATCCATTATGTGATACAACATCTTCTTCACTATAACGATTATCAATACATGGTTTAAATACAATTGCATGTTGTTTCGCAAATTGTGTACGGCGTATACGGCGGATGAGCTCTTCTGATTTTCCAGAAAACATACTCCCGCAAATCACTTCAATCCAACCATTTTGATTCATTAAGTACATTGAGCTCTCCTTTCATCTACTTTCCTAATCCAAAGTAGGGCAAAGGTTTAATATTTTCGCAAAAAAAACAGACAAGCGAATACATACACTTGCCTGTTTTATGTTCTTTATTACTTAATACCGTATTTCTTATTGAAGCGGTCAACACGTCCGTCTGCAGTAGCAAACTTCTGACGTCCAGTGTAGAATGGGTGAGAATCAGAACTGATCTCAATTTTTAGTAATGGATAAGTGTTACCATCTTCCCACTCAACAGTTTCGCTAGAGCCTTTTGTAGACCCGCTTAAGAATTTGAAGCCAGTGTTCGTGTCCATAAATACAACTTTATTGTAATTTGGATGGATTCCTGCTTTCATTCTTTTCATCTCCTTCCGCCCTGAATCATTTTCGAAACAGAGTTTTTCATCTTCAGCTGCTTACACAACTATATTGATGAAACACATATGATGAAATTATAACAAGGCTAACTCCATTTTGCAACTACCTGTTTTTGTCTTTTTAAAAATTAAAAGCACAAGCGGCTCGTTCAGAATCCAGGTCACTTCAAGCTCTCGACCAAGAAGCGCTTTTTGCTTCGACCGAGAGAGCGAAATGACCGGAGATTCTTGCCGCTGGAGATGGATATACCTAAAAGCACAAGCGGCTCGTTCAGAATGAGAGGGGGATGGAGCTTCTGACGTAGAGGCGCTTTTTGCCTCGTAGGAAGACGCGAAGCCACCGACCATTCTAGCCGCTGGAGATGGAACTAGATACACCTTAAAGCGCAAGCGGCTGGCCCAGAATCGTAGGGCACTTCAAGCTCTCAATCCAAATATGATTTTCATCTCAAAAAACAAATTTTTCCATATATTACTCTCTCTAATATTCCCTTAAAAACATAAAAAACTCGCTTACTACGAAATAAGCGAGTCCCCATCTTTTCCCTTTACTTAGTGGTTACATACCTTTTTGAGTCTGCAACAATGTTTTGTAAAAATTCTTCATTTGTCTTTGTTTGACGAAGTTTACGTAAGAAGCCTTCAACAAAGTCTGGTGTATCACGCATTGTTTTACGAATACCCCACAGCTTGTCTAAATGTTCTTTCGGAATTAATAGGTCTTCTTTACGCGTACCAGAGCGACGAATATCAATCGCTGGGAAGATACGGCGCTCAGCTAATGAGCGATCTAAGTGAAGTTCCATATTTCCAGTTCCTTTAAACTCCTCGTAAATTACATCATCCATACGAGACCCTGTATCAACAAGCGCTGTTGCTAAAATCGTTAGGCTACCGCCCTCTTCGATATTACGCGCAGCCCCAAAGAAACGCTTCGGTCTATGAAAAGCAGCAGGATCAATACCACCCGATAAGGTTCTACCACTTGGCGGAATAACAAGGTTGTAAGCACGCGCTAAACGGGTAATACTATCCATTAAAATAACAACGTCCCTTTTATGTTCTACAAGACGCATTGCACGCTCTAATACAAGCTCAGCTACTTTAATATGATTCTCTGGCACTTCATCAAAAGTAGAACTTACAACATCACCTTTAACAGAACGTTCAATATCTGTTACTTCCTCTGGACGCTCATCAATTAAAAGTACAATTAATTCTGCTTCCGGATGATTTGTTGTGACACTGTGTGCAATTTCTTTTAACAGACTTGTTTTACCAGCCTTTGGAGGCGCAACAATTAAACCACGTTGTCCAAATCCAACTGGTGCGATTAAATCCATGATGCGTGTCGGTAACTTTTTCGTTTCCGTCTCCAATTTCATTTGGCGATCTGGGTATAACGGTGTTAATGCAGGGAAATGTACACGCTCTTTTGCTGAGTCTGGATCATCTCCATTTACAGCTTCAACTTGTAGCAATCCAAAATAGCGCTCATTTTCTTTCGGAGGTCGTACTTTACCAGAAACCTTATCTCCATTACGTAAATCGAAACGACGAATTTGCGAAGCCGAGATATAAATATCTTCTGAGCTTGGAGAATAATTGATAGGACGTAAGAATCCAAATCCTTCTGATTGAATAATTTCTAATACGCCTTCCATGAAAAAGAAACCTTCTTTTTCTGCTCGAGCTTTTAAGATAGAGAAGATTAGCTCTTTTTTCGTTAACTTGCTGTAATACGAAATCTTAAATTCCTTCGCAAGCTCGTATAACTCTTTTAATTTCATGTTTTCTAATGCTGCAATTGACAAATTCATTCAGACACCACACTTTAACTTTATTCTCTTTTCACATGGGTAAAGGGAAAAATACGGAAGGCAAATAAATAATAATGAAAGGCAATAAGTTCAAGTAGGATAATATTCACTATTGTAACCCTTTTATCTAGTTTTAATCAATACGTTGAAACACAAATACAAGAAGCGAAGACAAGAAAATTTGTCTTCGCCTTTTCATATTTCTTTCTTTTTTCTACTCACCTGATTTTAAGGCAGAATAGATAAGGTATTTCTGCTTGTATTTAATCCAGCTTCAGCAGCTAGAATGGTCGGTGGCTTCACTTCTTCCTGCGAGGCAAAAAGCGCCTCTACGTCAGAAGCTCCATCCCCCTCCCATTCTGAACGAGCTGCTTACGCTTTTTATTTAATCCAGTTCCAGCGGCTAGAATCTCCGGGCATTTCACTCTCTCACTCGAAGCAAAAAACGCTTCAAGGTCGAGAGTTCCAATGCCCTGCGATTCTGAACAAGCCGCTTGCACTTTTTATTTAATAACCAAATTCGGTTTTTTATTTAAGCTATGGCGGCCGTCTACGAAGCGTACTGTGCCTGATTTTGCACGCATAACAAGTGATTGTGTTGTTCCGACGCTACCTTTAAATTGAACGCCTCGTAATAGTTCTCCGTCTGTTACACCTGTTGCTGCAAAGATTGCATCGTCACCTTTTACTAAGTCTTCCATACGAAGGATACGATTGATATCTTCAATACCCATTCTTTTACAACGAGCTAGTTCAGCTTCGTTTTGAGGTAAGAGCTTCCCGTGAATTTCTCCACCTAAGCATTTTAATGCGACCGCAGCTAATACACCTTCAGGTGCTCCACCAGAACCGAATAGAATATCTACACCAGTACGGTCAAATGCTGTATTGATTGCTCCAGCTACATCTCCATCGTTAATTAATTTAATACGAGCACCAGCTTTACGAATTTCTTCGATAATTGCTTGATGACGTGGACGGTTTAAAACTGTCGCTACAACATCTTCGATATCTTTATTTTTCGCTTTCGCCACTGCACGTAAGTTGTCGATAATAGGTGCGTCAATATCAACTGCACCAACTGCTTCTGGACCAACCGCTATTTTATCCATGTACATGTCAGGAGCATGTAACAAATTGCCGTGATCTGCAATTGCAATAACAGCAAGCGCATTCCATCCGCCAGCTGCTACGATATTTGTCCCTTCTAAAGGATCAACTGCAACGTCTACGCGTGGTCCATATCCTGTACCCAACTTCTCTCCGATATATAGCATTGGCGCTTCATCCATTTCACCTTCGCCAATTACAACTGTACCTTTCATCGGAATTGTATCAAATACATCACGCATAGCTGATGTTGCTGCACCATCTGCCTCATCTTTTTTTCCGCGCCCCATCCAACGCGCTGATGATAATGCTGCAGCCTCTGTTACACGTACTAACTCCATAGATAAACTTCTTTCCACGATAATCCCTCTCCTTTAAATCTTTATATTTCTGCCGTATTTTGTGAACCTTGTTTTTCTATAAAGTGTACTTCCGTTAGTAGTGATTCTTCGCTCCCCATTAACGGAAGTATCACCACCTTATCCCGATTGGTGAGGGTTAATAATCAGCGTGGGATACCCCATACTGATTAAAGTTTCACTTTATGCATTCTTCATTTCTTCAATTTCTTGCTTTGTCATTTGTTCTCGCCAAATGTTTGCACCAAGCCCTTTAAGCTTGTCTACTATATTTTCGTAACCTCGATCAATATGATCAAGTCCCGTCACTTCTGTAATGCCATCCGCCATTAAACCCGCAATAACAAGGGACGCACCAGCTCGTAAGTCACTCGCTTTCACCTTCGCACCTTGTAATAAAACAGGTCCAGTCACAATTGCTGAACGGCCTTCTACTTTAATTTGCGCGTTCATACGGCGCAATTCGTCAATATGCTTGAAACGTGCGCTGTAAATTGTATCGGTTACAACTCCTGTTCCATGCGCTTTTGTTAAAAGCGTTGTAAACGGCTGTTGTAAATCTGTTGGAAACCCTGGATATACAAGCGTTTTTATATCAACTACTTTTAACCTTCTATTGCCGTTCACTGTAATTTGGTCATCGTTCGTTTCAACTTGAACACCAGCTTCTCTTAGCTTCGCCGTAACGGACTCTAAATGCTGAGGAATAACATTATCAACTGTTACTTCTCCTCCTGACGCTGCTCCTAAAATCATATACGTACCAGCTTCAATACGGTCTGGAATAATAGTGTGGTGACAACCGTGCAGTGAATCCACACCATCAATTCGGATTACATCTGTACCAGCACCTTTAATACGTGCGCCCATACTCGTTAACAATGTAGCTACATCAATAATCTCTGGTTCTTTCGCTGCATTTTCAATAACAGTTCTACCTTTCGCTCGTACAGCCGCTAGCATAATATTAATCGTAGCTCCTACACTAACAACATCTAAATAAATACGTGCCCCACGTAGTTCGTCTGCTCTTAAATAAATGGCACCTTGTTCATTTGTAACATATGCCCCTAACGCTTCAAACCCTTTAATATGCTGATCAATCGGTCGTGGCCCTAAATGACATCCACCTGGAAGCCCAATAACAGCTTTTTTAAAACGGCCAAGCATTGCACCCATTAAATAATAAGAGGCGCGCAATTTTTTCACTTTTCCATTTGGTAAAGGCATCGCAACCATGTTAGAAGGATCGACTACCATCTCTTCTTCCTGCCCATAAGTTACTTTCCCTCCAATTTCCTCTAGTAAGTCTCCTAACATTTTCACGTCCGAAATATTAGGAACACCGCCAATAGTTACTGGAGTATCTGCTAAAATTGTCGCTGGAATTAGTGCAACAGCACTGTTCTTTGCACCACTCACACGAATCGTTCCATTTAAAGCTCTTCCGCCTTCAATTAGCAACTTTTCCATATTGAGCTCCCTTCTTGTGAATGTATTTATCTTCTACTTCTTTATAAGAAGTAGAAGATTCCCCCTTAAGAATCTCAATCACTCTTTCCATCCTGAAACTCAATAAGTAGAAAACCATCACCTGTAGCTCCCCTGCTATACAAATAGATGAAGATTAACTATTCATCGAATCAAATTACTCAATTCAGATACTTACCACATTTATTAATAGGACTATGCACATTATTTTCTATATTCGCAAACCAAAAATTCACTTTATAAAATCTTTAGACTTGTTCGCGCTTTCATTATACAACGAAAGGAAACCGTCTAAAAGACTAGACGGTTTCCAAAACGGAATTTTATTCTTACGCTTTACCGTTAGAACCGAACTCACGCATTTTACCAGCAACAGTTGCTTTGATAGCGTCGCGGCCAGGTCCAATATATTTACGAGGATCGTAAACTTCTTGGTCTTTGTTTAATGCTTCACGAACAGCTTTTGTAAACTCAATTTGGTTCTCAGTGTTTACGTTAATTTTTGAAGTACCTAAAGAAATAGCTTTTACGATATCAGCAGTTGGGATACCAGTACCACCGTGTAATACTAAAGGTACGCCAGTGAAGTCGCGAACTTGTTCCATTTCAGCGAATCCTAAGTTAGGCTCACCTTTGTAAGGACCGTGTACAGAACCTAAAGCTGGAGCTAGGCAATCGATACCTGTTGCTTCAACAAGGTGCTTACACTCTGCTGGATCAGCGTAAATTACGCCTTCAGCGATGATGTCGTCTTCTTGTCCGCCAACTGTTCCAAGCTCAGCTTCAACAGATACGTTACGAGCGTGTGCGTATTCTACCACTTTTTTAGTAGTTTCAACGTTTTCATCGAATGGGTGGTGAGAAGCGTCGATCATTACAGATGTGAAACCTGCATCAATTGCTTCTTTACATTTTTCGAAGCTTGAACCATGGTCAAGGTGAATCGCTACAGGAACAGAAATGTTCATTTCTTCGATTAAAGCTTTAACCATAGCTACAACTGTTTTGAAACCAGTCATATGACGAGCTGCACCCTCAGATACACCTAAGATTACAGGAGATTTTTCTTCTTCCGCAGCAGCTAAGATAGCTTGAGTCCACTCTAAGTTGTTCATGTTGAATTGACCAACTGCGTATTTTCCTTCTAGTGCTGTGTTTAGCATTTCTTTCATAGAAACTAAAGGCATGGTGAATCCTCCTAAAAAACGTTTTTTGTATCCGATAAATTCTTATCGCTGGTAGTATGACCAGAATAAGGTAAAATATGTATATTTACATACCGGACTTCTTTCTACACTCAATAGGATAACAACTTGTACTCAAAAACTCAACTGTATTCACCTGCTCAATAGTCCATGTAAACGCTTTTTTCCATATTTTTTATAAAAAATTCATTTTTTACGCCTCTACAGCAAGCTGATCTCTCACTGCTTGACGAATCTCATCAATATCAAACGGTTTAGCAAAGTGCATTAAAGCTCCTAAATCTTTCGCTTCTTGAATCATATCCAATTCTCCATAAGCAGTCATTAAAATCACTTTAATACTCTCATCAATTTCTTTTACATGTTTTAAAATCTCTATACCATCCATACCTGGGATTTTCATATCTAACACTACTAAATCCGGATTATCTTTTTTCACGATATCTAAAGCTTGAAATCCATTCGCTGCTTGGAACGTCTGATAACCTTCTTTTTGGAACACTTCATGCAATAAAACACGAATGCCATATTGATCATCAACGATTAAAATTTTCCCTTCCATAACTCCCAACCTTTCTGTGTAAGTACAAGATTTAAAGCTTCTTATATCTTATCGGTTTATTTTCGCTACTCTTTGCCAAATCCCTTCCTATTCTTTCTTATTTTACCGTTTCCTATTTTGTTATGCCACCCTACTATTTCCCCTTTCCAAAAAAAATAAGCTATAATGAGAACCAGCTAACACGAAAGAAAGGAGCAACAACATGTTAAAAATTTTCTCGACTCAATTAAGTGGATATTTCTCTCGAATTTCTCAAAAAGAGGAATTGAATATAGAAGATAGCGCTCGTCTACTTGCCCAGGCGTTAGTTGGCGACGGCTTCATTTACTTGCATGGTACAAACGAAATGGAAGGTATTGTTTCAGAAGCATTATTTGGCGCCGAACCAATGAAACAAGCAAAACGTTTAATAGAAAACGGTGAACCGGCGGCAGTGACTTCTGCGGACCGCGTACTTCTTATTAGTCGTTTTTCGACAGATGAAGAAATTATAAAAACCGCGAAAAAACTTCATGAAGAAGGCCAATCTATCGTTGGAATCTCGGCTATTCAAGAAGGTCTTGAATCACTGGAACAATATACAGATGTACATATTGATACAAAGCTGTTAAAAGGTCTTATTCCAGATGATGAAGGTAACCGCTATGGGTTCCCAAGTTTAATTATAGCTTTATTTGCTTATCACGGATTGAAATTTACAATTGATGAAATGTTAAACGAATATTAAAAAAAGCGCCCTATTTCAGGCGCTTTTTTTATTACTTGCTCTCTTTATTCGTAATAGAAGCACTTACGAAGTCATGGAACAATGGTTGTGGACGGTTTGGACGAGATACAAGTTCTGGATGGAACTGTGCTGCCACGAACCAAGGGTGATCTTGTAATTCAATAATTTCCACTAGACGACCGTCTGGGCTTGTACCAGAGAATACAAATCCTGCTTTTTCCATATCTGGACGGAATTGATTGTTGAACTCATAACGATGACGATGACGCTCATATACAACCGGCTCATTGTAAGCATTGTAAGCATTTGTTTCTTCAGCAAGCTTACATGGATATAGACCAAGACGAAGTGTACCACCTAAATCTTCTACATCTTTTTGTTCTGGTAATAAATCGATAATTGCATAAGGTGTGTCAGGATTAATTTCAGAAGAGTTAGCTCCTTCTAATCCTAATACGTTACGTGCAAATTCGATTGATGCAAGTTGCATACCTAGGCAAATTCCTAAGAATGGAACTTTGTTTTCACGAGCATATTGAATTGCAACGATTTTACCTTCTACACCACGATCGCCGAAGCCACCTGGTACAAGGATACCATCTGTGTCGCCAACTAATTCTTTTACGTTCTCTGCTGTTACGTGCTCAGCATTTACCCATTTTACTTCTACATCTGTGTCGAATGAATAACCTGCATGACGAAGCGCTTCTACAACAGAAATATATGCATCTTGAAGCTCTACGTATTTACCAACAAGAGCGATTTTTGTTTTCTTAGAAAGGTTACGTACTTTATTAACTAGCGCAGTCCAATCTGTCATATCTGCAGCTGGATTGTCTAACTTCAAGTGATCACAAACGATTTGGTCCATGTTTTGTTCTTGAAGAGATAATGGAACCGCATATAAAGTATCTGCATCGCGTGCTTCGATAACTGCTTTTGTATCGATGTCACAGAATAATGCAAGCTTGTCTTTCATGTCCTGAGAAACAGGTAGTTCTGTACGAACAACGATAATATTTGGTTGAATACCTAAGCTGCGAAGCTCTTTAACGCTATGTTGCGTTGGTTTTGTTTTCATTTCACCCGCTGCTTTTAAGTACGGGATTAACGTACAGTGAATGTACATTACATTGTCACGACCGATGTCGCTCTTAATTTGACGAATTGCTTCTAAGAATGGTAAAGACTCGATATCACCAACAGTTCCACCGATTTCTGTAATAACAACGTCGGCATTTGTTTCGCGACCAGAACGATATACACGTTCTTTAATTTCGTTAGTAATGTGAGGAATAACTTGAACTGTTCCTCCTAAATATTCACCACGACGCTCTTTTTGAAGAACTGAAGAGTAAATTTTACCTGTTGTTACGTTGCTGTATTTGTTTAAGTTGATGTCGATAAAACGCTCATAGTGACCTAGGTCTAAGTCCGTTTCTGCACCATCATCTGTTACGAATACCTCACCGTGTTGGTATGGGCTCATAGTCCCTGGGTCTACGTTAATGTATGGATCAAACTTTTGAATAGTTACGTTTAAACCACGATTCTTTAAAAGTCTTCCAAGAGATGCTGCTGTAATACCTTTACCTAAAGACGATACTACACCGCCTGTTACAAAAATATACTTAGTCATGAAAATACTCCCTTCTACTTCGTTGTTATATAATCACCGTTGCAAAGCGCAACGTATGTAGATAACACTGTATCTATCTTATTGTTAGGCTCTTTTTATTTTCTAAACAAAAAACAAAAAAGAAAATTGCTCCCCTCATCACATAAAGTAATAAGTAGGGAGCAATTTTCTTTTATATTTACACTTTAAAAGTATTATCGTCTTTTTTTAAAGAGCCCAAAAATGATTCTACATGGACGATAATGAAAAGTCAAGAACTACCGCTCTTCCTCTTCTTCTTCTTCAGTTTCATCATACTCAAGTTCTTCTTCTGCGAAGTCTTCATTATCTTCTTCTAAATCATCAAGATCATCATCTTCATCGTCTGCGTCTTCGTCTTCAAGAACTTTGTCCAAATCTACTACATCTTCTTCTACTTCTTCTGCTTCTTCTTCTACATCATCTTCTTCAATGTAGTCGTCAAAACCGTCTTCTTCAACTTTGCGTTTCTTCTTCGGTTTTGGCTGAGGCAGAATTTCTTCATCAATTTGCTCATATGGGTACCAGCTACGTAGCCCCCAACGATTTTCTCCTAAATTAATGAAACGTCCATCGATGTTTAAATCTGTATAAAATTGTGCGAGTTTCGTATTAACTTGCCCTTGAGATAGTCCCAGCACTTGAGCGATTTCTTGAACCAACTCGTTGAATGTCGTTGCTTGTCTTTTATTCCCTAAAACACTATGTACAACTTCAATCATTGAACATTCTTTTAGCTCTTCTGGTGAATATTGCTTAAAACCCACTTATGCGGCACTTCCTTTCTTCAAATATAAGCTTATATATAACGGTCTGCTTAAAAAAATCCATACTATTCATTATAAACAAAAGTCGCACAAATATGCTACAAAAAAAACGGGAAACTTTTATCCCGCTATTTACGGGCAATAAAATTATAATTTGTCCATTCTTTATTTCGGAGACATATGTGCTCCTTGCAGTACATACCTAATTTGCATTTCTGTATATTCTTCGAGAGTATACAGTTTTTGCAGGGCCCAACGTCTAAATCCCCACATTTGTCCTTGTATGAAAATATTATGTGCAAGAAGCTGTATTTCCTTTTTATTTAGTGTAAATGTCCCATTTTCCGTACACTGCTCTAAAATATCCTCAAACATCCCGACCATTTGAAACTCTTTTTCTAATACATATGGGAGTGATTCTTTCGGTAAAAAACGTACCTCTTGATACATAATTAATACTTCTTCTTGCAATTCATCCATCACTTTAAAATAATTCATTATCGCTATCTTTAAGCTTTCTATACTTCCCTTCTCTGTACACACTACTTCCTCTAACCGCTCTTTTACATGTTCATAAATACTATCACAAACTAAATATAATACATCATCTTTTGTGCGAATATACTCATAAAGTGTTCCGATACTAAATCCAGCCGCTTTCGCAATTTCTCTCGTTGTTGTACGTGGGAATCCTTTTTGCTTAAACAGCTGCACCGCACCTTTAATCATTTGTTCACGTCTTAACGCAACTAATTTTTCATCTTTCACTGACGCATGTACATTATGTTTAACCATCCCTTCACCTCTCTCTATTATTTTTGGAAGTAAAAAGCGTAGGAAAATACCTACGCTTTCGTTCCTACTTCGTTAACATACGAGAAATTACAAGCCTTTGAATCTCTTGTGTTCCCTCATATATTTGTGTAATCTTTGCATCGCGCATATAACGCTCTACTGGATAATCTTTCGTATAACCATAACCACCAAATACTTGTACCGCTTCAGTCGTTACCTTCATCGCTGTATCACCTGCAAATACTTTTGACATCGCTGACTCTTTCCCATACGGAAGCCCTTCAGATTCAAGCCAAGCCGCTTGATATGTTAAAAGACGCGCTGCCTCTACATCCGTTGCCATATCCGCAAGTTTAAAGCCAATTCCTTGTTGCGCCGCAATTGGCTTCCCAAACTGATGACGTTCTCTTGCATATTCTACAGAAGCATCTAAAGCGGATTGTGCAATACCGACTGCTTGTGCCGCAATACCATTACGGCCGCCATCTAATGTCTGCATCGCAACTTTAAATCCTTGGCCCTCTTCCCCTAGTAAATTCTCTACAGGAATACGGCAGTCTTCAAATATAATTTCAGTTGTTGGCGAAGAACGAATCCCTAGCTTACTTTCCTTCTTCCCAACCGAAAATCCTAGCGTATCACTCTCCACAATAAATGCACTCGTGCCGCGCTGCTTCGAATCAGGATCTGTTAATGCAAAAACAACATAAATATCAGCGATGCCGCCATTTGTAATAAAAATTTTCGAACCATTTAAAATGTAATGGTCTCCATCTCGTTTTGCAGTCGTCCTCATTCCACCAGCATCTGATCCAGAGCTTGGTTCTGTTAAGCCATATGCACCAATTTTCTTCCCTTCAGCCATTGGGCGCAAAAACTTTTGTTTTTGCTCTTCCGTTCCAAATTTAAAAATTGGCCATCCAGCAAGTGAAGTATGTGCAGACAACGTTACACCTGTAGAAGCACAAACGCGGGATAATTCTTCAACGGCAATTACATACGCCAAGTAATCGCTTCCAATTCCACCGTATTCTTCAGGCCACGGAATACCGGTTAAACCAAGCTCTGCCATTTGATCAAATAAAGCGCGATCAAACCTTTCTTCCTCATCACGTTCAGCTGCTGTCGGTGCTACTTCATTCCTTGCAAAATCCCGAACCATTTTTCTTATCATTTCATGTTCTTCTGATAATTTAAAATGCATTCCCGTCTCCCCCTCTGCCTTTTTATAAAGCTCGACTAATTACAAGCTTTTGTATTTCGCTCGTTCCTTCATATATTTGCGTGATCTTCGCATCACGGAAAAATCTTTCGACTGGATAATCTTTCGTATAACCATAACCACCAAATACTTGCACCGCTTCAATCGCAACTTCAACAGCCGTCTTAGAAGCAAATAATTTCGCAATAGAAGCCTCTTTACCGCATGGTAATCCTTGTGCTCTTAGCGATGCTGCTCTGTATACAAGTAATCGCGATGCTTCTACACTTGTTGCCATATCTGCAAGTTTGAATCCGAGTCCTTGCTGCGCCGCAATTGGCTTTCCGAATTGCTCACGCTCTTTCGCATAATCAATCGCACATGCAAGCGCCGCTTCCGCGATTCCTAATGCTTGCGCTCCGATTCCAATTCGCCCAACATCTAAATTCGCCATTGCCACCTTAAATCCTTGTCCTTCTTCACCAAGTAAATTCTCGGCCGGCACTTTCATATCTTCAAACGTAAGTTGCACTGTACGAGAACCAAGAAGACCCATCTTATGCTCATCTTTTCCAATGATTAAGCCTGGTGTATCTTTCTCTACTATAAATGCTGAAATACCACTTTTCCCCGCCTCTGGATTTGTAGACGCGAAGACGATATATGTACTTGCTTCACCACCATTTGTAATAAAGACTTTCGATCCATTAATGATGTAGTGATCGCCCTTTTTTACAGCTCTTGATTTCAAACTACCTGCATCTGATCCTGCATTCGGTTCTGTTAGAGCAAATGCGCCTAAATATTCACCAGTCGCCAGTTTAGAAACATATTTCTGCTTCTGTTCTTCTGTTCCGAAGTATAAAATCGGATTCATTCCAACTGACGTATGTACAGCTAAAATTACACCAACCGTTGCACTTACCTTTGAAATTTCCTCAATTGCTAGAATGTAAGAAATAAAATCCATTTCTGCCCCACCATATTTTGCAGGCGCTGGAATACCCATTAGTCCAAGCTCACCCATCTTTTGCAAAATCTCTTTCGGGAACACCCCTTGTTCCATACTAGGAACAAAGGGAGCTATTTCCTTCTGCGCAAAATCTCGAACCATTTTCCTCATCATTTGTTGCTCTTCAGTAAAGTGAAAATTCATGTACTTCGCCTCCGTTTGCTATATATCTTTTTAACAATCTGGTAAGACCACTACTTCAATAAAGGGAGGCCTTTATTCGTAAACGTAGAAACCACGACCCGTTTTACGTCCTAACCATCCTGCATTCACATACTTACGTAATAATGGACATGGGCGATATTTACTATCTCCTAATCCTTCATGCAACACTTCCATAATGTATAAACACGTATCTAAACCGATAAAGTCAGCTAACGTAAGTGGTCCCATCGGATGGTTCATACCAAGCTTCATTACGTCATCAATCGCTTCCTTCGTCGCTACTCCTTCGTATAACGTATAAATCGCTTCGTTAATCATCGGTAATAAAATACGGTTCGATACAAACCCTGGGAAATCATTTACTTCAACTGGCACTTTCCCGATTTT
The DNA here is from genome assembly GCF_044908115.1 of Bacillus sp. RC51. Lineage (NCBI taxonomy): Bacteria > Bacillati > Bacillota > Bacilli > Caryophanales > Bacillaceae > Bacillus > Bacillus sp. RC51. The sequence goes on along the minus strand of NZ_JBIYCW010000010.1, from coordinate 179,170 downwards.
TTTCGTAATATCCTCAATCGTTTCGTACACTGCATCATCTGTAGCTAAACCACGAATAATTTCAACGAGTTTCATAACTGGAACCGGATTCATAAAGTGCATGCCGATTACTTTCTCAGGACGTTTCGTTACCGCTGCAATTTCCGTAATTGGTAACGATGACGTATTCGTCGCTAAAATTGCGTGTTCTGGAGCGATTTCATCTAAATTCGCAAAAATTTTCTTTTTAATATCCATTTTTTCAACAGCTGCTTCAATAATAAGATCAGCTTCTTTGACACTATTTAAATCGAGCGTCCATGTAAGACGATTTAAAGTCGCATCTTTCTCTTCTTCCTTCATACGGCCTTTTTCTACTTGGCGGGCTAAATTTTTTGAAATAACAGCTAGCCCTCTATCTAATTGCTCTTGCTTTAAATCTTGCACTTTCACATCATAGCCTGCCATTGCACACACTTGTGCGATACCTGAACCCATTTGCCCTGCACCGATTACAACAATCTTTTGTACACTCATTTTTTCTTCCCCCTTAATTGTTAATAAACTATATATCTTCTAATCTTAATTAGTGAACTTCAATCATCACTGCATCACCTTGACCGCCACCGCTACAAATAGAAGCAATTCCAATTCCGCCGCCGCGCTGCTTCAGTGCATGGATAAGTGTAACGATAATACGTGCTCCGCTCGCTCCAATTGGATGCCCCATTGCTACAGCACCGCCATTTACATTCAATTTTTCCGGATCGATCCCTGCGATTTCTGTACTTGCAATTGCTACAGCCGCAAATGCCTCATTGATTTCAAATAGATCTATGTCTTCAATTGTCTTACCTGTCTTTTTCAGCAATTCATTAATTGCATAACCTGGCGTTCTTGGGAAATCCTTCGATTCTACCGCAATCGCCGTATGCGCCAAAATTGTCGCTAATGGTTTTCTTCCTTCTTGCTTCGCTCTGTCCTCGCTCATTAATACAAGTGCAGCACCGCCATCATTTAGTCCCGGAGCATTACCTGCTGTCACCGCTGACGTCTTATCAAATACAGGCTTTAATTTCGCTAATTTTTCAATCGTTGTATCCGCGCGTGGTGCCTCATCCTTAGCCACGACGATAGGATCGCCTTTTCTTTGCTGAATTGTTACTGGTACAATCTCCTCTTCAAAACGCCCTTCTTTATGTGCCGAAACCGCACGTTGATGGCTACGATATGCCCATTCATCTTGTGCTTCGCGAGAGATTCCATCTTCCTTCGCAACTTCTCCGCCATAAACACCCATGTGTATACCTGAAAATGCGCATGTTAAACCGTCTGCAACGTTTAAATCGATAACTTCGTTGTTACCCATTCTGTATCCCCATCTTGCGCCTCGTAAAATGTAAGGGCTGTTACTCATCGATTCCATTCCACCAGCTACAATCAGTGATTGATCACCAGTACGAATAATTTGATCTGCTAACGTAACTGCGCGAAGCCCTGATGCACAAACTTTATTTATTGTTTCTGTCTGTACTTCCCAAGGAATGCCGGCCGCTCTTGCTGCTTGGCGTGATGGAATTTGTCCTTGCCCTCCTTGGATAACCGTTCCAAATATAACTTCTTCAACATCACTAGCGGAAACATTCGCCCTTTCAAGCGCTGCCTTAATTGCGATTCCTCCAAGCTCTGTTGCTTTCACGTCTTTTAAAGTTCCTCCAAATTTTCCAACCGGTGTTCTTGCAGCACTTAAAATAACTGTTTTACTCATGTTTCTTTCCCCCATTTCTTTTTTTAGCACCGAGCGCTCGCTCGGTATCCTTGCGCCTAGAAGAGGTGCAATTATTGCACCTCTTTCTAATTTTGAATGCATTCCTACAAACTACATTGCTTCTTTCTTCTGTCCGATAACTGAGCGTTCTAAAATCTCTGTTACGTCCAAAGTTTGAACTGTTTCTTCAACTTCTTTCGCTTTCGTGCCATCACTAATCATCGTTAAGCAATACGGGCATCCTGTACCGATAATTGACGGCTGTACAGCTAGCGCTTGTTCTGTACGAGCAACGTTAATACGAGAACCTGTCGTTTCTTCCATCCACATTAGGCCGCCACCCGCACCACAGCACATTCCCGTTTCACGGTTACGCGCCATTTCTACAAGGTTTACACCTGGAATTGCTTTTAGAATATCGCGCGGCGCTTCGTATACTTCGTTGTATCTTCCTAAGTAACAGGAATCATGGTACGTAACTGTCTCTTCAATAGAATGGACAGGTTTTAAACGACCTTCCTTCACCCACTGGGCTAGTAATTCTGTATGATGATAGACTTCTGCTTGTAAGCCAAAGTCCGGGTACTCATTTTTAAAAGTGTTATAAGCATGAGGGTCGATCGTAACGATTTTCTTCACTCCTGCTTTTTCAAATTCTTCAATATTTTTTGTCGCCATTTCCTGGAATACAAATTCATTTCCAAGGCGGCGCGGTGTATCACCAGAGTTCTTTTCCTTATTACCAAGAATTGCGAATGAAATGCCTGCTTCGTTCATTAGCTTCGCAAATGATATCGCAATCTTCTGACTGCGATTGTCATACGAACCCATTGATCCAACCCAGAATAAGTATTCAAACTCTTCGCCAGCTTTTGATTTCTCCTTTACAGTTGGAACTGTTACTTCATCGTCACCTTGGCGCCATGTTTCACGCTCTTTACGGTTCAGTCCCCACGGATTACCTTGACGCTCAATGTTTGTCATTGCACGCTGCGCTTCCGCGTCCATTTTTCCTTCTGTTAAAACGAGATAGCGGCGTAAATCAATAATTTTGTCAACATGCTCATTCATAACTGGGCACTGGTCCTCACAGTTACGACACGTTGTACATGCCCAAATCTCTTCTTCTGTAATAACGTCTCCGATTAAACTTGGGTCGTACGCTAGCGCTGTAGCCGCTGATTCTTGTTGTCCTTTTCCAGCTGCCATCATCGCTAACTGATTTCCTTGTGTATTATTAAAAGCAACAACTGGAACCCACGGTGCTTTTGATGTTACCGCTGCTCCTTTATCAGTTAAATGATCACGAAGTTTTAAAATTAAATCCATCGGTGATAACATTTTCCCTGTTCCTGTTGCCGGACACATATTTGTACAACGACCACATTCGACGCAGGAATATAAGTCGATAAGTTGATTTTGTCTAAAGTCTTCAATTTTACCAACACCGAATGTTTCTTGCGTTTCATCTTCAAAATCGATTTTTTCAAGTTTTCCTGGATTTGAAAGACGACCAAAAAATACGTTAACTGGTCCAGCAATTAAATGCGCATGTTTTGATTGTGGAACATAAACTAAAAACGTTAACAAAATTAGTAAATGCACCCACCAAGAGAAATAGAACACTGAAATGGCTACGGTTTCATTTAATCCCGAGAAAACGTAAGCGATTGCAGAAGCGATTGGTTCACTCCACGAAAGCTCTTCGCCGTGCCATATAATTCCCATCCCATTACCAAGTAGCACAGAAATCATTAAGCCACCAATAAAGATAAGAACAAGACCTGATTTGAAATTACGTTTCAAACGAACAAGCTTTTCAACATAGCGTCTATGAAAAGCCCAAAAGACTGCAATTAAAATAACGAGTGTGACAATTTCCTGGAAGAATGTAAATGCAGGGTATAGTGGTCCAAGTGGAAGATGCGATCCTGGTGCAAGTCCTTTCCAAACGAAGTCAATTGCTCCAAATTGGACAAGAATAAATCCGTAAAAGAACATAACGTGAATGATGCCGCTCTTTTTATCTTTCAGCAGCTTTTTCTGACCGAAAACATTGACCTTAAGAAGATCCCAACGCTCTTTAAAACGACGGTCAAATTCGATCTTTTTTCCTAATTGTATGTAGGCCATCCTTGTTCGTATAAGATATACAAACAAATACCCCGCATAAGCAATAACAGCAATGGCAGCCAGCCAATTAATGATTAGTAAGCTATTCATTTTATGCTACCCCTCTCTTTGTAAGCTCTCTTTCTTTTTTAGAATCTTCGAAAATATATAATTTTCTGAATTATATCCCCTATTCCCATTATATAATGAGTGAGCATTCAGTCAACAGTTTTTTGTTATACAACAACACATTTTTTAATAAAGCTGTTTATTTCGGTGAAACTATAAAGTGAAACTTTAATCGGCGGAGAGCTATTCATCCCCACTAAGTATTAGCCCTAACCAATCGGGCTTTTACGGGCGGCCCGAATCCCAACCAACTTCTTTGCTTTAGTTGGGCGTCTTACTGCCCGCAAATAGCGGGATACAGTGAAATTTTGATTTGTAAAAAATTGATGGTGAAAAGACCGTGAAGGAGGGAATTTACTTATGTTTTTCTTATCTCTCTTGTTATTAGGCAGCGCTCTCTGGATTACAATCGACCTTTCATATGGGAGAATTGTTCATTTAAAGCGTGTACGTTCTCGTTCTTTCCCTTTACGTCAAAGTGATTTTCGCCTTTATACATATGGAAATGATCTATACGATGCTCTCTTTACTGATATAAAACAAGCTAAACACCATGTGCACGTTTTATTTTTTATTGTAAAAAACGATGATATAAGTCGTACGTTTTTAAAGTTACTTATCGATAAAGCACAAGAAGGAATTGAAGTAAGACTTTTACTCGACCGGTTTGGAAGTCATTATTTATCAAAAGAAGCGATTTACTCCCTACAAAAACATGGTGTCTCTTTTTCATTTTGTCATAAAGTGAAATTTCCTTTTCCTTTCTTTTCTGCAAATCAAAGAAACCATAGAAAAATTACAGTTATTGACGGGAAAATTGGTTATATTGGTGGATTTAACATTGGCGAGGAATATTTAGGGCATAATCAAAGGTTAGGGTTATGGCGAGATTATCATTTACGTCTTACAGGAGAAGGAATACAAGATTTACAAAAACAATTTTTACATGATTGGCTCGACGATACAGACCAAAATTTATTAGATTCATCTCTTTATTTTCCTACGCAACAACCAGGGACCATTCTACATCGTTTCATCCCTACTGATGGTGCCTATTTACAAAATACATTTTTACATTTGATCGAAAGCGCGAAAAAAGAACTCTTTATCGGTACACCATATTTTATTCCTGGAAAAAAAATTATGAATGCATTATTAAAAGCGCGAAAACGTGGGGTTCAAATAACTATTCTCGTTCCACAAAAGGCTGATCACGCCCTCGTTCGAGAAGCAAAATTCCCATATTGCCGAAAGTTAATACAAGCTGGTTGTAATATTTACGCTTTTCAGCAAGGATTTTTCCACGCAAAAATTATTATAGTAGACGATCATACTTGTGATATCGGAACTGCTAATTTCGATATGAGAAGTATATATATTAACCATGAAATCAATTGCCTTTTATACGATAAACATTTCATACAAGAAGTAAAACGTAAATTCGAGGAAGATTTGGGACGCTCCTCATTACTTTCCTTTGAAGATGTCAGCCCCCTCTCCATTATCGATAGAGGAAAAGAATGGATAGGAACGATACTCGCGTTCTTTTTATAGAGAAATTTCAAGAGCCAAGGAGGTGCATCACATATGATAATTCGATTTGGATATGTCTCACATGCTACGGCATTATGGGACTGTTCGCCTGCCAAAACAATGACATTTACAAGCTGGAAAAAGCTAAAAAAACAAGAGCGTGAAGATAAATTATATAATGTTACACTGCAAAATCTAGAACACACAATACGCATCCTTCATTACAATATTGCACACGAAATTCCATTATATCGTTTATCATCTTCTATCGTCCCGCTTGCAACACATCCTGAAGTTGAATTTGATTACATTCAACTATTTGCTCCACTATGGCGTAAAATAGGAGCATTAATTCAAGAACACAATTTACGCGTAAGTTTTCATCCCAACCAATTCACACTATTTACAAGCGACAAACCACATATTACAACCAATGCTATTACAGATATGACCTATCATTATAATGTGTTAAATGCTATGGGAATTGCAGATTCTTCCTACATTAATATCCATGTAGGTGGTGCGTATGGAAATAAGGAGAAGGCAATCGAACGTTTTCATGAAAATATACAAAAACTCCCTTACCATATAAAAGGACAAATGACTCTTGAAAATGACGATAAAACGTATACAACTTCTGAAACTTTGGCCATTTGTCAAAAAGAAAAAATCCCTTTCGTGTTCGATTATCATCATCACATAGCGAATCTTTGTAATGAACCGCTAGAAGAATTGCTTCCTATGATATTTAAAACTTGGTCACATACAAATGTCCTTCCTAAAGTTCATATTTCTTCTCCTAGATCAGAAAAAGAATTTAGGGCCCACGCAGATTATATAGATTTAGAATTTATTAAACCCTTTTTACACATTACAAAAAAAATTGATCATGATTTCGATATTATGATTGAAAGTAAACAAAAGGATTTAGCACTTCTTCAGTTAATAGATGAAATCTCTTCTATAAGAGGGATAAACAGAAAAAATGGCGCAACGTTACAATGGTAAATTGTAACGTTGCGCTATTTTTTTCAAAAAAAAGTAATTTTTATAGTAAAAAACATCCCCGTTTGTATGCTATTATTTAGATTAGCATTTTCCCCTGAGATTCAACCTTATTGAAACGGAGTCATAATATGATTAATCAAAAAAAATATGTACAATTTGTCATGATGTATATAATTATATTTTCTCTTTGGATATTCCTTATCCCTAAGGATTTAAATATAAAAGAAATTGGAATTCTCTTCTTATTTTGTTTTGCTGCACTCTTTTCTTGCTATTGCTTATATAAAGCAATTAAAAAAATGAAGCGCGGTGATAAACTATTTTGGGCTTTACTACTATGTACTTGCATATGTGGACTAATTATGGAAATAACTTTATTTCTTCATTCACTTTCTATTTATGATCAAGTTATATTCTCATATGAATCACTACCTTTTTTCATCATACAATATATTTTGCTTTTTTCTGGCTTTGCTATAAAGTTTATAAAACATTACTCCATTAGGGGTCTTGCTCAATTTTCATTCGATAGCATATTCATTATTATTATGAATATTTATTTTACCTTAACCTTTATTTTAGATATTTCAAGCTTTCGTATGTTAACAAAGGACACGTGGATTTTGATTGGGTATTTTATCGCACAATCATTAGTAATTTACGCCGTTATTAGCCTATATAGAAGAGAACGGTATTCTTCTAGTAGAATCTCATTAATTATTGGCTTTACTATCATACTTGCATACGGATATATACATCTATTCCAATTAAAAACGGGAATGGGAACTTCTTCTGAAGTCTCTTATTTAATACATACTGCTTCGATTTTACTAATCGGTTTATCGTCCATACTGTACATTTTGGATAAACCAATGCAACATGAAACGAAAACGAAATATTATCGATTCGATTATGTACGCTTTATATTACCTTATTTTAGTATAATCATTACTTTTTCCTTTGTTGTTATTCAACCTTGGGATGATAAGTTCATGCTAATCGGTCTAGTATTATCACTAGTATTATTATTCCTACGACAACTTTACATGTGGAAAGATAATCAAGTATTAATCGATACGTATGAACAGTTGACTACACAACTAGAAGATGAAGTTGAAGAAGGCGTATCTGCCCTATCAAAAAGTGAACAACGTTATAAATCTTTATTCGAAGATCATCCTGATGCTGTTTTTTCTTTAAATATGAACGGGATTTTTCAACAATCTAATAAGGCTTGTGAAAGTTTATTTACAGCCTATTATTGTGAAGTAACAAGCTATTCTCTTCAACACTTCATTGATCCACAAGATCATGAATTATTGAAGAAATCTTTACAAATTACAAAAGAAGGTAGACCACAAACTCTAGAAATTCGTACAAAAGAAAAAGAAGGCTATTATTATCACCTTCACATTACATTCATCCCTATTTTTATAAATAAAGAAGTTGTTGGGATGTTTGGTATCGCACGTGATATTACAACTTTATATGAAAAACAAAAGCAAGTAGAGCATATGGCTTTCCATGATGCACTTACAGGACTACCGAATCGACGGAAATTCGAAAAAGATTTAAAAACGATTTTAAATCTAGCTCAAAACAACACTAATGACGTTGCGGTTATGTTCCTCGACCTAGATCGATTTAAAAAAATTAACGATCGACTCGGCCATGATGTCGGGGATTTATTATTAATTGAAGTAGCAAAAAGATTACGTGGATGTTTACGTTCAAAAGATATCGTTGCCCGCCAAGGCGGAGATGAATTTACGATTCTATTACCAGATATGTACTCTGAAAAAAGTGCTTCTTTTATAGCTGAACAAATTTTAACTATCTTAAATAAGCCTTACTTTATTAAAGATGAAGAACTTTCTGTTACACCGAGTATCGGAATTGCAATGTACCCTGACTATGGAACCGATGTAACCGAATTAATGAAAAATGCAGATATGGCTATGTATCGAGCAAAAGCTAATGGGAAAAATAGATTCATTTTCTTCTCAAAAGAAATGAGTATTGCACAAAATGAAATACACTTCCTAGAAGGTGAACTTTCAAAAGCTCTGCAACAAAATGAATTTTTCCTTGAATATCAACCGCAAGTAAATACAAAAACAAAACAAATTATCGGTTTTGAGGCATTAGTTCGCTGGAAACATCCAAAACTCGGAATTGTATCGCCTGCCCAATTCATTCCTCTAGCAGAGGAAACAGGATTTATTATTGAACTTGGCAATTGGATTTTACGTACCGCCTGCTTAGAAGCAAAAAAGTGGCATAACCAAGGATTTTCTCACTTAAAGGTTGGTGTAAACTTATCTGTTGTTCAATTTAATCACGCATATTTAATATCAACAATTTCAAAGGTCTTGGAAGAAACAGAACTAAAGCCGGAAGCGCTAGATATTGAGATTACAGAAAGTATCGCAATTAATCAAAATCATTCTGTAATTGCTAAACTAGAAGAACTTCAAAATCTCGGTATCCAAATTTCAATTGATGACTTTGGAACTGGTTATAGTTCTTTAGCTTATTTAACGAAATATCCAATCAATACATTAAAAATTGCTCGAGAATTTATTTGTGGAATTACAAATAGCCCTTTAGAAGAAGCGATTATCGCTTCCATTATTAAGCTATCGAAAGAATTAAATTTAGAGGTTATTGCGGAAGGTGTAGAAACAGAAGAACAATGGAAGTTTTTACATGAACAAAACTGTGACCATATTCAAGGATTCCTCTTTAGCAAACCTGTTTCTAGTAAAGATGTTTGGATGTTACTCCACAAAAAAACAACCGTCTAAGTAAGACGGTTGTTTTTTAATACTCAAAAGGCATATCTGAAGCTAATTGTACCTCTTGATCATTATGAGAAATTACTTGGCTTTTCTCTAAAGCTGTATCTGCTAATGAAATACCCCATGCCATCGCTAACGTTAATAGACTACCAATAAGTAGTTTTTTCATATTCCATCACCCACATTTTTCTTTTAATATATCATGAAAATTTATCCATATCGTATGCAATTATGCATATCTATTTTTTAGGTCGTTTTTATTTCTTCATTTTTTTTATAAGCGTTTCTTTATACGCATGCATTTCTAATATATCGAAAAAGAAGCAAGCTTTTTCATAAGAATCTTCAATCTCTGCCCCATCATACTCTAGCTTTTCTAAGCATTCACCTTTTTGATAGTATAACTGTCCAATCAATGCCATACTATTAATTCGACATGATATTTCAATGGCTTTATTTATTTGATAAAGTGCTTCTTCATATTGATTATCTAAGTATAATGTTTTTGCATGATTATGTCTTACCTTCACATCAAACTCTTTATTTTCAGGCAATGCCTCTAATTGCTTTAATATACCTTCAAATAACTCCATACCCTTCTTAAAATAACCATTTTCAGCATAAATATTTGCAATTGCATTTTCTATATAAAGTTTTTGATACACGTCTATTCCAGTTAACTGTTGATTTAGTAGCTTTTTTAGCTCCAGAATACAATATTCATAATCAATCTTCTTTAGCACATACGCAGATACATGATATTGCCATTGAAGAAACTGCTGAAACTCAGGATGATATTCTTCCTTTTTCAGTTCATTCCATACTTTATTATATATTTCTTTATATTTCTTTTGCTTACAAAGCATAATGATTTGATCTTTTAACTGCTTTTTCCTCTCAATATCAGAATAAATGAGTACCTCATAAAAATGAATAATGGGAACTTGTAACTTTGCTGCAATACCTTGCAATATATCCATACTTGGGTATACCGCGCCCGACTCAATTCTGCTCACCTCCGATTGATGACATACATTATCGGAGAGTTGTTTCTGTGTGAATCCTCTCATTCCCCTAATTTTCTTTATTTCGCTTCCTAGTTTTTCTGCGTGCATACTTGCTCACCGTCCCATTATAACAATCTAATTTTTTCAAGTTGTCATACCACTACAATAATGTGAATTCGACAATTTTTGATATGAAATAATGCATAATATATATAAGATTCCGCAAATTCTTCATATAATTCATCTCACATACAATAATAGATTAGAAGTTTTATAGATAAATTATAGAAAACTTGCTCGTGCTTTTCGTTACATTCGGTCTTCTTTATCCTTTATCAGCAGAAGCTGTTCACACCCAAGAATTAGACAAAAATGAAGTAAAAGTTGAAATTGCTCAGCCTAGTTTAACGATAAAAAAATTAACACAACCTCAAAATAATACGAAAAAAATATGGTGAAAAAGTATTTAAAAGATGAGATAAACGAGGCTAAAGCTCAACAAGAGTGAGTGACAACTGAAATGAATGTAGATTCCCAACCTACAAATAAAGAAACAAAAGAAAGTCAAACCGAAGTTCGCCTTGCACAAACTTACGAAAATTATAAAGTATATGGCCAAGATCTTATTGTAAAAGTAGATAAAAATGGAGTAATTACAACTGTTAGTGGTAAAGTTGTCCAAAATTTAGACCAACAACTTAATCTTACTATAACAAATTTTTTGTCGAAAAATGAAGTAAAATCTAAATTACGCGATATACTTCAAATTCTGAGCGATGCGACTGCGACGAAACTTTCTGTTGAAATACTTGTTTATAAGAAAAAAGAAGTTTACCACTCGTAGGTAAACTTCTTTTCATATCCATCCCTTTTCTTCCGCAATTGTAATTGCCTCAATTCTATTTTTCGCTTCCAGTTTTGCTAATACTTCCGAAATATAATTACGCACTGTACCAGGCGAAAGATAGAGCATCTTAGCAATTTCATTTGTAGTCTTTCCTTCTTTCGCAAGTACCAGCACTTCTTTTTCACGATCTGATAGCGGATTTTGTTCCTGCCATAAGCCAAACATTAGCTCCTGCGAAATTTCTCGCTTCCCTTTCATGACATTTCGAATTGCTGAAGCTAAGTCCTCGCTTGGGCTATCCTTTAATAAATACCCGTGAACACCAGTTTTCATTGCCCGTTCAAAATAACCAGGACGCGCAAATGTTGTTAAAATCATTACTTTACAAGGTGACTTTTCCTTCTTCAGCGCTTCAGCAACATCTAAACCACTTTGAATCGGCATTTCAATATCCATAATACTTATATCAGGCCTTAGCGATTCGATTAATTTTAACGCTTCTTCACCATTCGCAGCTTGCCCAACTACTTCAATATCATCTTCCAGATCAAGCAGGGCTCCTAATGCACCACGAAGCATTCGTTGATCTTCTGCAATAATAATCCGAATCATGCCCTCACCTCATCTTTTCCTGTTCTAATTACAATTGGAACTTTCACCGTTAACAGTGTCCCTGGATTGATCGTATCCAGTTCAACTACTCCATCAATAAGGGAAATCCGCTCCTTCATACCACGAATACCGTTTCCATCATGATTTTGCTCCTCTAAACCGACGCCATTATCTTCTACTTTCAAAATCAACTCACCTTGTGATTCTAATATAGAAACTGTACATGCCTTTGCCTTACTATGCTTCACGACATTCGTAACTGCCTCACGTAAACACATACCTAAAATATTTTGTTCAATTGGTGATAACGAGCTAGAATTAGCCTCCTGCTTTACTTCTAATTCAATATTGGCAGCTTGCAAAATCGCTTTTATTTGCTCAAGTTCTTCTTCCACTGTAATCATACGCATATCAGAAATTAATTCTCTCAGCTGTTTTAAAGCGGTGCGAGATGTTTGTGTAATTTCCTTCGCTTCCATACTTGCACGATCTGGATTTTTCACAATTAACTTCTCCACGAGCTGACTTTTCAAAGTAATAAGAGATAATGTGTGTCCTAACGTGTCATGAAGATCTCTTGCAATTCGCTGCCGTTCCTCACGTTTTACTAAGTCTTTAATTTGTTCGTTTGCTTCGTTTAGTTGATTTTTTAACATCTTTTTCTGATTAAAATTACGCATTCCAAATGGCGTAAGAAGCATTAAAATAAACATCGGAACGACATTCACTAAACTCGGGATTGTTAGTTGATTAACATTTATAAATATAAAAGCCCCAAGCATTACAACTAATAAACATAACAACACACGAAATGCCTTCTTACTTGGCGCAAATCCCATCGCACTTGCCGTAAAAAAGCCAAAGAATATCATGAAAGGATTATAAAATACGGCAAATAAACAGGTTAGTATCATTTGAATACACGCCCACAACACGAACGTCCTCTGAACAAAATAAAGTTGACGGTATGTGATAACGAAAACTATCAACATACCGATCCCTATTACAAGCTTCCATCCCGATACTTGTGTTAAATTATAAATTGGAAATAATAAATACACTAACCACATATATGGGAAGAAACCCATGTGTTTCGGAAAAAACTCAAACCTCTTCTTCTCTATCATTTATACCGCTTCCTGTCTCTTTCTTATATATATTGATACTACAACAAATATAAAGAAATAACCTCCTAGTACTGCGATATTTTCCCATCCAATTGATTTTCCAGCTACAATATCCCATGCCCCGCTACCAAAATGATATGTTGGTGTCCATTCACCGATAGATCTTAATACTTTTGGGAATACTTCAATTGGCATCCATAATCCGCCAATTACTGCTAGACTCATATTTAAAATATTCGCTAATCCAGCTGCTGCATCCGCCTTCTTAATTGAACCTATTACTGTTCCAAGGGCTAAAAATGGTGTCACGCCTAATAATAACCATAATCCTGCACCAATCCATTGGCCTATCGTTAACTCAACATTATTAATTAATATTCCTGCCATAAAAATAACTAAGATTGAAAAAGCATTCACTACTGTTTGAGCAATAATTTTAGCTGCTAAATATGCGCCCTCTGGAAGCGGTGTAATTTTTAACAAATGTGTCCATCCTTGCCCTTTTTCCTGAGAAAGTCTCACACCGAAACTAAAAAGGGCAGTCCCTACAATACTGAAAGTCGCCATTGAAATTAAATAATGTGCTTTCCATGCATCTCCGTTTTGCGGGACTTGAATAACATTTGTAAAGATGTAATAAAACATAACTGGCATTAATAATGAGAAAAAGATGAATAATTTATTGCGGAACGTACGTAAAACCTCTATTTTACATTGCATCCATAATGCTCTCATGCGATTCCCTCCTTCTGATTTGCAACAAACTGTTCAAATGCTTCATCTAGGCTTCCACGTTCAACTGAAACGTCTGTTACAGGTAGATTCCTCTGATAAATTGCTTGTAAAGTGGCATCTGTATCTTCCGTCGTTAAAGTGAAGCGCCCTTCATTTGACTGTACTTCTGTTACATGCGGTAATTCCTTTAGTAAACTCTTAGGAATTTTCTCTTTCGAATAAAACGAGATTGTTTTTCGAGAAATCGTCGCTTTCATCTCATCTGGTGTGCCATCTGCGATAATCTTTCCGTTCGCAAATAATAAAATTCGATCTGCTAGCGCATCCGCTTCTTCTAAATAATGTGTTGTTAAAATAATCGTTTTCCCTTCACTTGCTAATTTTCTAATCGTTTCCCAAAACGTTTTTCGAGATGTTATGTCCATCCCTACAGTTGGTTCATCTAAAAATAACAATTCTGGATTCCCTGCAAGTGCCAGCGCAAAATTTAACCTTCTTTTTTGACCGCCCGATAATTTCTCACACCTTTGCTTTCTTTCTGGTTCTAAGTTTGACAACTGCAGTAATATTTCTTTCTCTACGGGATTCGTATAATAACTACGGAATAACTCAATTGCCTCTTCTACCGTGATACTATCAATGACACTTACTTCTTGTAGCATCGCACCGAGGCTATTACGAACATCTCTATGCTTCGGACTCTTTCCAAATATAGAGACATTCCCCTCTGTCGGATCTTTTAATCCGAGCATCATTGAAATTGTCGTTGTTTTCCCCGCACCATTTGGACCGAGTAATGCTACTATTTGCCCTTTATTTACATGAAATGAAACGTTATTTACTGCTTTTTTATGTTTAAATGTTTTAGAAACACCATTTACTTCAATAATCTTTTCCATCTCTCCACCCCCGCCGTTTCTTATATTTACATTGTATGATCTGGAAAAGTTAGGAAACAGTATGATGCGTCATGACATCAATATGACAATTGTCATGTATTCTTTATGAGAGGAATCAACCCGCATACCGCACGCGAGTAGCAGTACAAAAATAAACATGATACAATCGGATAAGACATATATTCGAGGAAGGACAGTGGTTTTCATGATTATTCGTAATGAACAAGATTTAGAAGGTTTACGAAAAATCGGCCGCATCGTTGCACTTGCACGCGAAGAAATGAAAAAGCAAGCGAAGCCAGGTATGACAACGAAAGAGCTTGATTTAATTGGTAAAAAAGTATTAGATGAGCACGGTGCTATTTCAGCGCCTGAAAAAGAATATAAATTCCCAGGTGTAACTTGCATTAGTGTAAACGAAGAAGTTGCTCACGGCATTCCAAGCGATCGCGTATTAAAAGAAGGCGATTTAGTAAACGTAGACGTATCAGCAGCACTTGACGGATATTATGCAGATACAGGTATCTCATTTGTTCTTGGCGACGATGAAGAAAAAGAAAAACTTTGCCAAGCAGCAGTAGACTCATTTTGGGAAGCAATGAAAAAAGTAAAAGCTGGCTCAAAACAAAATCAAATTGGTCGTGCTGTTTCTAACTTTGCACATAAAAGTGGATATAACGTTATTCAAAACTTAACTGGTCACGGCATTGGTCTTAGCTTACACGAAGCCCCAAATCACATCTTAAGCTACTATGATCCAATGGATAATGCCCTTCTAAAAGACGGCCTTGTTATCGCTGTAGAACCATTCATCTCTATGAAAGCTGATCATATTATTGAGCGCGGTGATGATGGTTGGACATTCGTTACACCAGATAAAAGCCTTGTTGCACAATGTGAACATACAGTTGTCGTAACACGCGGTGAACCGATTATTTTAACAGAAATATAAAAAAGAACCGCTTCTTAGTAGGAAGCGGTTCTTTTTTATGCTCTTTTGAAAAGAAGTAATACGGTTGAACTCTTTTTCATTTACGTATATAATTTTTAACGAAGGTTATTGATGATTATCTCTCATAAAAGATGATCAAGGGAGTACCTTCTTTTTTTTATTTAATAGCACCGATTAAAGGAATGCGTTCTATTTATCATAAAACGCTTTCTTCGCTTTAATCTACGAATTGTATACTCTTTTAGACAGTACATATTTTCTTCATCCTGACCAAATTCAAGCTACATTTTATTACTACCTCAATACGAAAGAATTTTTTACAATGGATACATTATTTTGGTTAGCATATATCGTAAAACTTACCTTTATAACGATTCTTTGCACATTGCAGAGCATGAATCAAAAAATAGTGTACGCATCTCACTGCATATTTTTTGCATACACCTATTTTATGAAGATCCACTCAAACAGTCATACCCTATAAAGGTCTGATATCATTCCTTATCAGTATTTCACTCGACATTTTTTGTCGAAATTTGTATATTCACTCCCTATATTATTAGGATATACATTTCGTTTTACGTTACAAAGCATCGAATATGGACACTTTCCTAAAGAGTATACGTAGTAAAGGAGGCATCACGTAAAGCACATTGATCCATGACAAACAATCTCTTCACAAAGCATTTTTATGCAATAAAAGGATTCATAGAGGAGGCACAATGAAAAAACTTTTCAATATATGTTTAATTGTATTCGTACTATTTTCGCAGCTTGCTAGTTTTCCATACAATCAAGTAAAAGCAGAAACATTAACAGGGAATTCATTATTTGACACTGTTGAAATGAAAGATGCAACAAATCATATTATTGACGAAGCATTAAATCCTAAAAACTTAATACAAGTAGGATCAACCATTCACCTAGAATATGCTTGGTCAATAAAAGATCATCAAACAGACTCAACGGTGCTCCAAATACCTAACACATTAAAAATTAAAAGTAATCAACAAGGAAATCTGATGGCAGATCAGCAAATTATTGGTCAATATTTTGTTACAGCAAACGATAACAAAATGAAACTAGTATTTAACGATCAAGTAAAAGATTCCAAAGGTGCTAGCGGAAAAATCAATTTTGATACAGTATTCAATCCAGATTTAAAACCTGGTGCAAAATCTGTTCAACTCTCGTTCCCTCTAGGTACAACAGTTAAGTCTATTTCAGTTCCTGTTCAAGTAGATAACCCAGCTTCACCTACTACGAATAAGGATACCGCCCAACAGCCTATGGAAGAGCAAAAGAATGGTGATGCAGAGCAACCTGCGGTAGAGCAAAAGAATGGCGATGCAGAGCAACCTGCGGTAGAGCAAAAGAATGGCGATGCAGAGCAACCTGCGGTAGAGCAAAAGAATGGCGACGCAGAGCAACCTGTGGAAGAGCAAAAAAACGGTGACGCTCAAAAACCTGTAGAAGAGCAAAAGAACGGTGATGCTCAGCAACCTGTGGAAGAGCAAAAAAATGGTGATGCTCAAAAACCTGTAGAAGAGCAAAAGAATGGCGATGCAGAGCAACCTACGGAGAATCCTGGTGATAACACAACAGGGCAACCTGTTGAGAATTCAGATCCATCACCTAAGCAAATTACAGAAAATATTTTAACAAGTGTCACACTAACAGATAAAGACGGTAAGCCATTTAATAATACGGATAATCGTCCAAGTCCAGATTCTATTACCAAAATCAATTTTACATGGGAAGTTTTAAAATCGCTGAACGTCAAAGAAGGTGATTACTTTACTTTCCAGCTCCCAGAATACTTTATTGTCCACAATACCATTACACAAGATTTAATAGATGGAAAAGGACATACGATTGGATCATTCGTTGTTACGCCTGATGGAAAAGTAACGATGACTTTTAATGAATATGTTGAAGAGCATCCTGATATAACTGGTCATTTAAACATTCGTACGGAGTTTAATGAAGTAAAAATTACAGGGACTACAGAAAAACAAATCCCATTCCCTATTAAAGAAAAAGAAGTTGTTATTGAACTTGATTTCAAACCTAAAGTAACAAAATCTATAGATAAAAAAGGTGTACCTGATAGACCAATTAATACGAATCAAATTAATTGGAAAGTAGAAATGAACAAGACGAAAGATAAGCTTACAAATGCCGTCTTTCAAGATGACATTCCAAATGGGACTAGTCTCAAAGAAGATTCTATTAAGGTTTACTATTTAGAAGTAGATATTAACGGGAAAACAACTCGTGGTGCAGAAGTTCCTAAGGAAGAATATGAACTTACTTCATCCTCTAATAAATTAAATATTGCTTTTAAAAAGGAAACGAATAAAGCATATGAAATTGAATATGCGACAAAGATTACAGATGAAAGTGTTACTAGTTTCAAAAACAATGCAAAAGTATCTAGTGATAATCAAGATAGTGTATCAACAAATGCAACTGTAACTGTTTCACGTGGTACGCATCTAAAGAAAGATAGTAAGTACAACCCAAAAACACAAACAATCGAATGGACAATCACTTATAACGGTGACCAGAGAGATATTAAAAAAGCTGATGCTCTTTTAAAAGATGTTTTGGATAAATCTCATAAAGTTGATAAAAATTCTATCGTAGTAAAAAACGCTTCTTATGATGATACAGGGAAACTTGTTACAGGTGACAATGCCACAAACTTTACTGTAAAAGAAACCGATGAGGGATTTGATTTACAGTTTACTGAAGATATTAATAGTGCCTATGTGATTACTTATACATCGAAAGCTACGAATGATGTCATAAAAGATGGCGAAATCGAAAATAAGATTATTGCAGATGGTAAATGGAATAAAACAAACAAAGTTACGTTAAAACAACAAAACATCATAAAGAAACATAATAAAAATGCAGGCGATACAGATTACAATGCGAAAACAACAAAATGGACAATTGTTGTAAATGATAACAAATATGTGTTAAACGATGCTGTTATCAAGGATACATTTGACTTTGGTGGTCTAACGTTACAGGAAAATAGTTTCAAGATTACTGACGGATCAAATGAACTTAAATTAGGGATTGATTACACACTTCATGTAACTGATAAGGGATTCGAAGTGAAGCTAGCTGGTATTTACAAGTCTAATATGGATAAAACTTTAACTATCACATACACAACAGACTTTAATTACGAGAATCTATCCAAAGAGAAGGATAATAAATCATTCAAAAATACAGCAAATTTATCATGGATAGATATAAATGGGGACGATAAAAATAGTTCATCCGATGATACATTCAATCCTGACGGCTATACAAAAGGAAACGGATTTAAATACGGTTCTTACAATGCCCAAACGAAAGAAATTAAATGGGACATTGGATTTAACTATAATAATAGAACGATTAAGGATCCTTCTATTGTTGACGTATTAAGAGATAACCAAAAATTAATACCGGAATCTATTGAAGTTCGACATATGAAATTAACTGGTGGTGCACATGGATTTGAATTAGGTGATCCTGTTCCATCTAGCGAATATACGATAGAAACTCCAACAAAAGATAACAACAATACATTAACGGTTCATTTTAAAAACGAAATTAATTCTGCGTATTATATTAGTTTTAAAACTTCACTCGCAGGCGAACAAATTAATAAACGCTACGATAATTATGCCGATTTAAAAGATGGATCGAAAACTGTTACTACTATCCATGGTGCATTCGAGATTACCAACGGTGGTAGCGGTGTTACGAAAACAGCGAAACAAAATGACAAGCATATTGATTGGAGCATTTCTATTAACGCAAGTCAGTCAACTATTGAAAATGCTGTCGTAACAGATGACCCAACTGATAATCAAATTCTCGATGAAAAGTCTTTCCATCTATATCCGACAACGGTAGCCGTAGATGGAACTTTAACAAAAGATACAGCAAATGAATTAAAAGAAGGAACAGACTATAAACTCAAAGTAACAACAGACAACGATACGGGGAAACAACAGTTTAAAGTTGAATTCCTTCATACCATTGATCGGGCTTATATTTTAGAATACCGTACACTCATTAATGCAGACCATAATGAAAAGGTAAGTAATAAAGCGACGATTACTGGTCATCGTTTAACATTAACGAAAACTGAAGATGTTAAAGTAGTTGAAGTTAAAGTATCTTCTGGATCTGGAGGTGGTTCTGCTAGTAAAGGACGCGGAAGCCTTCAAATTATAAAGGTTGATGATAAAGATAAAAAAGTACCATTAGCCGGAGCAGAATTTACTTTATATGATCAAACAGGTACAACCGCTATTCGACCAATTACAACAGGTGATGACGGTGTCGCTAAGTTTAACAACCTACGACGTGATAAATATTTAATTAAAGAAACGAAAGCACCTAAAGGTTATGTAATTAGTAAAGAATTAAAAGAAGGTATACTTGTTGAACTAGGTTCAAAAGAAATTACAACTTATACCCTTACAAATAAGAAGTTTGTCGGGAAAGTAGTACTTACAAAAACTGATGCTCACAGTAGGGAAAAACTTGAACATGCTGTTTTCTCTTTACTGGATCAAAATAAACAGGTCATTCCTGAACATAAAAAATTAACAACAAATGATAAAGGACAAATTACTGTAGATAATTTAAAACCAGGAACTTACTACTTACAAGAAACAACAGCTCCTGAGCATTATACATTAGACAGTAAACCTATTACATTTACAATCAAAGAAGATCAAACGACAGTAGTAAACCGAACTGCAACAAATAGTTTAATTCCAGGATCGGCTATTTTAACAAAAGTCGATAAAGATGGAAAAACCTTAGCAGGTGCAGAATTCAGTGTAAGAGACCGAAATAACACAAAAATTCCTGGATATGAAAAATTAACGACAAATGATCAAGGACAAATCGAAGCAAAAGATCTACGTCCTGGAAAGTACCAATTTGTCGAAGAGAAAGCACCTGAGCATTACACATTAGACAAAACACCTATTTTATTTGAAATTGAAAAAAGCCAAAAGAAAGCAACTACTGTTACAGCGACCAATCACTTAATTAAAGGTGGTGTTACTTTAACAAAAGTTGATGATATCGATGGCTCTGCCCTTGAAGGCGCAGTATTTAAAATTGTTGATGCGAATGACGATAAAAAGGTAATTCGCGAAAATTTAAAAACAGGTTCAGACGGTAAAGTAACTGTTAAAGATTTAGAACCGGGTACGTATAAGTTTATTGAAACAAGTGCCCCTAAGGATTATGTATTAAATACAACTCCTATTGAGTTCACAATCGATAAGAGTCAATCAGCTTTCGTCACTGTTACGGCAAAAAACAGTTTAAAAACGGGCGAAGTTGAATTATTAAAAGTTGATGAATTTGGTGAGAAAAAACCTCTAAAAGGTGCAGTATTTAAAATTGTTGATGCGAATAACAATGAAGTTCGCACCGACTTAACTACAGATGCTAACGGAAAATTGAAAGCTGATAAACTACGTCCTGGCACATATCAGTTTATTGAAACACAAGCGCCTGAGCATTATAATTTGCGCACAAAATCTATTGAGTTCAAAATTGATAGAAGTCAAAAAGAGCCTATACTTGTGACCGCTGAAAATACTTTGAAACCAGGAGATGTCGAACTAACAAAAGTTGATGATATCGATGGTACCGCTCTTGAAGGCGCAGTATTTAAAATTGTTGATGCGAATGACGATAAAAAGGTAATTCGTACAGACTTAAAAACAGGTTCGGACGGTAAAGTTGTCGCTACTGGCTTACGCCCTGGCGATTATAAATTTATCGAAGTAACAGCACCGAAGTATTACGATAAGAATACAAATGCGATTAAATTCACGATTACAGAAAGTCAAACAACTAAGACCTTCGTTACTGCTAAAAATAGCTTAACAAAAGGCGGTATTGAATTAACAAAAGTAAATGCTGCAGATGAAAAGGAAACACTTGAAGGTGCAGTATTTAAAATTGTGAATATGGATACTAATGAAGATGTTCGTGCGGACCTTGTTACGAATAGTAAAGGAATGCTAGTTGTAGATGACTTACGTCCTGGTAACTATAAACTTATCGAAACAAAGGCTCCAACTTATTACGATGTAAATGTAGAACCAATTGAATTTACAATCGAAAAAGGACAACAAAAACTTCTTCCACTTACATTTAAAAATAGTTTAACGAAAGGAAAAGTTAAACTAATTAAAGAAGATGATGTGGACAGCAAAATAGCTCTTGCCGGTGCGGTATTCAAATTACAAGACGCAAACGGTACAGAAATTGCAAAAGATTTAAAAACAGATGATTATGGAGTACTAGTTATTCCTGATTTAGCACCAGGGGATTATCAATTTATTGAAACAGAAGCCCCTGCACATTATAAATTAGATCAAACACCTATTAAGTTCACGATTAAAAAAGGTAGCAAGGAAGATCTTCCTATCCCTGTTACTGTAAAAAATAGTTTACTTACAGGTGGCGTCACTTTAACAAAAGTAGATGACGTTGATGGCACTACACTTGAAGGTGCGGAATTTATAATCGTTGACGCTCATGACACTAAAAAGGTAATTCGCAAAGGCTTAACGACTGATGAGAACGGTATAGTTACCGCTTCTGATTTACGTCCGGGAGATTATCAATTTATTGAAGTAAAAGCTCCAAAAGACTATGACTTAAGCAAAAACCCTATTCCGTTCACTATCGGAAAAAGTCAAAAAGAAAATATTACCGTTACTGCTAAAAACAGCTTAACGAAAGGTGCTGTCACCTTAACAAAAATCGATGACATCGATCGTACGATGCTGAAAGGCGCAATCTTTAAAATCGTTGACATGGACGGTAAGGAAGTTCATACAAACCTTGTTACAGATGACAATGGCGAAATTTCTGTTTCTGATTTACGTCCGGGAGACTATCAATTTATTGAAACAAAGGCTCCTGAGCACTATGTATTAGACGAAACACCGATTCCATTTACAATTGAAAGAAGTCAAACGAAAAAGATTACTGTTACAGGTAAAAACACTTTAACAAAAGGTAGCGTTGAATTAACTAAAATTGACGATATTGATATCGATACAAAACTTGCTAACGCTGTATTTAATTTATTAGATGCAGACGGAGAACTAGTTGAAGAAGGCTTAAAAACAAATGATGAAGGAAAAATTGTTGTTGAAAATCTACGTCCTGGTACGTATCAATTCGTGGAAACAATAGCTCCTGAACATTACGATTTAAATAAAAAACCTATCGAATTTACAATTAAGAAAAGCCAAACTGAAATTCTTCATGTTACAGCTAAAAATGCTCTAACAAAAGGTGCAGTGGAACTTTCTAAAGTAGATAACATCGATGACACTACCCTTGAAGGTGCAGTATTTAACATTGTTGATATGAATGGTACTGTAATTCATAAAGACCTTGTTACAAATAGTAAAGGGAAGATCGAAATTAACGACCTACGTCCTGGTGATTACCAATTCATCGAAACAGAAGCTCCTAAGCATTACGTTTTAGATGAAACGCCTATTGGTTTCACTATTGAAAAAGGACAGACAAAAGCTATTTCTTTAACTGCTAAAAATAGTTTAAAACAAGGTAGTATCGAATTAATTAAAGTTGATGATTTAAACGATCAAACAAAACTTGCCGATGCTGTATTTAATTTACTAGATCAAAATGGCAAAGTACTTAAAACAGATTTAAAAACAAACGGTGAAGGAAAAATTGTTGTTGAAAACTTACGTCCTGGTACGTATCAATTTGTCGAAACAACGGCTCCTAAACATTATGATTTAGACAAAAAGCCTATTGTAGTTACAGTTGAGAAAAGCCAGAAAGATATTGCTACTGTTACTATGAAAAATAGTTTAACAAAAGGCGGCGTTGAACTTACTAAAGTGGATGACATCGATGGCTCTACTCTTGAAGGCGCAGTATTTAACATTGTTGATATGAATGGTACTGTAATTCGCGAGAATCTTACTACAAATTCACAAGGTAAAATTAGCGTTTCTGACCTGCGTCCTGGTGATTATCAATTCATCGAGACAACGGCTCCGAAACACTACGATTTAAATAAAGAACCGATTCCTTTCACTATCGAAAAAGGACAAGCTGAACCTATTTCTGTTACTGCTAAAAATAGTTTAACGAAAGGTGCGGTAGAGCTTTCTAAAGTGGATGATATTGATGGTACTGTCCTTAAAGGTGCTGTATTTAAAATTGTTGATATGAACGGTAATGATGTTCGCACTGATCTTACGACAGATGCATATGGTAAAGTTGCTGTTCCTGATTTACGTCCGGGAGACTACCAGTTTATTGAAACGAAAGCTCCTGAACACTATAAATTAAATGATACACCAATTAAATTTACAGTTAAGAAAAGCCAAACAGAACAGCTGCAAGTTACTGCTACTAACAGCTTAACTGAAGGTGCGGTAGAGTTAATTAAAGTTGATGATATAAATCCAGATACAAAACTTTCTGATGCGGTATTTAACATCATTGATGCGAAAGGTAAAGTTGTTCGCACGAATTTAACTACTGATGAACACGGGAAAGTTTCTGCTTCCAATTTACGACCGGGAGATTATCAATTCGTAGAAACGACAGCTCCTAAAGATTATGATTTAAATAAAACACCGATTCCTTTCACTATCGAGAAAAGCCAATCAACTCAAGTTTCTGTTACTGCTAAAAATGGCTTAACAAAGGGTGGCGTGGAATTAACGAAAGTTGACTCTTTAGATGCGAAAGAAACGCTGGAAGGTGCGGTATTTAAAATTACTGATATGAACGGTAACGACATTCGTACGAATTTAGTTACCAATAAAGATGGAAAAATCATCGCTAAAGACTTACAACCTGGAGACTATCAATTTATTGAAACGAAAGCTCCGAAACATTATGACTTAAATGAAGAACCGATTAAGTTCACAATTGAAAGAAGTCAAACAAAACATGTCTACGTTACAGCTACGAACAGCTTAACGAAAGGTAGTGTGGAGTTAATTAAAGTTGACGATGTTGAAGAAAACACAACACTTGAAGGTGCGGTATTTAAAATTGTTAATAAGGATGGACACGACGTCCGTACTGATTTAACTACTGATAAAAACGGCCGTTTAGTTGTGGATGAATTACCACCAGGAGACTATGAGTTTATCGAAACAAAAGCTCCTAATCACTATGACTTAAACGAAACACCTATTAAGTTCACAGTTAAAAAAGGACAAGAACAAATCGCTTCCGTTACTGCTACGAATAGCTTAACAAAAGGCGCTGTGGAACTTTCCAAAGTGGATGACGTTGACGGTTCTGTCCTTAAAGGTGCAGTATTTAAAATCGTTGATATGAACGGAAAAGACGTCCGTTCTGATTTAACTACTGATAAAAATGGAAAAATCTCTGTTTCTGATTTACGTCCGGGAGACTATCAGTTCGTTGAAACGAAAGCTCCTCTGCATTACGACTTAAATCAAAATCCTATCAAGTTTACTGTTGAAAAGAGTCAAGCTGCTAACGCTTCTGTTACTGCTACTAATAGCTTAACTAAAGGTTCAGTCGAACTAATTAAGCTTGACGACGTTGACAGCTCTACTCTTGAAGGTGCTATCTTTAAAATCGTTGATCAAAACGGCAATGATGTTCGTTCTGATTTAACTACTAATAAAGATGGAAAAATTTCTGTTTCTGATTTACGTCCTGGGGACTATCAATTCGTTGAAACAAAGGCTCCTACTCATTACGACTTAAATCAAAACCCTATCAAGTTTACTGTTGAAAAGAGTCAAACGGCTAAAGCTTCTGTTACCACTACGAATAGCTTAACGAAGGGATCAGTTGAATTAACTAAGCTTGACGACATCGACAGCTCTACTCTTGAAGGTGCTATCTTTAAAATCGTTGATCAAAGCGGCAATGATGTTCGTACTGATTTAACTACTAGTAAAGATGGAAAAATTTCTGTTTCTGATTTACGTCCTGGGGACTATCAATTCGTTGAAACAAAGGCTCCTACTCATTACGACTTAAATCAAAACCCTATCAAGTTTACTGTTGAAAAGAGTCAAACGGCTAAAGCTTCTGTTACCGCTACGAATAGCTTAACGAAGGGCGCTGTTGAATTAACTAAAGTCGACGACGTTGACAGCTCTACTCTTGAAGGTGCTATCTTTAAAATCGTTGATCAAAGCGGCAATGATGTTCGTACTGATTTAACTACTAATAAAGATGGGAAAATTAGCGTTTCTGATTTACGTCCAGGAGACTATCAATTTATTGAAACGAAAGCTCCGAAACATTACGACTTAAATCAAAACCCTATCAAGTTTACTGTTGAAAAGAGTCAAACTGCTAACGCTTCTGTTACTGCTACTAATAGCTTAACGAAGGGATCAGTTGAATTAACTAAGCTTGACGACATCGACAGCTCTACTCTTGAAGGTGCTATCTTTAAAATCGTTGATCAAAGCGGCAATGATGTTCGTACTGATTTAACTACTAATAAAGATGGGAAAATTAGCGTTTCTGATTTACGTCCAGGAGACTATCAGTTCGTTGAAACGAAAGCTCCTACTGGCTATGATTTAAGTGCTAAGCCAATTCCTTTCACAATTACGAAGGGACAATCTGGGGTTACCTCTGTTAAAGCTTTAAATAGCTTAACAACAGGTTCAATTGAGTTAACTAAAGTTGATATTGATCACCGTGGAACACTTGAAGGTGCCATTTTCAATATCTTAGACCACGATGGAAAAATAATCCGAGAAGGCCTAAAAACAGACGAACACGGTAAATTAATCGTAAATGATTTGAAACCTGGTAATTATCAATTAGTGGAAACAAAGGCTCCTGAAGGCTATCAATTAGATGCTTCACCGATAAGCTTTACAATTGAAAAAGCTCAAGCTACCCCACTACAAATTACAGTTTCAAATAAGAAGATCGAATCTTCACCAGGTGGAGATGATAAACCAATTACTCCTCCAAATAAAGAGGAGAAACCAGGAAAAGAAACTTCCGAAGAGCTAGAAAAAGAAAATCCTGAGACTCATGGAAAAGAAACTTCCGAAGAACTAGAAAAGGAAAATCCTGAGACTCACGGAAAAGAAACTTCCGAGGAACTAGAAAAAGGAAATCCTGAAACACAGACAAACAAACAGCAAGATGATCGAAATATAGATAAAAAACTTCCAAATACAGGTCATAAAGAAGATCATACACAAGCAGCAGGTATCGTTCTTCTACTAGCTGGATTGTTAAGTATTTTAGCCACAAAACGTAAAAAACATTGTAAATAATATGTTTTACAGCCAATCAATTTATTAGTTGATTGGCTGTTTTTTTTGTGCAAAAAAGACGATACACAAAGTATCGTCTTTTTAACGGGGTGAGGCTGTCCAAAAGTACGGAAAACTCTTGAACAGCCTCGTATTTTCATATGGATGCCTTACATATATCACTGATGACAATTATGAAATGCGGAAACATAGTTACCATCACGTGATTGAAACAAAACAAAAGAAAAGAAACCCTATAACGGATCCCTTTTCCCTACATAATCTAAAGTTTGGGTACACTAGATTCATGCAATGTAGGAGCCTTCAGAACAGAAAGCGAACCTTCATTTAAAATGATAGCATACATATATCCGCTGAAAATATGCAAATGTGCATATAGCGTTTTTTATTTCTCAACATATATTTATTGAAAATTCAGATATATAAAGGTAAGATAAAGTGAAACTTTAATCAGTGAGGGTTTTGTCCATCTCTCATTGATTATTAGCCCACACCAATCGGGCTTTTACGGGCAGCCCGACTCCCATCTAACTTCTTTGCTTTACAGCTGAATTTTGAGATGGGGGTTTTACTGCCCAAAAATAGCGGGATATAGTCGTTATCCGTCTTCTTTTGTCAGTCAGAGAGAATAGAAGAATGGGAGAGGAAAAAATGAGAAAATCACTGAAACAAAAAATAGTAAGCTCCTTGCTTGCTGTATCACTCGCCGTTAGCTTGGCTCCAATCGGACAAGCAAAAGCTGATTCCACGTCAGAAATTACACAGACTCCACCTATTACAAAACAAGTTGATGCAAACAGCGCCATCGAGCATATCCGTTTCTTATCCGAAACAATCGGTCCCCGTCCAGGTGGTACAAAATCAGAAGAATGGGCTTCTCGCTATGTTGGTATGAAGCTTAAATCAATGGGATATGAAGTAGAGTATCAGCCCTTTCAAGTGCCGGATCAATACGTTGGATTTATCGAATCACCATTAGGGACAAAGCGTAATTGGCAAGCTGGTGCTGCTCCAAATGCACTAATTTCTACAGAAGCTGTTACAGCTCCGCTTATCTTTGTTCAAGGTGGTACAAAATTAGACGATATTCCAAATGAGGTAAACGGAAAAATTGTTTTATTCGAAAGAGGTGCAACAGTAGCAGATTATAATAAACAGGTTGAAAATGCTGTTAGTAAAGGGGCAAAAGGTGTTCTGTTATACAGCTTAATTGGCGGACGCGGGAACTATGGACAAACTTTCAATCCTCGCTTAACTAAAAAACAGGCTATCCCTGTCTTCGGTCTTGCTTATGCTCAAGGAAATGCATTTAAAGAAGAAATCGCTAAAAAAGAGACAACAATTCTTTCCCTAAAAGCGAGACATGAATCTAATCTGACATCCTTAAATGTCATCGCTAAAAAGAAACCAAAAAATAGTACAGGTAATGAAAAGGCCGTCGTTGTAAGTTCACACTACGATAGTGTCGTTGGAGCACCTGGGGCAAATGATAATGCTTCTGGTACAGGATTAGTATTAGAACTGGCTCGTGCTTTTCAAAATGTAGAAACTGATAAAGAAATTCGTTTTATTGCTTTTGGTTCTGAGGAAACTGGCTTACTTGGCTCTGATTATTATGTTAATAGCCTGTCCCAAAAGGAACGTGATCGAATTTTAGGTGTCTTTAACGCAGACATGGTTGCAACAAATTATGATAAAGCAAAAAATTTATATGCAATGACTCCTGATGGCTCAACAAACCTTGTAACAGATGCTGCCTTACAAGCAGGTAAACAATTAAATAATGATCTCGTTCTCCAAGGAAAATTTGGCTCTAGTGATCACGTACCATTTGCTGAAGTGGGTATTCCTTCTGCACTATTTATTTGGATGGGCGTCGATAGTTGGAATCCATTAATCTATCATATCGAAAAGGTATATCACACGCCTCAAGATAATGTATTAGAAAACATTTCGCCTGAACGTATGAAAATGGCATTGGAAGTTATCGGAACTGGTGTTTATAACACTCTTCAAAAACCTGTTACTCAAACAGGTCAAAAAGCAGCTTAATACAGATCAAAAAAGGCAACCACATGTTATTGTGATTGCCTTTTTATAAACTTCTGCTTTTCTTTATTGTCCAGCTCCAGCGGCTAGAATATTCGGTGGTTTCGCGCCTTCCTCTGAGGCAAAATACGCCTCTCTGTCAGGAGCTCCATCCACCTCCTATTCTGAACGAGCCGCTTCCGCTTTTCTTTATTACATTTTTTCTGGTGCAGATACTCCTACGATTGCTAATGCATTTTGAAGTGTCGTGCGTACTGCTTTCATTAATTCGTAACGAGCTTTACTTAATTCTAAGTTATCTTGGTTTAATACTTTTTCTGCATTGTAGAAGCTGTGTAATGCTGCTGCTAATTCAAATGCATAGCTTGTAATGCGGTGTGGCAGACGCTTTTGCGCTGCATCCGCAACTACAGCTGGGAATTCACCCAGTTTTTTCAGTAACTCTACTTCTTTCTCAGAAGTAACAAGTTTGTAATTCACGTCTCCGCCTGTAGCTAATCCTAGCTCTTCACCTTGACGAAGGATACTGCATACACGAGCATGTGCATATTGTGCATAGTATACTGGGTTTTCATTAGATTTTGATACAGCTAAGTCCATATCGAAGTCTAAATGAGAATCACCGCTACGCATTGCGAAGAAGTAACGCATTGCGTCCACGCCTACTTCTTCCATAAGCTCACGAAGTGTAACTGCTTTACCTGTACGCTTACTCATTTTCATTTTTTCACCATTTTGGTACAGTTGTACCATTTGGATGATTTCTACTTCAAGTGTTTCTTTATCGTAGCCTAGTGCTTGAATAGCAGCTTTCATACGAGGAATGTAACCGTGGTGGTCAGCACCCCAAATGTTGATTAGCTTATCGAAACCACGCTCTAATTTATCACGGTGATAAGCGATATCTGGCGTTAAGTATGTGTAAGAACCGTCATTTTTAATTAATACACGGTTTTTGTCGTCACCGTAAGTCATCGAACGGAACCAAGTTGCTCCGCCTTCTTCAAAGATTTCGTCACGCTCTTTTAATACAGCAAGAGCCTGATCAATTTTTCCGTTTTTGTATAATGATGTTTCTGAGAACCACACATCGAAGTTAACACGGAAGCTTGCTAAGTCTTTTTGAAGTTTTGCTAACTCATATTTTAAACCGTATGAACGATAGAATTCATAGCTTTCTTCTGCATCAGCTTTTGCATAACGATCGCCAAACTCTTCAGCTAAACGTTTACCGATTCCAATGATGTCCGCACCATGGTAACCGTCTTCTGGCATTTCTTTCTCTAAACCTAAAGCTTGCATGTAACGAGCTTCAACAGAAAGAGCTAAGTTATGAATTTGATTACCAGCATCATTAATGTAGTACTCACGAGATACATCATATCCTGCTTTTGCTAATACGTTACATAAAGTGTCACCTACTGCCGCACCACGTGCATGTCCTAAGTGAAGATCGCCTGTTGGATTCGCAGATACGAACTCAATTTGTACTTTTTCACCTTTACCAGTATTCGTTTCACCGTATGCTTCACCAGCGTTGACGATTGTTGGGATTAAGTCTGTTAAGTAGCTATTATCCATGTAGAAGTTAATGAAACCAGGACCAGCGATTTCAATTTTTTCAATAGAAGCTTTTGCTTTATCGAAGTTTGCAACTAATTCTTCTGCAATCATACGAGGTGCTTTTTTCGCAACGCGTGCAAGTTGCATTGCCATATTTGTAGAGAAGTCACCATTTGTTTTATCTTTTGGAGATTCTAATACAACGTTTGGAATTTGTTCTTCTGTCGCTAGTTCTGCCTTTAATACAGCAGCTTGAATTTCTTCTTTAATCAATCCTTTTACTTGTTCTAAAGAATTCATTATTTTGCCTCCTTCAAATTAAGTGTAATTGTATATCTGCCAGCTTCTTGTTCACTTAGAAGCAATGCGTACGTTAAGAAGAGTTGTCCTTTTTTCTTTTCATCCGACCATTTAAAAAGAACGTTATCAGTTTTCGTTTGCAATGCAAACGTACCAAGTTCACTCGTATACGTACCAGTTGTCCATTCACCTTTCACATGCGTCTGACGCATAGAAATAGCACCTGAACGCATAATGAGAACTTGTTCATCTTGAATTTTAATAATTGTTTTCACTTCGCCTTGTTCGTTCGGCTCTTGGAATGTTATATATGTACCTTGACCTTTTACATAGTATTGACCATTTGCTTCAAAAGCAACGGTTTCCTTCCTCGCCCCTTCACGGATTTCTGTTACGAAATGAACGTGTACCGGCAAGCCTGCAAGTTGTTTCTTCACGTCTTGCACACCCTTCAAATGTTATAGATATTAAATACTACTTATAATAAATCACTTTTCCTATCATATCAAAAAAAGACTCTGTCTGTCTGCTGAAAAATCAGGAAAACTCCTTTTCAAAAAATAATTCACCTTCACTTTATTTCATATGTTAAAATATTTTTTAAATCTAAATATTCTTTTATTTTAAGGGGTGAATTTGGTGCTACCAACAAAATTTAAAAAAGGTGATGAAATAAGGGTTATTTCACCATCTTGTAGTTTAAGTATTGTCTCAAATGAAAACAGAGACCTTGCTATAAAAAGATTAACCGACATAGGCTTTCAAGTTACATTCTCAAAATATGCTGATGAGATAGATCGATTCGCTTCCTCTTCTATTTCTTCACGAGTTCAAGACCTCCACGAAGCATTTAGAGATCCTAATGTAAAAGCCATTTTGACGACACTTGGCGGATACAACTCTAACGGTTTATTGAAACATCTCGATTATGATTTAATTCGAGAAAATCCGAAAATTTTCTGCGGTTATTCTGATATTACCGCTTTAACTAACGCGATTTATGCTAAAACAGGCTTAGTTACATATTCAGGTCCTCACTTCTCTTCATTTGGAATGGAGAAAGGGCTCGATTATACGACCGATTACTTTTTAAAGTGCTTAACTTCTCATGAACCTATTGAAATACTACCAGCTGAAACTTGGAGCGATGACTCTTGGTATATGGATCAAGAAAATCGAGAATTTATTAAAAATGAAGGATATGTTTCGATTCAAGAAGGAGAAGCTACAGGGGATATTATCGGCGGCAATATGAGCACATTTAATTTACTGCAAGGTACACCATATATGCCAAGCTTACAGGGCAAAATTTTATTTCTTGAAGAGGATAGTTTAACAGGAAAATCTACCCTAAAAACTTTTGATCGATATTTACATTCTCTTATGCAGCAACCTGACTTTGAACATGTAAAAGGCATTGTTATAGGACGAATGCAAAAAGGAGCAGAATGTACGATAGAAGACATTCAAGAAATGATTGCTTCAAAGCCTGAACTTACACATATACCTATCATTGCAAATACAAGTTTCGGACATACAACTCCTATTTTTACTTTCCCAATTGGCGGAAGGGCAAAAATCATTTCTAATAAAGAAAGTTCAGCTATCACCATTTTAACTCACTAAAAAAGGAGCGAACGATTCGCTCCTTTTATGGTTTTTCTATTTTTTGCAACGCTTTTTGCGGGATTGATTCTTTCGAGATTTCAGCCCATCCTTTTCCCTGCATACCTTTTGCATAAATTTTTATAAAAGCACCCGTATGCAATTCACGGTTCACCATTCTTTTAATAACTTGTAGCTTTCCATCTTCTGTATACCCTTTAAATGTATACAAATATTCATCGTCTTTTTTTTCACTTTTATCTATAACAGCATAATAATCTTGTATTTCTTTATTTGAAAAGAAGTTGTCTACAAAAGCATGCACACCTTCTGTTTTCGTGTTTAAATAATATGCTGTTCCTCCTAAAATAATGGCGAACACAGCTAAAACTTTAATTACCAATTTCATAAATGCGCCTCCTGTTTGCACTTCTTTCTCACTAACTGTCTGTCTATACCTGTATTATACGAAAAAAGGCATACTATACTCTATCGAAATGCCTTACACTTTCCTTACATTATTGTAAGAGTTTTTCACCTTACAGCAATTTCCCAATAAAAATTTTTTCCGTTTAACAAACTTTTATATTATTATTGAATGATACAAATTTTTATTACAAAAATCAAAGGAGACAGTTTTCAAATGGCTATCTTGCAAGGTTTAGCACTATTACTTGTTGTACTTTGTCTATTTACACTTTTCAGTTACCGTGCGCCTTACGGAATGAAAGCAATGGGCGCTTTAGCTAATGCAGCAATCGCAAGTTTTCTTATTGAAGCATTTCACCGTTATATTGGTGGAGAAATGTTTCATAATGACTTTTTACAATCAGTAGGAGAAGCTTCTGGTAGTATGAGCGGTGTCGCAGCGGCAATTTTAGTCGCATTGGCAATCGGTGTCTCACCCGTATACGCTGTTTTAATCGGTATCGCTACTAGCGGATTCGGTATTTTACCAGGATTTTTCGCTGGATACGTTTGTGCTTTCGTCGTAAAATTTCTCGAAAAGAAATTACCAGCTGGTGTAGAATTTTTAGCAATCCTATGTATTGCCGCACCAATTTCACGCGGAATGGCCATGCTTATGGATCCACTCGTTAACGCAAC
This sequence comes from Bacillus sp. RC51, assembly GCF_044908115.1. Lineage (NCBI taxonomy): Bacteria > Bacillati > Bacillota > Bacilli > Caryophanales > Bacillaceae > Bacillus > Bacillus sp. RC51. The sequence goes on along the minus strand of NZ_JBIYCW010000010.1, from coordinate 145,698 downwards.
ACTTGGTAAAATCGGTTCTATGATTTCAGTTGCGACTACAGAAAGTCCTATCATTATGGGTATTATGCTTGGTGGATTAATAACAGTTATTTCTACATCTCCATTAAGTTCTATGGCACTAACTGCAATGCTTGGATTAACTGGTTTACCAATGGCAATTGGTAGTCTTGCCGTAGCAGCTTCTGCCCCAATGAACTTCATTTTCTTTAAGCGACTAAAAATCTGTTCAAAGAAAGATACAATCGCCGTGGCAATCGAGCCGTTAACACAGGCCGATGTTGTCTCAGCAAATCCAATTCCTATCTATATGACAAACTTTGTTGGCGGTGCGCTTGCCGGTATTATTACGTCGCTATTCCAGCTCGTTAATAATGCACCAGGGACAGCATCACCAATTCCAGGACTTCTCGTACTGTTCGGATTTAATGATGTAATAAAAGTAACGATTGCTGCCGTATTATGTGGAATCGTTACCACTATTGTTGGATACGTCGGTTCCATTGTGTTCCGCAAATATCCAATCCGTTCTGCTGATGAAATTCGCGGAATTACTTCGGAAGAGAAAGTTGCGTAAAGAAAGGGAGCTATTCTCATCGTTTGAGAATAGCTCTTTTTTATGTCGCATGACGGTAAGTGAAATTATATTGAACACAACTCCGCATATATCGACGTTTCGACAAAGGATATCGACTTAACTACTAAATAAGACAATAATAACCTACCTATTAATAAAAGAAGCCGGCTCAAAACACTTTTTGAGTCGGCTTCACTTTTACTTTATCTAGCTACAGCGGCTAGAATGTTCGGTGGCTTCACTTCTTCCTTCGAGGCAAAAAACGCCTCTACGTCTGAAGCTCCATCCCCCTCACATTCTGAGCAAGCTGCCTCCGCTTTTACTTCACCCAACCGAGCAGCATTTCCCGCACGAATTTGCTTGCTGCGATTGGTGTTTGATCACTATGATCGTAGACTGGAGCTACTTCTACTAAGTCTGCTCCGACTACTTTTATATTTGAATTTGCAATTGCTACGATGGACTCTAATAGTTCTTTAGATGTGATGCCTCCAGCTTCTAATGTTCCTGTTCCAGGAGCGTGAGCTGGGTCTAATACATCTATGTCAATTGTGACATAGACTGGGCGTCCTGCAAGTTTCGGTAATACTTCCTTTAACGGTTCTAATACGTCAAATTTATATAAATTCATACCTACTTCTTTTGCCCATTCGAATTCTTCCTTCATTCCAGAACGAATACCGAAAGAATATACGTTTTCCGGACCAATTAAATCGCACACTTTACGAATTGGTGTAGAGTGAGATAAAGGCTCTCCCTCATATGACTCACGTAAGTCAGTATGAGCATCCATATGGATGATTGCTAAATCCGGATATTTTTTTGCCATTGCCTTAAAAATTGGCCAAGACACTAAGTGCTCTCCGCCGAGACCTAGTGGAAACTTACCGGCACCTAATAGTTTTGTTACATATTCTTCAATCATGTCTATGCTGCGCTGTGGATTCCCAAATGGTAATGGGATATCACCCGCATCAAAATATTTTACCTCTTCTAGTTCACGATCTAAATACGGACTATATTCCTCAAGACCGATTGATACTTCACGAATACGTGCAGGGCCAAAGCGAGATCCTGGACGGAAACTTACTGTCCAATCCATAGGCATCCCGTAAATAACTGCCTCTGACTCTTCAAAACTTGGATGACTTTTAATAAATACTTTACCTGAATAAGCTTCATCAAAACGCATATTCTTTTCCTCCTTATGTGGAACTTAAGGTATCCCAACCTTTCACTATTTCTCAAATTTGGAGCGCATTGCTCCTCTTTCTCGATTTACCTGGGCCTTCTTGTTATCACAAGAAGACTACTTCATTTGTAGCAGTGTAAGTAACTAGCATGTTCAAGCCTTCTAGACAAACACCTTAAATGAGTTACTTACACTTTATTTATTTCAATTTAACGCTCTTACTTAATTAAACCGCCAACAAATTTCGGTAATGCGAATGCTGCATTGTGTAATTCTTTTGTGTAATATTTCGTTTCGATTTCATGGAAACGCTCTTCACTTACTTCTAATGGATCATGTTTTTTAGATCCGATTGTGAACGTCCAAAGTCCACTTGGATACGTCGGAATGTTTGCTGTGTATAGACGAGTAATTGGGAAAATCTCTTTTACGTCTTTAAACACAGTTGTAATTAGTTCTGGTGTAAACCAAGGGTTGTCCGTTTGGGCAACGAAAATACCATCTTCTTTTAACGCTTTTGAAATTCCAGCGTAGAAGCCTTTTGTAAATAAGTTTACTGCTGGACCTACTGGCTCAGTAGAATCTACCATAATTACGTCATATTCGTTTTCGCTTTCTGCGATGTGTAGGAAACCGTCTCCTACTTTTACTTCTACACGCTCATCATCTAATGCACCTGCAATTGATGGTAAGTACTGCTTAGAGTACTCAATTACTTTTCCATCGATTTCAACAAGAGTTGCTTTCTTCACGCTTGGGTGTTTTAACACTTCACGAATAACACCACCATCGCCACCACCAACAACTAATACGTTCTCAGGGTTTGGATGTGTAAATAAAGGTACGTGCGCTACCATTTCATGATAAACGAACTCGTCCTTTTCTGTCGTCATAACCATGCCGTCTAAAATAAGCATGTTTCCGAACTCTTCCGTTTCAACCATATCAAGCTTTTGAAATTCTGTTTGCTCCGTATGTAATGTGCGGTTAATACGCGCCGTAATTCCAAAATGCTTTGTTTGTTTTTCAGTGAACCATAGTTCCATCGTACAATCACGCCTTTCGCTGCAAATTTATAATGGGGACATCATTAATGTCCCCTACCAAAAATAAAACAAAACATCCAAAAAGTATAGTTAAAAGTAAAAAAATACCGAAAATATATTTTAGTCAGAGGGTTCTAACATATATGTAAAAAGGGTTTGCTCTGTAATAGGAAAGAAAACCCTTTCTTAAGAAAGGGCTTCTGTCTCTATTTCTACCGGTTTACGAATCGGAATTAAGATCATTACGCAACCAACTAACACAACAATTCCACCGACTAAAAACGGACTTTGTGGTGAAACTGTATGACCGATGACTCCTGATAAAATTGGAGCAATCGCGCCCCCTAACCAACGAACGAAGTTATAAACACCTGATGTAACAGATCTTTCATAAGGTGAAATATCCATTACATAACTTGTAAATAACGCGTTATTTAAGCCTGATGCTAATCCTGATAGAACGATTAATACGATTTGTAACCACATAATTTTAACGAAGAATAGTGCAATTAAGAAAATCGCAAATACGAGTAAACTACCTTTTAACAATGTTTTCGGTTCATATTTACCTTCTAGCTTATGCGCTAAAATTGCTGATCCGTAAGCTAATGCTAATCCCCATCCGCAAAATACAAATCCTAATTGAATAGCAGATAAATGCATAATAAGTGGTGAATATGCTAACACGACGAAAAATCCGTAGTAATATAACATCCCGGAAATGGCACCTTGCATAAAAGGTTTATACTTCACCAGGTTAAGTAATTCACCTACGCCTGCTGCTTTACGCTTCACTTTTCGCTCCGGTTCTTTTACAAAAAAGAAAACTAAAATAAATGCTAAAAAAATTAAAATACTCGTCGCAAAAAATGGGTAACGCCAAGAATGTCCACCTAATATACCACCTAACAATGGGCCACCTGCCATCCCTAAACCGATAGCTGCTTCATATAATCCTACTGCTTCATGAACTTCTTTACTTAATGCAATTAGTAATGTCATCGCCGTTGCGAAGAACATCGCATTTCCTAATCCCCACCCCGCGCGGAAAAGAGATAATTGAGCAATCGTTTGCGATATACCACATATAAATGCAAATACAGTTACAATCGCAAGACCGATTGTCATCATTCGTTTATCACCAAATCTTGATGCAAATATTCCAGCTGGTAACATCATAATTGCCATCGTTAAAATATAAGCTGTAAATAACATCTCGACTTGCCAATGCGAAGCACCAATTTGTTCAGCAATACTTGGTAAAATTGGGTCGACTACTCCTATACCTGAAAAGGCAAGGAAGGTAGCCACCACTGTAATCAATCTCCCTAATTTTTGTTTGCTCTCCATTTTGATTACTCTCCTTTTGTATTCTCTAAAAATGTAACTGCACGGCTTAAACTATCCTCTAGCTCTGCCTTAACACGCTGCATTTGCTCCATTTTTTCGTCTAACGTTTGCACTTGTTTTTCAAGCATCTCTTTAATTTCTTGAATCACTTCACGGTCACGCGGATTCTCACTATTTCTTCTTTGTTCCATTCTTTCTTTTAACGATAAGAAATGTTGCATTTCTTGAAGCGTAATTCCTAGTACTTCTTTCGCTTCCACAATCCTTTTAATTCTCGCAATGTCCTCGTCTGTATACAGGCGAATGTTCCCCTCACTTCGTTCTGGGGGATGAATTAAACCAATTTCCTCATAATAACGAAGTGTACGCTTTGTTAAACCAACTTGCTTTGTTACTTCATCGATTTTATACATGTTTATTCCTCCCTTCACTTGATTGTTACATTTTACGTTAACGTTAACTTTTATGCAACTGTTAGACTTTTGTAAATGTTTGTCCTATTCAATTGTATTTTTCCCAAGGCAGTTTCATAATGAAGAAAAAGAGATGATAAGGAGATTTTCACATGAATAAACCACTTATTTTCGCTCACCGCGGGGTAAAAGGGACACATCCAGAGAATACGATGATTGCCTTTCAAGAAGCCGAACGCATTGGTGCTCATGGAATTGAACTTGATGTCCATTTATCAAAAGATGGTGAACTTGTCGTAATTCACGACGAAACCGTCGATCGTACAACAAATGGCATAGGACTTGTTTCTGAAAAAACTGTAGAGGAATTACAAGCTTTAGATGCTGGTAGCCATAAAGATCCTTCTTTCCATGAGGCGAAAATCCCAACATTACGAGAAGTATTTATTTGGCTCTCTACAACAAATTTACAACTTAACATTGAATTAAAAACAGATGTTCTTCATTATCCAGATATTGAAGAAAAAGTTGTTGCTCTTGTTCGTGAATACCATCTATCCAATCAAATTGCATTTTCATCATTTAACCACGATTCCGTTTCATTATTAGCAGAAATTGCTCCAGAAATTCCAAGAGCGATTTTGTACGATACACCACTTGCAGATCCTATTGCTGAAGCAAAAAGGCGCGAGGCGACTGGATTACATCCAAACTTTCAATTATTAACGAAAGAGTTTGTCCAATTAGCACAGGGGCAAGGATACGTTTTTCGTCCTTACACCATTAATGAATATAAAGATTTACAAACTATGATTGACTATGGTGTAGATGTCATCATTACCGATTGGCCAGCACGTGCCTTTGAGCTCCTTTCTTAATTGAAGGGGCTTTTTTGTTTTCAAAATTTCATTGTTTAAAATAAACGAAAACCCTCAATACTAATACAATAATGCTTGTATTAATGAGGGGCTGAAAAAGATGGATCAAACTATGAATCCAAAACTTAAAAAATATAAACGTCTTTTCTTCACCGTAATGTTTTCTTGTGTTCTTTTTTTCGTTTTTTCCTTTTTTATTATCATTATAGCTGCAAAAATTATGGGGCCTCCCCCTGTTGCAGTGCCGCAAACGAGTGTCTTTTACGCTAATGATGACACTGTTATAGGACAAAGTAACGAAACACAAAAGCGCTATAATGTATCTCTTGATGAAATTTCTCCTTATGTAAAAGAGGCAACACTATCTATTGAAGATCAACGATTCTACAAACATCATGGATTTGATATAAAGCGCATTGTTGGTGCCATTGTTGCCGATTTAAAAGCAATGGCAAAAGTACAAGGTGCTAGTACTATTACACAACAGTATGCTCGTAACCTATACTTAGATCATGATAAAACGTGGAAGCGTAAACTATTAGAGGCAATGTATACCGTTCGCCTTGAAGTGAACTATAATAAAAATCATATTTTAGAAGGATATTTAAATACAATTTATTACGGGCATGGTGCTTACGGAATCGAAGCTGCTTCTCGCCTTTATTTCGATAAAACTGCAAAAGAATTAACATTAGCAGAAGCTAGTATGCTCGCAGGCATTCCGAAAGGACCTAGCTTCTACTCTCCCTTTTTAAAAGAAAAGCGTGCTAAAGGGCGTCAATCTCTCATATTAGATGAAATGGTAGAACAAGGTTATATTACAAAACAGCAAGCTACCTTAGCGAAAAAGGAAACACTTACTTTTGCTTCATTGGATACGAAAAAAGTTGCAGAAATTGCACCTTACTTCCAAGATGCTGTACAAGCTTCTCTTCTTCGTGATATCGGATTAGATGAGCAAGCCTTACAGCGAGGTGGCTTACGTATTTATACAACGCTAGACCCTAAATTACAATCTGTAGCAGAGCAAGCTGTAAAAAATCATATACCTGAAACAACAAACATCCAAACTGCCCTCGTCTCTATGAATCCAAAAACGGGTGAAGTGGCCGCCCTTGTTGGTGGAACTGATTATAATACGAGTCAATTTAACAGAGCTACACAAGCCGCTCGTCAGCCCGGCTCTACATTTAAGCCATTCCTATATTACGCAGCCTTAGAACGAGGATTCACCCCTGCTACGCGCTTAAAAAGCGAATACACTGTATTCACTTTAGGTGACGGTGTTTCCAAATATAAACCGAAAAATTATAAAAACTATTATGCAGACGACTTTGTGACAATGGCACAAGCACTCGCTGTTTCTGATAACGTATATGCTGTGAAGACAAATCTATTTTTAGGCGAAGACATTCTTACAAAAACAGCGAAGCAATTCGGTATTACTAGCGCATTAAAAGATGTTCCGTCTCTTGCTCTCGGCACATCTCCTGTAAAACCAATTGAAATGGTCAATGCTTATAGCATGTTTGCAAACGGCGGGAAAGAAGTAAAACCAATCTTTATAAGGCGCATCGTTGATCACGAAGGAAATATGCTATACGACGCTCATTTAGAAAGTAAACAAGTTCTAGATAAAAGCAAAGCCTTTGTGATGGAAGAAATGATGGCAGGTATGTTTAATAAAAAACTAAGCAGTTATGCCGCTGTGACCGGTCAATCGATGTTATCAAAATTATCAAGAACATATGCTGGAAAGTCTGGTTCTACAGAAACTGATAGTTGGATGATTGGATTTACCCCGCAGCTCGTAACAGGGGTTTGGATTGGATACGATCAACCTAAATCCATTTCAAACGTAGCAGAACAAGGATACGCAAAAAAAATATGGACCGATACAATGGAAAAAGGATTAGATGGACAGCCTAAACAAGAATTCAAACAACCAGCAGATGTTGTTGCAGTCGATGTTAATCCTGAAAACGGTAAGATTGCTACAAAAAACTGTCCCATTTCTGTGAAAATGTATTTCGCAAAAGGTACAGAGCCAACAGAGTATTGTATGGATCACGTTGATGATAAGGAAGAGTTCGAAAAGGTTAGTGAAGAGAAGAAAAAGGCGGGTTGGTGGAAAAAATATCTCCCGTGGTAAAAAAATAGCTGACGGAAATCCGTCAGCTATTTTTATTCGCCTAATAATGCGTGGCGCAATTCTTCACTAGATTCGTTCCAAATTGCTTCATTATGCTCTTTTAAGAATGTACCAAGTACTTTTTTAGATGATTCATCCATATGATCAATCATGATGTGACGCTTTAGTGATTTATCCATTTTGTTTACATGCTCTGGAAGTGATTTATATCCGCGGCGAATTTCACGATCAACTGTCATTTCACAGGCTGTTGCACCTGCGTAATAAGCACCGTTTGGTGTTCTTTCAATTGTTACCCAAACGAGCCAAAACGGTTTTCCGTTTGGAACTTCATCTTTATTTGTTAAAAACTTAATTCCTTTTTCTACTGTACTACGCGCATGCATCGCACCGATATCAACGAACGCAGTTTTCTCTAATACATCAACAAATACAGGAGAAATATTTTCTAAACTTAATGCCCCAACGCCAAAACCACCATGTCCATCTGTTGAATCATTTTTCACGATATTAAAACCGATTTTTTTCTTTTTCTCTGTCATATGTAAACTCCTCCTCACTTAATGATTAAAAAAGCCTGAAAATAGGCGCAATGATATTTTGTAAAAATACTAATACATATGGAATAACAACATTGAAAATAGGTTGAATTGTGTAATTGCTAAGCGGTGTAATAACAAGAATTAATAACGCAATTGATCCATACTTTTCATACTGTGTCATTTTCGCACGAATATTTGCTGGTGCTAAATCTTCCACAACGCGATACCCATCAAGTGGCGGGATTGGTAATAAGTTAAATACAAGTAAAACAATATTAAGCATAATAAAAATTTGGAAAAATTGATCCAGCGTATCTGCTACTGCAAGTGGCATCGCATTTAACACACCAAATGTTATTAAGCTATACCAAATAATTAAACCAATTGCACTTAAAATAAGATTACTTATCGGTCCCGCAATAGAAACTAATATTCCTGCAAGACGCGGTCTTTTAAAGTTATATGGGTTAACAGGCACGGGTCTTGCCCAACCGAATCCAAGAATTAATACAGCAATCATCCCGATAGGATCTAAATGAGCCATCGGTGATAACGTTAACCGTCCTTGTTTTTTCGCTGTATCGTCTCCAAATTTATATGCAACATACGCATGTGCAAATTCATGCACAGATAGCGCAATAATAATCGCCATTGCTACCAATGGAATTTGTTGCAACGGGTATCTAAATAACTGATCCATAACTCATCTCCTCTTCAATATGTCAAAAAAAGAAATTATTTGTTTTTCCGATTGTTCTTCTTCATAATCCGCTATAATAAGAGTGTAACTTACATAAAAGGAGCGATTGTACATGCCATACGTAACAGTGAAAATGCTAGAAGGACGCACAGAAGAACAAAAGAAAGCTCTTGCTGAGAAAGTAACCGCAGCAGTAAGCGAAACAACTGGTGCTCCTGAAGAAAACATCGTTGTTTTCATCGAAGAAATGTCTAAAAACCATTATGCAGTTGGCGGAAAACGCTTAAGCGACAAATAATTTCAAGTTTTTTCATAAGAAGCAGCTCTTAGCTGCTTCTTATTTCTTTCCTTCTAACAACTCGATAATTCTCTCTTTATATTTTCCTTTTCTTCCATCTTCATAGATTAAATCATGCGGATAGAATAACTTTTGATCCGTTCTCTTCTTACCCGTAATCGCCTCAACAATATCCGATTCACGCGAAAGCTCTCTAAGTTCCCCATTCGGCATAAGGAGTAAGATTGGCAGACGCTCTTCTTCTTCTCCTGCACGGTAAAAGTCATACGGTAAGTCTGATGTTGAATCAACAACTAAATAATACTCTGGATCTAGTCCAATCTTCTTAAATAAGCTACTTAATTCCATCCAATTATCTAAACCGTGCTTATCTGTAAACTCTACATATTTAAATAGATTTCGATTCATAAAACGACGGCATAAGTCACTTAAAATTGGATCTTCTTCCTCTTGCCATACTTGGAAGTAATAATACATTACGTTCTCGTCTAACTTTAAATAATCCTCTACTGTCACTTCTTCTTCAAATAAAGAATAGAAATGAACAGGATGATATTTAAACGCATAATACTTCTCATGCAACGATTTAGCTCGGTGTAAAATCTTCGTTAAAATAACTTCTGCACTACGTGTTACCGGATGAAAATATACTTGCCAATACATTTGATAACGGCTCATAATATAATGCTCTACAGCATGCATACCACTATTTTTAATGACAACTTGATTACCGTACGGGCGCATGACACGCAGTATACGTTCCATATCAAAATTCCCATACTTTACGCCAGTAAAATATGCATCTCTTAATAAATAATCCATACGATCAGCATCAATTTGGCTTGAAATCATACTAATCGCTAATTTATTAGTAGATGTTTTCGCAATTACATCTGCTACCTTTTGCGGAAACTCCTTATCAACACGGCTTAACACATCGTTAATTTCCGTATTGCCCACGATAATCTTTTGCGTAAATTTCTCATGATCTAACGAAAATACTTTTTCAAACGAGTGAGAAAACGGGCCGTGACCGACATCATGAAGTAATGCCGCACATAAACATAATAATCTATCTTCAGCATTCCAATTTGGTCTGCCATCAAACACATCATCAATCATACGACGAATAATTTCATATACACCTAACGAATGAGTAAAGCGACTATGCTCTGCACCGTGAAATGTAAAAAATGTCGTTCCAAGCTGCTTAATACGGCGCAAGCGTTGAAATTCTTTCGTTCCGATTAAATCCCAAATAACACGATCACGCACGTGCACATATTTATGTACTGGGTCTTTAAACACTTTTGTTTCGCTGAGTTTGTCGTTTAAATATACCACCTTCCGACATCCCCCTTTCTTTACTGCATTCTTACTATATATTATAAACGATATAGGAAACAGAAAGAAATGAAAGACTGTATTAATTCCTTGTATATAAAGAAAAATCACTTTTACCGAAGTAAAAGTGATTTTTCTTTATATATTATTTTCCTAAAACAAACTCAGCAACTTCGTCTAAGATCATTTCTTTACCTAGTGGGAAGTATCCTTTATTTAGGTCTTCATTGCTAATTGTAAATACGTGGTTGTTTTTAACAGCGTTCATGTTTTTCCAAATTGATTCTTCTTGGAATTCTTTTAAGCGCTGAGAACCATCACCCGTTGTAAATACGAATAAGTAATCTGGGTTGTAATCAATTAAAGCTTCTTTTTGTACTTGTACTAGCGGTTTATCAGTTGGTGTACCTTTAACTGCTGGTAATTTTAAGTCATTAAAGATTACGCTACCGTAACCGTAGTCACCGTATACGCGGAATGCGTTTGGATATGCAGCCATTTTCATGAATGTTGCATCACCAGTTTTAGCGATGATTTTGTCATGTAATTTGCTTGCTTTTTCATCATACTGTTTGAACCATTCTTTTGTTTCTTTCTCTTTACCTAAGATTTGACCTACTTCTTCGAATTTTGGGCGCCATTGGTCTAATGGAGTTTTTAACATAACTGTTGGTGCAATTTTAGATAATTGATCATAAATTTTTTCTTGACGATTGTTTACAATAATTAAGTCTGGTTTTGCAGCAGCCACTGCTTCGATGTTAATTTTATCGCCCCAAGCAGAACCAACTGGTTTAACGTCTTTTAATTTATTTGCAATATGTGCATCAATTTTTTCTTGAGATGTATTAGCAGTAATAATTGGTTTCATACCAAAGATTAATAATTCTTCTGTTGAACCACTAAGGTCAGCAATTTTCTTTGGATTTGCAGGAATTTTAATTTCCCCTTTTGCGTGTTGTACAGTGCGCTCTTCAGTCTTCGCATCTGCTTTCTTTTCTTCTTCTTTGTTAGAACAAGCTGCAAATAGTACAGAAGTAACAACTAGTACCATTGCTAATAGTGCCATTTTAAAATTCTTCATATTCCGACTCCTTCTAGCTGTATTTCTCTTATAATTTGCATGTAACTATAAGAAACGAAAACAACATTTAATTAATATATTTTTATTAATTGTTGTTTATAACCCATTCTAACGGGCGTTCAACTTCCCATCCGTGGGTAAGAAGCTCAACGTCCATTAGAACTCCCCCTCTCACCTCTTTAAGAGGGGGAAATTCTATTAATTATGCTTTTTTACGCAATTGATTATTAATCATCGCTAAATCGTATGTTAAACAAATTGGTTTACAGTTTACTGGACATGGAACGATTTGAGCTTCGATTTCAAATACGTCACGAAGCGTTTCACTTGTCATAACTTCATCTGGCGTTCCTTGTTTCATTAACTTCCCAGCTTTTAATGCAATCATATGATCAGAGAAACGAGAAGCATGATTTAAATCGTGAATAACCATAACAATCGTTCTGCCTTCTTCTTTGTTTAACTTCTTCAGTAAGTTTAATACCTCAAGTTGATGAGCCATATCTAAGTATGTTGTTGGTTCATCTAACACGAGTAAATCTGTTCCTTGTGCAAGAGCCATCGCAATCCATACACGTTGACGTTGACCACCTGATAAAGCTTCTGCTGGACGATTTGCAAATTCTGTCATCCCCGTCACTTCAAGTGCCCAATGAATGTAGCGATAATCCTCTTCTTTCAATGTTCCAAATCCTTTTTGATGAGGAAAACGTCCATATGAAACAAGTTCAAACACAGTAAGGCCTGTTGGCACTTCTGCAGTTTGTGGTAAAATCGCCATTTTCTTTGCGATTTCTTTCGTTGGCTGTTTCTCAATTGCTTTTCCATCAAGATAAACAGTACCTCGTTTTGCTTTCAAAATACGAGAAGCCGTTTTTAATAATGTGGATTTCCCACAACCATTTGGTCCAATAATCGTTGTAATTTGTCCTTCCGGAATTTCAACCGTTAATCCATCTATAATTAACCCTTCATTATACCCAACAGATACCGCATCAACTGCTAAAGTTGCCATACAAAAAGCCTCCCTTTATTTTGTCCTCATAAGTAGATATATGAAATATGGTGCGCCAATTACAGAAATAACAAGACCGACCGGTATTTCTGAAGTTGGTAACACACTTCTGGAAATTACATCTGCAAATAAAAGTAAAAACGTTCCTATTAATGCAGCCGTTGGTAACATAATTTGATGTTTACCACCAACGAGGCTTCTCGCTAAATGCGGAGCCATTAAACCGATAAAACCAATACCGCCCGCAACAGCGACAGATGCACCAGCTAAACAAACTGCAATAAATAATAATTTACGTCTTTCCTTTTCTACGTTTACACCAAGACCAACTGCTGTAGAGTCGCCTAAATTCATTACATTTAATATGTGCGCTTTACTAATGGCCAGTGGTAAGAAAATAACCATCCATGGGAGTACACTTAGTACGAACTTCCAATCTGTTCCCCATAAACTTCCTGCCAACCAAATCGTTGCAAAACGGAAGTCGTTCGATGTCATCTTCATAGAAAAAATTAAACTAACAGCACCAAATCCGGCTGCAACAGCGATACCAACAAGAATTAATCGAGTGGATGAAACACCGTCTTTCCATGCTAGTAAATAAATAATAACCGCTGCTAATATCGCACCAACTAGCGCGAAGAATGGAAGAATAAATACAGATAAAAATGTACCAGTTCCAACTTTTCCAAAGAAAAAGTAGACGAATACTACAACTGTTAATCCCGCTCCGGCGTTAATACCGATAATACCTGGATCAGCAAGTGGATTTCGTGACAGCCCTTGCAAAATTGCACCTGACATAGCTAATGCAGAACCGACTAATATAGCAATAACCATACGTGGCATACGAAATTCAAATAAAATAACAGATTGATCTTCTGCACCTAATCCAACCAATGACTTTAATACATCCATTGGAGGTATTTTAAATGTTCCTGTATTTAAGCTTACTAAAAATACAGCAACGATTAATCCTACTAAAATCGTTAAAATAGAAACGTTCTTTTTTGTTAAGACACTCGTCCTCACATCTTTCCTCTCCCTTCGTTACGTGCTAAGTAGAGGAAGAATGGAACTCCAATTAGCGCTGTAATTGCTCCAATTGGAGTTTCAAATGGCGGATTAATAACGCGAGATAACATATCTGCACATTCAATTAACAATCCACCTAAGACCGCAGAACATGGAATAACCCATCTATAATCTGAGCCTACAAGGAAACGAGTCATATGTGGAATTACAAGACCAACAAATCCAACTGATCCTGCCATAGAAACCGCAGAACCCGTTAATACAAGAACAAGTACTGTTCCGATAAATTTAATTAATGTCGTATTTTGACCTAGCCCAATCGCGATTTCTTCACCAAAGCTTAAAATGGTAATATATCTCGACATCATAATTGCTATAATGAGACAAACAAGACCAATCGGTACTAACATATTAATACTTTGCCATTTCACTCCGGCAACGCCGCCTGCATTCCACATACTCACCTCTTGGGCAAGATTGAAGTACAATGCGATTCCAGATGAAATTGCTCCTAATAAAGCACTAATTGCAGCTCCAGCTAAAGCTAATTTCACAGGCGTTAATCCACCTGGTGAAGAAGTCCCAATGCCATATACAATGCTCGCTCCAAACGCAGCTCCAATAAAAGATGCGATAACAAACATTAAATAAGGTGAATTAGGGAAGAATGCATACATAATTGCAATCCCGAATACAGCACCATCTGTAATCCCCATTAATGATGGTGATGCAAGTGGATTCCGTGTCATCCCTTGCATAATTGCTCCTGACACTGCTAAAAAGGCACCTGCAACTACGCCCCCTATTGCTCTAGGCATGCGAAGTTCTTGAATTACGTTATGATGCGTTATAGACCCATCAAACTGAAATACAGCTTGCCAAACGGTCTTTAAACTAATATCTGCAGCACCAAACGAAATAGAAACTGCCATGCTTAAAGCTAACAAAATTGTGCCTGCTATTAAAATAATAGAGGCAACGAGCGGTCTGCTCTTAATCTCTTTAACATTCACATCTTGCTGTTCTATACTCCTTGCGCTCGCTTCCATCCCTCAACCATCCTAACCAACAACATATATTTAATAAAATGAAATTTATTCTCAAATAGTAATAAAAAAATTAGATGAATTGATTTTTTCCTGATAATGATTCTCAGAATCAGACACTTTCTATTCTACCTACCACGTCAAAAGACTGTCAACCATTATTTTGAAATACGAATTCATACAAAACGCTATCTTATGGACATAAAAAAAGAAGAGTAATCTGTTCACTCTTCTTTTTCTTACTTATTTAACTTTGCTTCAATTTTTATAATTAATTCGTCTTCTGTTGGAGCCGCAACTGGACGATTATTTACAAACGCGAATGATTTTTTACGACCAGGGCCACAGTAAGACTGACATGCAACCTCGATCGTTGCACATGAATCTACTTTTTTTAACTTCGGAATCAACGTTTTAACGTTCGTTGCCTGACAATCATCACACACACGAAATTCGTTTCCCATTATATATAACACTTCCTCTATTTTAAACTTTTCACAAGTACATTTAAAAATAAACACTAAATGGTATTTTACCGCTCTTTGAAGCTTGTTGCAAGTCTCCGGGCGTAGCTCTATTCCTATATAAAGCTACCTATTTTTTATATTTTCTCCTTCAAAAGCTTTCATCATTCATAGCCACATTTCTTCTCTTCATTGAAATCTACCATATTTTTAAAAGCTTTGTATAAAAGCTCATTTTTTTGCCCATTATAAAAATAGGAAGTTCATAAAAAGAAAGGGAGTTGAATCTATGAAAGTAAGACAAGATGCTTGGACAGACGAGGACGATTTATTACTTGCTGAAACGGTGCTTCGCCATGTTCGAGAAGGAAGTACTCAATTAAATGCTTTTGAAGAAGTAGGAGATCAGTTAAATCGCACATCTGCTGCTTGTGGTTTCCGCTGGAATGCTGTTGTTCGCTATAGCTATGAACAAGCTCTTCAACTAGCAAAAAAACATCGTAAAGATAAAATGCGTGCTG
This sequence comes from Bacillus sp. RC51, assembly GCF_044908115.1. Classification (NCBI taxonomy): domain Bacteria; kingdom Bacillati; phylum Bacillota; class Bacilli; order Caryophanales; family Bacillaceae; genus Bacillus; species Bacillus sp. RC51. The sequence goes on along the minus strand of NZ_JBIYCW010000010.1, from coordinate 130,044 downwards.
CGGGCGGTGAACAAACAAAAAAACGTTTGCTTTACACACCACCAGCTTCAGCGGCGGCGATAACTGATTATGAAGAATACGTACCGTATGAAACAGCTGTTCAATATACAGAAGCTACTCCATATCAAGAGCCGACTGTCCCTGCTCCAAAAAGCTCAATAACAATGCAAGATGTTATTTACTTTTTACAAACAGTTGGATCTTCAAATATAAAAGTAACAGCTCTTGAAAACGAGAATACGAGATTGAAACAAGAAATTAAAACGCAAATTCTGCGAAATGAAGAGCTAGAAAAGAAACTAGAAAAATTAGAACAACAATCTCATACTGTACAAGAGGATTACGAAACGCTTATGAATATTATGAACCGTGCTCGTAAATTAGCAGTAATGGATGATGAGGAACGCTCACAAACATCTTTCCGCATGGATCGAAACGGTAACTTAGAAAAAATTGCAGAATAAAAAGGATGCATTGCATGCATCCTTTTTTATTATTTCACTTCAACCATATGTGCTTCTTCTACTTTAGAATCTCTTTTTATATCTGGGAAAATTTTTCCCTTTGGATTTTCTTTAAAAGCTGCTAATCCAATCGTTTTTACCGGTTCATTTATCTTTGTATATTCGGCATCGCTAACAACTGCATACATATCTGCATATTTACGCGCATCACCGATTACTACATTACCCTCATACTTCATTTTCTTTCCATCAATTACTACATCATTTTGTGTATCTTTAGCAAACACTATTCCCACTTCACCTGAAACAGACGGTAATGCTTTAATTGGTTCTACATCTTCTTTCACTACTTTTTTCAGCATTTTTTCTTTCACCATTTTTTCAGCTGTCGTTTTACTCATAATTAAAACTTTTTTCTCATTAACAGCTCCTAGTTTTGCTTCAAATGTATTTTGGGATTCAATTTTATCTTTATATTGATCCATTGTTTTTTGAACTCCCGTCTCATCTCCGTACATAACAACTCCAGTTGCTTGTGGTGCGATTATATCCATAATAGAACAACCGCTAAATACAGCAGCGGACATAATTGCTACGAGTCCTAATTTAACTTTTTTCATTTGTATTCCTCCTAAAAGCATAATTGCATCTCCTAGTTTAACCACCGCAGCTAGTTTAACCAATTCACTTTCCTTACAACAACATTACAATTTAGTAAGATTTCTCCCTAAAACTACTTTCTATATTTTTGCTATAATAGAGATTGTCATTTTAAAGATAAGGGGTTAGTTATATGAGCAATTCCCGTTCAATTTTATCTCAGCCAGAGTGGCGTATTGTGGATCAGTCTAGTTTAGGACCAACATTTCATGCACTTCAGTCATTCGCAATGGACGACACGTTATGCACAAGTATTGGAAAAGGCCAATCCGCTGCAACAATGCGCTCTTGGGTTCATCACAATACAATTGTTCTTGGCATTCAAGATTCACGTCTACCACATTTAGAAGAAGGTATTTCCTTTTTAAAAGAAAACGACTTCAATTTTATCGTTCGTAATTCTGGTGGACTTGCTGTTGTACTTGATGAAGGTGTTTTAAACGTATCACTTTTATTCCAAGAAACAGAAAAGGGTATCGATATCGACCTTGGATACGATACGATGTGGCATTTAATTAAGGAAATGTTAAAAGATTACGATGTTACTATCGAGGCAAAAGAAATTGTTGGTTCTTATTGTCCTGGTAGCTACGATTTGAGCATTCGCGATCAAAAATTTGCTGGTATTTCTCAGCGTCGTATTCGCGGAGGCGTTGCTGTACAAATTTACTTATGTGCGACAGGAAGCGGATCTGAGCGTGCCGCACTCGTTCGTGATTTTTACAACGTAGCAATTCAAGGCGAAGAAACAAGATTTACGTATCCTGAAATTGTACCGAGTACGATGGCTTCACTATCTGAATTACTTGGCGAAACAATTACAGTGCAAGATTTAATGATGCGCCTTTTAAAAACGTTGCAACAATTCACTCCAAAGTTAACATCATCTCAGCTAACAGTAGATGAAGTTCCTTTATATGAGACGAATTTACAACGTATTATTGATCGTAACAATAAAGCACTTGGCTTAGAAAAATAAAAAAGGCCACCCTCATTTCAAGAGAAATAGGGTGGTCTTTTTTCATATTAATTCATTATAGAATTAAAGTGCTTGAGCTGCTGTAATTAAAGCTAACTTATACACTTCTTCTTCGTTACATCCACGAGATAGATCATTTACAGGCATGTTTAAACCTTGTAAGATTGGTCCTACTGCTTCGAAGTTACCTAAGCGTTGAGCGATTTTGTAGCCGATATTACCAGCTTCTAAGCTTGGGAATACGAATACGTTAGCATCACCTTTAATTGTAGAACCTGGAGCTTTTTTCTCAGCTACAGATGGTACGAATGCAGCATCGAATTGGAATTCTCCATCTAAAGTTAATTCAGGAGCCATTTCTTTTGCAATGCGAGTTGCTTCTACAACTTTTTCTGTTTCTGGAGATTTCGCAGAACCTTTTGTAGAGAAGCTTAACATAGCAACGCGTGGGTCCATGCCGAATAGTTCAGCAGTTTTCGCACTTTCAATACCAATTTCAGCTAAATCTTGGCTATTTGGTGCAATGTTAATTGCGCAATCAGCGAATACATACTTCTCTTCTTCACGTACCATGATGAATACGCCTGAAGTTTTTGTAACACCTGGTTTTGTTTTAATGATTTGAAGTGCTGGACGAACTGTATCAGCAGTAGAGTGAATTGCACCGCTTACTAAACCGTGTGCTTTGCCCATGTATACAAGCATTGTACCGAAGTAGTTTTCGTCTTTAAGGATTTTGCGAGCATCTTCTTCTGTTGCTTTACCTTTACGGCGTTCAACGAAAGATGCTACCATTGCATCCATCTCTTCGTATGTAGCTGGGTCATAAATATCAACGCCTGCTAATGTTAAGTTCATGCTAGCAGCTTTTGCGCTAATTTCTTCTTTATTACCAACTAAAATTGGTTTTACTAACTCTTCTTTTGCTAAACGCTCTGCAGCGCCTAAAATTCTTTCATCAGTTCCTTCAGGAAGTACGATAGAAATGCCTTTTCCTTGAACTTTTTCTTTTACTGTTGTAAATAAGTTGCTCACGAATAAACCCTCCTACATATGTTAAAAACTCTATCTTTAAGAATACTGCTTTTCCTCTATATTTTAAACTTATAGCTCCCAAAAAATAGATAAAATGAAAATGATTATATTTTCATAAAATTCAGCATAGAAATAAAGCCCCTTTAAGCCTTATTCTCCTCCTATTTTCAAGTAAATTTAAATGTGACAGTTTTATGCACCGAAACTTTATTTAGATGTTTTTAATCCTATATATGCTATAGTTAACGTGTAAAATATCATTAACTGAGGTGAATAGAATGAGTGAAGCAACAACAACGTTAGATGGCTGGTATTGTTTACATGATTTACGTTCTATTGATTGGGCAGCATGGAAAACATTATCTAGTGACGAACGCGGACAAGCAGTGTCTGAATTTTTAAATGTCGTTGAAAAATGGAACGAAGTAGCTACTGCAAAAAAAGGCAGTCATGCAATGTATACAGTTGTTGGTCAAAAAGCAGATATTATGCTTATGATCTTACGTCCAACAATGGAAGAGTTAAATGAAATCGAAACAGAATTAAATAAAACAACATTAGCTGAATATTTAGTTCCTGCATATTCTTACGTATCTGTTGTTGAACTAAGCAACTATCTTCCAGCTGATGAAGATCCATACCAAAACCAACAAATCTTAGCTCGCTTATATCCTGAGTTACCAAAAGCAAATCATATTTGCTTCTATCCAATGGACAAGCGTCGCCAAGGTGATGACAACTGGTACATGCTTCCTATGGAAGAACGTAAAAAAATGATGTACAGTCACAGTAAAATCGGTCGCCAATACGCAGGGAAAGTACGCCAAGTAATTTCAGGATCAGTCGGATTCGACGATTTCGAGTGGGGCGTAACATTATTCGCTGACGATGTTCTTCAATTTAAGAAGCTTATATATGAAATGCGCTTCGATGAAGTAAGTGCCCGTTACGGTGAATTCGGTACATTCTTCGTTGGGAACATTTTACCAGACGAAAAAGTAGAGAAATTTTTACACATATAATAATGAAAAAGGAACGAATTTCGTTCCTTTTTTTATTACCCTCTATATTTCTCCTCAAAAAACTTCTTTTCTCTGCAAATTTGAACAAAAATCGACAAATTCTTTTCAATTTCCTTACAAAATTGTAACCTTTCTATATCCAAATTCATGCTAAAATGGTACGAGCTATATGCTAATAACGATGCGAAGGTGATAATGTATATGAAGAAAATCTTGTCTATTTTACTAGTGTCTCTATTGTCATTTTCTTCCTTAGGAGTAACAACATCCCATGCGGAAGAAAAAATACATATAGAGGCAGCTGCTGCACTTCTATTTGATGCGGATACAGGAAAAATACTGCATGAACAAAATCCAGATGAATTACTAGCTATCGCTAGTATGTCAAAATTAATTGTTATTTATGCCGTATTAGAAGCAATTAAAGAAGGAAAAATCACTTGGGATACGAAAGTAACTATTTCTGATTACGCTTATGAAGTTTCACGTAATAATGAATTCTCTAACGTGCCGTTCGAAAAAGGACGTCAATATACTGTAAGAGAATTATACCATTCTATCGTTATCTTCTCTGCAAATGGATCTAGTATTGCTTTAGCAGAATTACTTGCAGGCAGTGAAAAGAACTTCTTAAATCTCGCAAATGAACATGCGAAAAAACTAGGGTTAAAGAAATATAAATTTGTAAACGCTACGGGGTTAAATAACGCTGATTTAAAAGGAAAACATCCTGAAGGAACTGATCCGAATGGAGAAAACTCCATGTCAGCTCGCGATATGGGTATTCTTTCAAAAACAATTATTACAAAGTATCCAGAAATGCTAGAGGATACAAAACAAAGATTTAGAAACTTCCCAGATAATCATCCAAAACCAATTCGTATGGAAAATTGGAACTGGATGTTACCAGGTGCTGCTTTCTCTTATGAAGGAGCAGATGGTTTAAAAACAGGAAGCTCTGATACCGCTGGGTATGGTTTTACCATTACAGCAAAACGCGGTGATTTACGTCTTATTTCTGTTATTATTAAAACGAAATCAATGGACGAACGTTTCACAGAATCTCGCGCATTAATTGAGTATGGATTTAATAACTTCGAAAAACAGAAATTAAAAATAGATAAAAACAACAAAATTTCTGTAGTAAAAGGAAAAGAAGACTACGTAACAGTTGCACCAGAAAAAGAAGTGACAGTAGTTACTGCAAAAGGTAGCAAATCACCTTACAAAATTTCTACTGAAGCAGATAAATCACTTGCTGAAGATGAGCATTTAGTTGCTCCTATTAAGAAAGATGCAAAGGTAGGTTCAATCGTCTTAGAACCATCTGATAAATATGGTTTCTTAGACGGAAATAAAAGTATAAAAGTTACTGCAAAAACGACTGCAGAAGTAGAAAAAGCAAATTGGTTCGTATTAACAATGCGTTCAATTGGCGATTTCTTCTCAAATTTATGGTCTAAAGTATTTTAATGATGAAAAGCTAGCTCACGCTAGCTTTTTTTATTTTCCCCTCTAGATGTAAAACTTCGTTTGGTTGTCATATCTGCGTCCTTTTTCTCATACGTATGAACTAGTAATTGTTCCACACTTCATCTAAGAAAAACCTCTTTCCAAAGGGTATTCCAAAAAGAGAGGTGACACATAATGGGTGTTATCGCACATACAGAAGAAGATGTAAAGTTATTAGCTAGACTCATGCGTGCTGAAGCTGAAGGAGAAGGACAACAAGGCATGCTAATGGTTGGAAATGTCGGTGTAAATCGTGTCCGCGGAAATTGTTTAGATTTTAAAAAAGTACGGAACTTACGTCAGATGGTTTATCAAAATCCTGGTGGTTTTGAAGCTACTCAAAAAGGGTATTTTTATCAACGAGCAAGAGAACAAGATATTGCCTTAGCCCGTCGAACAATTCAAGGGCAACGTTTTTGGCCTGCAAATTTCGCTTTATGGTTTTTTAGACCTGAAGGTCCTTGCCCACCAACTTGGTATAACCAGCAAAACTCTGGACGTTTTAAAAAGCACTGCTTCTTCCAACCATCCGGGGAGGATTGTCCAAGCGTATATTAAGGAATGAAAATGAGGAGGGATTTTTGAATGACACAGCAACAAAACCCGTACTACGGAACAGGTTTTTATCAACCATCTGGAACTTATGTGCAACCGCAACAAATGACCGCGCAGCAACAGCAACAACAGCAAGCGATGCAACAACAAGCTGCTCAGGCTCAACTTGCAGTTTCTCAAGGTATGTTACCACTAGAACAATCTTATATTGAAAATATCCTTCGTTTAAACAAAGGTAAGCAGGCTACAGTTGTAATGACTTATGAACGTGGTAGCTCGCTTGGCACACAATCTTATACAGGGATTATCGAGGCAGCCGGCCGTGATCATATCGTTATTAGTGAGCCGAAATCTGGAAAACGCTTTTTACTACTAATGATTTATTTAGATTATGTAGAATTCCCAGGAGAAATTGCGTATTTACCTGGTCAACAAGCAACTTATGCTCCAAGACCATAAAAAAAAGCTGGCGAATGCCAGCTTTTGTTTTTTATAACCCTTTTACAACTGCAGTTCCGACTAAAATCCACGCCACAATAAACGCTACACCACCAAGGGGTGTAATTGGGCCAAAGAATTTAATACCTGTTGTACTTAATGCATAAAGACTGCCTGAGAACATAATAATCCCAGCTACCATAAGCCAACCTGCAGTGTTTAAAAGTGATGATTGCATTTTGTCCATTAATAGAGCAACTACGAATAAGCCACCTGCATGAAACATTTGATATGTAACGCCCGTCTTCCACACTTCTAACATTTTTGCAGAAATTTTATTTTCTAAACCATGTGCTCCAAAAGCCCCTAATGCAACAGATAGCCCCGCTGCAATACAACCTAGTAAAAAGAAAATTTTCATCTTAATTCCCCTTTTTATTTTTATCATAAGCAATTTTCACATATAATCCAAACGATTTTACTTTTAAAAGTCAAATAAAGATTTACCGTTTGCATCCTTTTCTTTTATATATACTTTTTCTCCAGAAACCGGCATAACTGGTTGAACTGTCGTCATAGGCTGAGACCCGATTACTTGTGTTTGAACTTGTGGTTCTCTATACGTAGAAGGCTCCACTTGTTCATCCAATAATAAATCACATAAAGCACGTACAACTAATAAGTGTTCTTTTGATTGTTGTCCTTCACTACTTTTTGCCTTTGCAATTTCATTCGCCATTTTATTTAAAATCTTATCACTAGATACTTGCATTCCTTGTCACCTCTTACTTTGTAGTTCTTTCTCAAATTGCCCCAGTTTCTCCACTGAACCAAATACTATTATCATATCATGTTCTTGCAGTTTTTCCTGCCCCGTTGGATTATGGATAATATCCCCATCTCTTAAAATCGCCAAAATCGTTACATCAAATTGATTTCTCACATTACTCTCTATTAACGATTTACTGGCTAAGATAGAACCTTTTCCAACTTGAATCTCTTCAATTACAAATGATTGCTCTATTCCATACAACACTGTATCAATATAATGAACTGTCAACGGATTCGCAATACCTTTCGCTATATGAATTCCCGCCATACTAGATGGATTAACAACCTTATTTGCACCAGCGCGTCGTAATTTCTCTTCTGTTTCTGGCTTTTCAGCTCTTGCTAAAATTTTAATTGCATCGTTCAGTCCTCGTGCGGTTAACGTAATAAATACATTTTCAGCATCGTTTGCTACTATAGCCACTAGACCCGCTGCCTTCGAAATTCCAGCATTATGTAATACTTGGTCTTCAGTTGCATCTCCATGTACATATAAAAGTTTTTCCTGCTCCAATATACTTTCATCTTTATCCACAACTACAAATGGAATTTTCTTTTCCTGTAATTCATGTACAACTTGAAGCCCTACTCTACCGCAACCACATACTATAATATGATTTTGTAACTGTGCTATTTGTTTATCCATCTTCTTCCTCCGCACTGCATGAAATAAATTCCCCTCAATGATCATAGCTGCTACTACACCCATTGCATACGTAACGATACCGACGCCAACAGGTATAATAAGGAGCGCAAAAAATTTCCCTGCCTGTGTTACAGGCACTACATCACCATATCCAACCGTTAATACAGTAATCATCGTCATCCAAAATGCTTGAAACAGGCTAATCTCTTCAATTGTCATAAATCCTAGCGTTCCTAGAATTACAACAAAGGTCATACATATAACTGCTATCCATAATTGCTTACGTGCATTCATATTATGTTTCAACTCTTTTCTCTATCTACAATCTTTGCCAGAGGAAATGAAATACGTATATACTAGAAACGGAATCTATGAAAGAGGTTGATATAATGAAGCTATTTCTTTCTGCCTTACAATGGGCACTATTTATTTTAGCTGGAAGTCTTATTGTACCAATTAGTGTCGCAACTAGTTACGGCCTTGATGGCGCTGAAGCTATCGCGTTTGTACAAAGAACATTATTTGTTCTCGGTTTTGCCGGCCTACTGCAAGCTATATTCGGTCATAAACTTCCTATCCAAGAAGGTCCTGCAGGCCTTTGGTGGGGAATTTTCTCCCTATATGCAAGTTTAGGCGTCGTATTATTTGGATCAAGCAATGAAACACTTAAGGTCCTTCAGTACGCTTTCCTACTAAGCGGAATTATTTGTATTATTCTTAGTGTTTTTGGACTTATTGATAAACTAGTTCGTTACTTTACACCGACAGTAATTGGAACGTATTTATTCCTTTTGGTCGCACAACTTAGTGGCTCCTTCTTAAAAGGGATGTTTGGCCTTGATGGACAACATACAGAAGTACAGCCAAAGGTATTTATTCTTTCACTCATTGTTATTTTACTATCTTTTTTCATTATGAAGCTATCTATTATTGGACAATATTCCGTTCTTTTCAGTATCGTCTGCGGCTGGATATTATTTGCGTGCTTCGGATTATCTAATCCAGTAACACCTGTGACAGATATAATTCGTCTTCCATCTCTGTTTGTTTTCGGGATGCCTCGCATTGAATGGAACATGGCAATTACGGTAGTTTTCGTCACACTACTACTTCTAACAAATATGTTAGCAAGTATTCGCGTTGTACAAAAGGTTGTTTCTAAGTATGAAGAAAATGCTCCAGATCGCTTCAAACAAGCTGGCATTATAACAGGAATAAATCAATTGCTAGGCGGTCTATTTTCAGCCATTGGCCCTGTTGCCATTTCTGGATCCGCAGGGTTTATTGCAACAACAAATATTTATAAGCGCCTTCCATTTATGTTAGGGTCAAGCTTTATCATTCTTGTTAGTATATTCCCAAAGATTACTTCATTCTTTGCAGCCATCCCCATTGCAGTTGGGTATGCTGCAATTTATCCTGTATTTGCAAGCATGATTGGTCTAGCTTTCCGCGAATATGACACTGTACAAAATAAAGAACAATTATTTAAAGTAGCAGGTCTTTCAATCTTTACAGGAGTCGGCGTTATGTTCGTTCCAGCAGGAGCGTTTTCTACGCTGCCACCATTTTTAGCATCATTTTTAAGTAACGGTCTTGTTCTTGGATCTGTAATGGCTATCTTGCTGGAAATATTATTTTCTCGTTCGCACGAAAAACAACCATCGTAAATTGGAAAACTTCCATTATTGCACTCTATCTTTAGAGTTGTTACGATAATGATAAATTATCATGGGCAACACGCTCATGATAATTTATACTAACAATGCAGAACTTCTCCTAGTTTCATGCAAAGAAGTTCGATGTCTTACTATATATTCCCCACTATCTTCATAAAAATTTATTTCTATTTCAACAAAGAAAGGAATTTTCTATATGACTTATAAAATGATTGTTCTAGATTTAGATGATACTTTATTACGCGACGACCATACAATTTCACCTCGTACGAAAGAGGCTTTAATGACAGCACAAGAGCAAGGAGTTAAAGTTGTACTTGCTTCTGGGCGCCCAACGTTTGGTATGCGCAATGTTGCAAAAGAACTTCGTTTAGAGGAATACGGTAGCTTCATTCTATCTTTTAACGGCGCAAAAATTATTAACTGTAAAACAAATGAAGAAATCTTCAGTAGCACGCTATCTCCTGAAATCGTTCACAACCTATTTGAAATTAGTAAAATTGAAGATGTATGGATTCATACTTATATTGGCGATGATATCGTAACAGAAGAAAATAATCCTTATACTAAAATTGAGGGCGAAATTACTGGTATGCCAATTATTGAAGTAGATGATTTTAAAACTGCTGTTAAAGAGCCTGTAGTAAAAGTATTAATGAATAAAGAAGCTGAACGCCTTGTTGAAGTAGAAAAGAAACTACAAAAACAACTAGAAGGTCAATTAAGTGTTATGCGCTCTAAACCATTCTTCTTAGAATTTACTGAACATGGTGTTACGAAAGGAACGAGCTTAAACCAATTAATCCAAAAACTTGGTATTAAACGCGAAGAAGTTATCGCAATGGGCGATAGCTATAACGATCAAGCGATGATTGAATTTGCTGGTCTTGGCGTTGCGATGGGCAATGCACCAGATGATATTAAAGAAATTGCAAACTATGTAACAGATACAAATATGAACGATGGCGTTGCTAAAGTTGTAGAGAAATTTGTACTAAAAAGCAAAGCGCTTGTTTAATATTTTCATTCATAAAACCTATTTGAAGTCAAATACTTCAAATAGGTTTTTATTTAAATTGCAATGCTTTTGTGACTATATTTTGAACTTTGCACTATTCTCGTAGTGTAAACTTTCTTTTTGTATATAATTAAACAAAATAGACTATTTCATTTTGAAAAAGAATACAAATTTACTATATACAAGCATACATTAAAGGAGGCTACTTCATGTTATCTACACCAATCGGAAGATTAAGAGCAATCGGCTTAATTGAGGGGATTTCTTTCCTATTACTATTATTTGTAGCAATGCCATTAAAATATTTTGCAGGGTTTGCAACAGCTGTTAAAATTACAGGTATGGCTCATGGCGTTTTATTTATTCTATTCATCTTTGCGGTAATTCAAGTAACAATCGTACACCGTAAAACAATTTTATGGGCACTTGGTGCACTTGCTGCATCAGTTATCCCATTTGGTACTTTTGTACTAGATGCAAAACTAAAAAATGAACAGTAATAGTAAAAAGGTAGTTAACAATCGTTAGCTACCTTTTTTGCGTTTATATATTCGGAATTTGCCAATCGATTTCTTTTTCATCCATGTTAGATAAAATCTCATTTACTTTAGAGTACGGCTTACTTCCAAAGAAACCACGTCTTGCTGATAATGGACTTGGATGTACGGACTCGATAATATAATGATTCGTATTCGTAATTAACTTTTTCTTCGCCTGAGCATGGCGTCCCCATAATATGAAAACAACTGGCTTTTCACGTTCATTTAATAGCTCAATTACGCGATCTGTGAAATGCTCCCATCCTTTTCCTTTATGAGAATTCGCCTCACCTTGACGAACCGTTAACACAGTATTTAATAGTAAAACCCCTTGCTCCGCCCATTTTACTAAATAACCATTATTCGGAATTTCATAACCGTATTCATCTCGAAGTTCTTTGTACATATTTAGCAATGATGGCGGCGTTTTAATACCAGGTTGTACCGAAAAGCTTAAACCATGTGCTTGATTCGGTCCATGATATGGGTCTTGTCCTAAAATAACAACCTTTGTATTTTCATAACTTGTATACTCTAGAGCGTTAAAAATATCTTCTTTCTTTGGATAAATCACATGCTCCTCATACTCTTCTTTTAAAAGATTAGCTAAAGCTTGATAGTATTCTTTCTCAAATTCTGGCCCAAGTAATGGTCCCCAATCATTCTGCAAAATGTTTTCCATGCCTTCACTTCCTATCCAATTAATTCACCATATCCTGCCTTGTAAATACTACAAATGAAATGATAAGGGAAACTACTGCCCAAACCGTTAAATTCATTAAAGAAAATCCCATCGATAATCCTTGTAATGCAGGCAGTTTTCCTGATAAATAATCCGTTAGCGATAAGTTGACACTAAAAATGTATTTCGCACCTTCCCAAGACGTTGCGAATGAACTTAAAATGCCGCCTGCAATTAACGCAGCTAACATAACGCCCATACCAGCTGGTGTATTACGAATTAAAACAGAGACCATAAATGATATAGTTCCAACAACGATAGCAACAAACCAAGCTAGTCCGTACGCCATTAAAATGTATTGCCACTGCGGAATAAGGTGTACAAAGTTTGTATTTAACGTTTCCTTATCAATGACGAATCCTGTTAGCACAGGTAAATTCCATCCAGAGTATCCAAATACAAGCCCTGATAATGCGTAAGCAAACAAACCGACAAGAAGCAATATGAGCGAAATGAAAAATAACATCGTCACATATTTACTAAGGAGTATTTTCCAGCGCCGAATTGGCCTCGTCAGAAGCATTTTCATCGTACCATCGCTTCGTTCTCCTGAAACAATATCAATGGCGACAATCATAACGAGCAATGGAATAAATAACGTTATTCCTTGTTCAATAAACGCCCTCACAAATGTCGGTGCTCCTGGCGCAGTCGGATTAATATTATGATCTAAATAATATTGTTGTTGTTCCACTCTTACTTTTAACCAATCCCGCCATTCTTCTGGCAATCTAGAATTGTTCAAGCGGTTTTGTGAATCAACAATTTGTTGCTGTAATGATACTTTCCAATCGGTCGTACCAAGCCTTTTTTGCGTCGTTTCTATTTCACGATACTGAGCATACACAAAAAGTGGAATCAAGATTGCTAAAATAAGCATGACAACAACAATCCGTTTCTTACGATAAATCTTTTCTGATTCATTTAAAACTAGATTCGCAAATTCACGCATGTTGCTCACCCCTTGTGAGTTCAATAAATAAATCTTCTAGCGTAAATACAAGCTCTTTGACGCTATGTACATCTATCCCGTTTTCTACAAAATGCTTATTCCAAACATTAATAGACGCAACATCCATACGACATAATAAACGCTCATCTTCTACACTAACTTCCTCTATCTCTTCAGCAGCGTCTAACATGTCTTTCGCTTTGGAAATCGGTGTAACGACCCATTCCACACGATCACTCGCTGTTTTGATCAACTCTTCAATAGGTGCAACTGTTATCATTTTTCCTTTATGAATAATAGCAACACGGTCGCATATCAGTTGCACTTCACTTAATAAGTGACTCGAAATAAATACACTCATATTTTCTTCTTTTACAAGCTTATGTATAAATTCCCTAAGCTCTCTAATCCCAGCTGGATCTAAACCATTCGTCGGTTCATCTAATATGAGCAATTTCGGGTTTCCAAGTAGCGCCTGTGCAATTCCAAGGCGCTGCTTCATACCAAGGGAATATGTTTTTACCTTATCGTGAATACGCTCATCTAAATGAACCATTTTTGCAATTTCAACAATACGTTCATCTGATATATCACCAAGCATGCGCGCAAATTGCTTTAAGTTTTCCCATCCCGTTAAATATGTATAAAGCTCTGGGTTTTCAACGATACTTCCAATTTGACGCATCGCTTCTCTGAAATTTTCCTTAATAGAATAACCACCGATAGAAATAGTACCTTCTGTCGCTTTAATCAGTCCGACTAACATTCGAATTGTTGTCGTTTTCCCGGCTCCGTTCGGTCCTAAAAAGCCAAACACTTCTCCTTGTTTTACATCAAATGAAATGTCCTCTACAAGAGTCTTCTTTCCAATTACCTTCTTCAAGTCTCGTACAGAAAGTATCGTCGTCATTTTACCCCTCCTTGCTCTAGTTTTAATTTACTTACAACATTTTGGACTAAACGCTCCGCCATATATGTGTAACCTACTTCATTCGGATGAAAATGATCTGAGTATAATAAATCTTTCCCACGATTTTGGAATAAATCAAATGTCGGTGTAATATATACGTTTTTATCATTTAATGCTAACTTCTCTAAAGAAGCGTTCCAATCAACAACAATATTTGATGAACCTCTCAAATCTTCTACATCTTCAAAAGGATTGTATAATCCTAGCCAAAAAATAGGGCTATCTGTGTTTAATTTACGAATTTCTTCTATAATTTTCTTCGCTTCATTTTGAAACGTTTCCGTATCAGGACGATACGTCTCTAAATCTATCTTTCCGAGCGATTCCCATCCTGGGAACAAATCATTTCCTCCAATTGTTAAAACAATTACATCTGCTTGCTTAATTGAATATTGAGCTCCGCTGCTTTCGATTTGTTTTAACAAATCGGGCATTTTCGCACCACTAACTGCCAAATTGCTTAGTGCAACTTTTTGTTTATAATCTTTTTGTAAATTCTCTTTCATTCGTCCAATATAGCCAATTCCTTCTTTATCACCAACGCCGCGCGTTAACGAATCACCTAAACTAACTACTTGTAACGTTCCTGTTTTCTTTTTCTCTTTTTCCACTACGTCAGTCTTCGTAATTAATTTTGAAGCTTTCGGATTTAATACATCATTTACACCCGAAACAAAACCATATGCAAATAAACAGAAAGACGCAATTGTAATGAGTAGAATTACTTTTACTAATTTTGATCTCATATCAAAACCCCTTTTAGCCCCTATAGATTGTCCATAATTATACCAAACGAATTTTCGAAAAGCGATTTTCACACCTTCTCTATTATGTCGTTTCCCTATCTACCAAATTTGGTAATAACTCTACATGTTTCACATCTATTTCCTCATCATTAATCTTTTCATATAATAATTCAAATGCCTTTACACCAACATTTTTACTGGAATGCGAAATCGTCGTAATACCTAATATATTTGCCACCTCTTGATCATCACATCCGATAATCGTAATATCCTCTGGGATACGAATCCCTTGTTTTTTCGCCTCCGTTACCATTCCTGCAGCAATATGATTGCAAGATACAAGAAAAGCCGTCGGTTTTACAGACATACGAGCCCATTCCCTGACTACATTGCGCCCATCTTCCACCGTAAAACAGCCCTTAAACTTCCAGGCATCTAACGGTGTTACAACAATCTGTTGAAGTGAATCCTCATACGCTTTTTTTCGCCTCTGGCTATTAATACTATTACTTCTTCCAATGCAATATCCGATACGTGTATGACCAGCATCTATTAAGCTTTTCATCCCGCGCAAAAATACTTTGTAGTAATCAATATGTACACTCGAAATGAATTTCGAATCTATTTCTTCACACATCACAATTGGACCAAACTTCGTATACTCTTCAAGCTTTTCCTTACTATTTGTCCGTGAACATATAATTACTCCATCAAGCTTTTTCATTTTTAACATATGTAAAATTTCAAGCTCTTTTTCTTCGCTATAATTTGTCTGGCAAAGCATCATATTATAATTGTTCTTTGCGGTTTCCTTTGATATCCCCCCAATAATGGCACTGTAATATTGATCATTTACGTGCGGCAATAAAACGCCAATTACATTCGTTTTTCCTTTCACTAAATGAATCGCATTCACATTTTGCGTATAATTTAATTCTTCAATAATCGCTAAAATCTCTTTTCGTTTCTGTTCATTCACATACGGATGATTATTGAGTACACGTGAAACAGTTGAAACAGATACCCCAGCAAGTTCAGCAATCTTTCTTATATTAGTCATCTCATTCTCCCCTTCCCCTCAAAAATTCTCGCTTGACCTGGTAAGCTTTCCACAGTATATCCTTTCTTAGCAAATACATTTTGAAAGGATATACAACTATGCTTCGATTCAAACTAGAATATATATTTTTCATTGGCGGTTTACTCATTCTCGCCATCGGTATTAATATGATGACGACAATTACTTCCTTTGGACTTAGCCCTTATGATTCCTTCTTTATTGCACTATATCAAAATTTTGGGATAAGTATTGGTTTTTGGATTTTCATGATTAACTTTGTTTTTACCCTGATCGTACTCTTTTGGGACAAAAAACAAATTACAATCGGCACAATTGTCACAATGATTCTTATTTCTCTTTTTGTTGATTGGGTTGGTTCTATTACGACCATTATGGACATTATCCGCTCTCTTCCAAAATATATAACACTTATTTGCGGAAACCTATTCGTCGGAGCCGGAATTGGTCTTTACGTCTCTACTAACCTTTGCGCAGCACCTCAAGAGGCTTTCGTTTTAACTGTTGCTGAGAAAAAGAAATGGACATTTAGAAGAACAGAAATTTCATTAGCTTTTTTATTTTTAACATTAAGCTTCTTATTAGATGGGCCAATCTATTTTGGAACAATTATCTTATCCTTTACAACAGGTTGGATTATTCAAGCTTTTATTCAAGTTGGTACGCAGATTTTAAATAGAAAAAAACCTATTAAGCAAGCCGCTTAATAGGTTTTTTCGTTTTATTAGAAGAGATACTACTTAGCAT
Source organism: Bacillus sp. RC51 (assembly GCF_044908115.1). NCBI lineage: Bacteria > Bacillati > Bacillota > Bacilli > Caryophanales > Bacillaceae > Bacillus > Bacillus sp. RC51. The sequence goes on along the minus strand of NZ_JBIYCW010000010.1, from coordinate 113,431 downwards.
CTCCTTCAATTCGATAATTTGCTTTCACACAATCTATTTCTTCATACGATTGCAATGTATGTAGAATGTACTCATAATCCGCAAGAGAAGCACGATGCGTTACAATTACTATTTCTGCTTTCCCTTTCTCTTCAAGTGGCATTTGAATAATCTTTTCAAAACTAACACCGCGCTCAGAGAACAATGATGTAATTTTTGCAAACACACCAATTTCGTCTTTCACATGAAGTCTTAAAAACTTTTTCACAATAATTTCATCTGGCTCTTTTAGTACCTTTTGATATTGCGGAACTACAGCACTATTTCCTGTTACACCTAACCTAATATTTTGCATTACAGCAACTAGATCAGAAACAACAGCTGTCGCTGTCGGTAAGCTTCCTGCTCCCGGGCCATAAAACATCGTTTCTCCTACCGCTTCACCATACACATAGACAGCATTATATTCATTTTGCACTGCCGCAAGAGGGTGTGCATTTGGAAGTAAAGTTGGCTCAACTGTAACCTCTAATTTCTCGCCATCTCGCTTTGCAAGGCCAATTAATTTAATTGTATAGCCTAAGCTCTTACTATATTCAATATCTTCTGCTGTAATAGAAGTAATCCCTTTTACCTTCACATCTCCAAGCTCTACATTTGTAGAGAAACCGAGAGTAGCCAAAATCGTCATTTTTCTTGCTGCATCTAAACCTTCTACGTCTGATGTTGGATCTGCTTCTGCAAATCCAAGCTGCTGAGCTTCTTTTAACACGTCGTTATATGCTCTCCCTTCGTCTGACATTTTCGTCAAAATAAAATTTGTCGTTCCATTTACAATTCCCATTACTTTCGTAATAAGATCTGAAGAAAGTCCTTCTACGATGCTTCGTAAAATCGGAATTCCTCCCGCTACACTTGCTTCATAAAATAGATCAGCCTTATTATCCTTTGCTACCGCTAATAATTCCGCTCCGTGTAATGCCATTAAATCTTTATTTGCAGTCACAACGTGCTTCCCACTTTGTAAAGCTTGTAAAATATATGCTTTTGCATCATCAATGCCACCCATCACTTCGATGACAACATCAATATTTGGATTATCTAAAATTTCATTCACATTTTGTGTTAATAGAGTAGAAGGCACGTCGACCTCTCTCTCTTTCTCAATGTTTTGCACCAATACTTTCGTTACTTTCACTGGACAACCTACTTGGTGTATAAGTCGTTCTTGATGATCTGTAATAATACGAACTACACCACTACCAACTGTCCCAAGACCTAATAACCCCACTTGAATTTCTTTCATAATACTGTCCACCCCTCAAAAATTGTGTTTAGATGAATTATATAGACGAAAAATCTGAAAAACAATGAATTTAGAACATTCGGAAAAATAAAGGTTAATCTTTACAAGGAAAACGCTACCACGTGTTACACAATCATTTACAATACATAAGGGGTTTCTTGATACACGTAATAATTCAACCAATTAGAGAATAATAAATTCCCGTGACTCCTCCACCTAACAAGTGGCTTCTCATTTGGATTATTATGTTTAAAATAATTTTTTGGCACATCAATATTTAACCCTTTTTGGCAGTCCCGTTCGTATTCTTGCTTTAACGTATCACAACTGTATTCACTATGTCCGAGTGCGAAAACTTGCCTTCCATCTTGCCCAATAGCAAGATGAACACCTGCTTCTTCAGAATTGGCTAATAACGTTAATTCTTTCACCTTTTCAATATCACTCTCTCTTACTTCTGTATGACGAGAATGCGGAGCAAAAAACACTTCATCAAACCCTTGTAACAATTTCACATGTTGCTCGCGAACCTCATGTTCAAATACACCAAACATTTTTTCCGCAAGAGGATACTTCGGCACACCATAGTGATAATACAAACCTGCTTGTGCCCCCCAGCAAATATGAAGCGTAGATGTTACATTCGTTTTTGAATACTCCATAATACGTCCAAGCTCTTCCCAATAATCTACCTCTTCAAAAGAAAGAGTTTCAACTGGTGCTCCTGTAATAATGAGTCCATCAAATTTTTCATCCTCAATATCACGAAATGTTTTATAGAAGCTCGTTAAATGGTCCTGCGCTACATTGCGAGACAGATGCGATTCCATATGAAGTAAATGTACATCTAATTGCAACGGCGTATTTCCAATTAAACGAAGTAATTGCGCCTCTGTTTCTTGCTTTGTAGGCATTAAATTTAATATAGCAATTTTCAAAGCACGTATATCTTGTGTTACTGCTCGCTCCTTCGTCATTACAAAAATATTTTCCTTCTGCAATACTTTGCGAGCTGGTAAATCTTTATCAATTATGATCGGCATGTTGTTTGCCTCCGACTAGCGCCGCTTTTAAATCTGCAATAATATCAGAAACATCTTCTATACCGACCGATAAACGGATTAAATCAGATGTAACGCCAGCTAAACGCTGATTTTCTGCGCTTAATTGTCTGTGCGTCGTACTAGCAGGATGTATTACACAAGTTCTTGCGTCAGCTACATGCGTTACAAGAGTTGCAAGTTTTACATTTGCGATAAATTCTTTTGCTGCTTCTAATCCGCCTTTAATACCGAAAGTTAAAACTCCACTAGCACCTTTTTTCAAATATTTTTGTGCTAACGAGTAATTTTCATTACTATCTAACCCCGGATAATTCACCCATTCAATACGCTCATGATTAGCAAGCCACTTAGCAACTTCGAGAGCATTTTCACTATGACGCTCCATTCGTAAATGCAATGTTTCCAGGCCAATGTTGCTAATATATGCATTGAATGGGCTCATACAGTTTCCGTAGTCTCTTAATAATTGAACACGCGCTTTCACAATATACGCTGCTGCTCCAAAATTTTGAACATAGCTTACGCCGTGATAACTCGGATCAGGTTCGACAAGCTCAGGATATTTTCCATTTGTCCAATCGAAGTTCCCTCCGTCTATTACAATGCCGCCTAGAGAACTTGCATGGCCATCAATATATTTCGTTGTAGAATGGACAATGATATTTGCCCCATGTTCAAACGCCTGGCATAAATAAGGCGTCGCTAATGTATTATCAACGATAAAAGGTACTTCTAATTCTTTTGCTGCTGCTGAAAGTTCTTTGAAATTCAAAACGTTCATTGCTGGATTTCCTAACGACTCTGCATAAACGAGTTTTGTCTTATCATTGGCAAGTGCCACAATCTCATCTGCCGTTAAATTAGGATTAAAGAACGTAACATCGATGCCAAGCTTACGCAAACTCACTCCAAATAAATTAAACGTTCCTCCGTAAACAGTTGAAGAACAAAGTAAATGGTCTCCACTACTGCAAATATTTAAAACCGCAAGCATAATAGCTGCCTGCCCAGAAGCTGTTGCAACAGCCCCTACACCGCCTTCTAAATCCGATAACTTCTGCTCGAATGCAGCTAGAGTAGGATTTCCAATACGCGTATATATATATCCTTCTGCCTCTAAATTAAATAGTGCTGCTAAATCATCTGAAGTATCGTATTTATACGTTGTACTTTGATAAAGCGGCAAAACACGCGGCTCACCATTTTTTGGCGTATAGCCGCCTTGCACACAAATCGTTCCTTTCCCCCATGATTCTCCCATCTCTCATTCTCCTTTCTTTTATCCCGCTATTTGCGGTCAGTAAGACTCCCACCTCAAAATTCGGCGAATGCGAGGAAGTTAGGCGGGAGATAACTACCTGATTGGTGTGGGCTAATAATCCGCGGGGAGGGACAAAACCCCCACTGATTAAAGTTTCACTTTATGCAAAATAAAAAACTGCCCCTTTCCTGAAAACAAGAAAGGAGCAGTTTGAAAACACGCTCTAAAGGATCTTTCTTATCTCTCAGGATTATTACCTGCAGGATTTGGCACAATTCCGTTATACGGCTGTTGCCAAGGTTTCATCGGGCCTGTCCCTCCACCTTTTCTTGATAAGACTATGCAATTACCGTTGATTTTATAGCAATAATTTCCTGATGTCAAATAGTTTTTCTGAATGTTCTAAATTAAATGCAAGGAATTTAATACAAACAATAAAAGAAATATATTCCATATTCATTTGAAAAAGACCTTTTAAAAACTCCAATCCATATATAGAATTAAATAAGTGGTTTAACCGCGTTGGTTTCAAATTTTCATGAGATCCCAATATATTGAATAAGCCACCCCCTCAAAAAGATACTATATATATATTCAATTCACACTAGCATATTTAATCCTTTCTACATGAAAATTTACATAACGGAGGTACAACATGACAAATAAAAAGGACATGCACCATATACTCGTCCTATATGGCATTCTTTTAGGCTCTATAGTCGGAGTCACGGTCTGGTCATTTTTAGTCACAATAAATATCGGAATTCACTTTATTTGGGGATACTTACCTACTCTTTTCTCTTCTCCCCCTTATTACACCATTTGTGTAACAATCATCGGTGGTATCCTCGTTGGTTTATCACAAAAACACTTCGGTACATATCCACGTCTTATGCCAGAAGTGATGGATGAATATAAAAAAACAGGTAGAATTGAATACCGTTTTGTACATAAAGCTACTTTAACTGCAATTATCGTTTTAATATTTGGAGCTAGTTTAGGACCAGAAGCTGCACTTGTTGGAATTATCGGTGGACTTTGTACATGGGTAGGAGATCGCTTTAAATTTGCTTTAAAGGGAATGAATGAACTAACAGAGGTTGGAATTGGTGCCACTTTAAGTGTTATTTTTAATGCACCATTATTCGGTTATTTAGCTCCGAATGAAAATGAGGGTGAACAAATTAATGAATTTTCGAAAGGAAAAAAAGCAATTGTATATTTAGCTACCACTTTTGCCGGTTTTTCCGTTTACTTATTGCTTAGTAAACTCGATAATCGTGGATCCTTTATTGTTGATTTTGGGGAAGGGTCTCTTGCTCTTAATGAATGGATCGCCTTTCTACCACTTGCTAGCATTGGTGCTATAGTTGGTTTCTTTTATTTCAAATTAGAATTCACATTAGAGAAATTAATCCACCCCTTCAAAGAATACAAGGTATCACTTGGAATTATAGGCGGTATTTTATTAGGAATTACAGGAACTTTTCTTCCTTACACGTTATTCTCAGGGGAACATCAATTAAAAGATTTAGTCGTTGAATGGAGCCATTTATCCTTCTGGGTACTACTTCTTTCAGGAATTTTAAAATTATGTATTACTGCCGTTTGTTTAAATACGGGTTGGCGCGGCGGACATATTTTCCCAATTATATTTGCTGGATCAAGTATCGGATATGCTATAGCTTCTATTATCCCTATAGATCCAATAGCTTCTGTAGCCATCGTCACGACAGCTATTTCAAGCTATGCATTAAGAAAACCAATAGCTATAACATTACTATTACTCATGTTTTTCCCGCTCAATTTATTATTACCGATGCTCGGGGCAGCCGCGATTGGGAATGCATTTCCGCTTCCTAAACATAACGAAACTACAAATTAATAAAAATAGGCAGTGGGGACAAAAGTTCCACTGCCTATTCTTATTATACGTGCTGCTTTAATAGCGCGTGTAACTCTTCAAAACTATGCACTTCATATGTTGGCACAATCTCGCTATCATTTGATTTCTTTTCTGGATTAAACCAACAAGTATCAATTCCTGCTACATATCCACCTTTAATATCGGCACTTAACGAATCCCCAATAATGAGTCCTTCTTCAGAAGCGAAGTTAGGAATACGTTCAAAAACATATTCAAAATACTCTTTCATCGGCTTTTGGAATCCCGTATCTTCAGAAACAAAAATATCTTTAAACAATGAATGTAATCCTGCATTACGCAAACGTTTATCTTGCGTCTTAGAAATACCGTTTGTCACTATATATAAATCATACTCACTTTGAATTTGATTTATAAATTCAAACGCACCTTGGATTAGTTGGTTTCCTTCTTCTTAAGTAGCTGCGATAATTATTTTCGAATAATATCCCATCTACTTCTTCCTCGTACTCTTTAAACAAAATCGAAAATCGTGTATTTACGACTTCATCACGATTTATTTCACCTTCTTCAAAAGCATCCCAAAGGCTTTTATTAATTTTTTTATACTGCGCTTCAACCTCGCTAGTTAAAAGAATCCCTTTCTCTTCAAAGAGCATACGTAACGCCACTTTCTCTGCCTTCTGAAAATCTAACAATGTATCATCTACATCAAATAGCAATGTTTTATATTTTTTCATAAACCCCTCACACTCTCTTTTCTACAAAAACAAATTTACATAAATCGTATCATTCTTCCTTGTAAAAATAATAGGAGATATCTCATACTAAACATGAGGTGAAAACATGAAAGTCAGTAAAAATAGCGAAGAAATCTCTCATTACATGCAAATTTATAACTTCCATACTCTTTTTTCTTTTGATGTCTTACCGTATGCTGAACTACATTCTTTTCAAAAGAAAGAAAGGATATGTAAGGAGGGAATCGACCTCCCTTATCTCTATTACTTAATTTCCGGGAAAGCCAAAATATATATGAGCCATAAAAATGGGAAAGTTTCTTTAATTAATTTTATTCAAGCACCTTCATTCATTGGGGAATTAGGATTAATTGGCGTAGAATCTGTTACGAAAGCGGTTGAGGTGATTGAAGATTGTATTTGCCTAGCGCTTCCTCTTAAAGATTGTCAGCATCTTTTATTGCAAGATGCTACCTTTCTACAGAAACTATGCAAATTTATCGGCGAAAAAACAATTACCCGAACAGAAAGTTATGCCAAAAACAATAGTTATCCGTTCGAAAATCAATTAGCGGCTTTTATTCTATTAACAGAACAAAATAACAGTTATACAGAAAAACATACTGAGGCTTCGGAATACTTAAATGTCAGCTACCGTCACCTTTTATATGTATTAAACCAGTTTTGCCAGCAAAACTACTTAAAAAAGGAAGGACGAACATATTATATACAAGATCGAAATCAATTAGAAAAACTTGCTGACGAGCTAAAAATATAAAAAACAGCATTAACATAAAAGTTAATGCTGTTTTTTGAGTGGCGATTATAATTTAAATTAAAATTTACTTGCTACTTTAGCCGCTTCTTCAAGACCTGCTGCAATGATCTCTTCTGCTTTATCTGGGAATTGGTTATGTCCTTCAATAACTACCGTTTCCATGTTTGTTGCACCGAAGAAGCCCATCATGCTCGCTACATATTTTACAGCCATTTCCATTTCAGCTGCTGGTCCTTCAGAATATACGCCGCCGCGTGCATTTAATAATGCAATCTTCTTATCTCCAATAAGCCCAACTGGACCTTCTGGTGTATATTTAAACGTTTTACCAGCACGGTTTAAATAATCAATATACGTGTGTAATACGGCCGGAATCGTTAAGTTCCATAATGGGAAACCGAAAACTACTTTATCAGCTTCTAAGAATTGATTTAAATACTTATCAGCAACTGCTACCACTTTTGCTTCTTCTTCTGTTAAATCAAATCCTCTACCTGCTTTGAATGTACCATTAATCATATCTACGCCTACATATGGTAATTCTTCTTTATATAAATCAAGTTCTACCACTGTATCATTTGGATGCGCTTCTTTATAGTTTTCTAAAAATGCCTCGTATAATTTCACACTAACTGCTTGTTCCGCTGGGCGGTTGTTTGCTTTTACAAATAAAACTGTTGCCATTGTTTTTCCTCCTACTACTCACTCTTATGTTGTTATATATTACTTACGAAAAAGGGTACTCCCTTATAATTATTGTTGCTTACAAATACATTTTATCTTTATATCAAGACAATTACGTCCTCACATAGACGTATTTTTCCATAAAAAAAGTCCACCTTCTAAAGGCGAACTAGGTCTTACGACTTTTGTCTTATACGATTCCATTTTTCACTGCATATAATGCTGCTTGTGTGCGATCGGATAAATGTAACTTACTCAAAATACTACTCATATGAGCTTTTACCGTTTTTTCTGTAATAACTAAAACAGAAGCAATTTCTTTATTACTCATCCCTTTCGCCAATAACTGCAATACTTCATTTTCTCTCGCCGTTAATACATCCACTTGAACGGAAGGTTCTTCTTCTTTCTCTTCCTGTGGTAATGTTTGAGAAAGAAGGGCATTTGCTATATCTGGATGTAATTGAATATTACCTTTATACGCGCTTCGAATAGCTTCAACAAGCTGATCTGGTTCAATATCTTTTAAAATATAACCGCTCGCCCCAGCTTTTAGTGCCGGCAATACATGAGCTTGATCAGAAAAACTAGTCAATACAATTACTTTCACGTTTGGATATTCTTTTTTAATACAAGCTGTTGCCTCAATTCCATCCATCTCAGGCATATATAAATCCATTAATACGACATCTGGACTCGTTTCGCCTACTTTCACTAGCGCCTCTTTCCCATTGTTTGCTTCACCAACTAATTCAAAATCTTCCTGTGTGCTTAGAAAAAATGCTAATCCTTTTAAAACAACTGTATGATCATCAACTAACAATACTTTTATTTTCACAAACTTCCCTCATTTTCACATCATAATGGTACATTTACTTTTATACTCGTTCGTTTCTTACTACTTACAATTTTAATTGTTCCACCAACTAATTCTACTCTTTCACGCATCGTAGTCATACCGAGTGATTTCTTCTCTTTTATATCCTTTTCTACAAACCCATTTCCTTGATCGACTATTTCTAATGATACATTTTTCTCCGTCACTTTGAAATAAATCGTCGCTTCTCTTACATTCGCATGCTTACTTACGTTATTTAAAGCTTCTTGTCCAATTCGCCATAGCGCTTCTTCTACTACACGCGGCAAATCACGTACACCTGTAACTTGCTCCCGAATTTTCAATCCTAAACTTTCACCATATTGCTTTAAAGCTGGTAATAACCCTTTCTCTAATCCAGCTGGACGGAGCTGCCAAATTAATGTCCTCATTTCCTTTAAGGCACCTTGTGCTAATTCACGCATCTCATACAAAGACTGATCTACCTTTTCATTTTGACCCTTTAAGACAGCTTCAGCGCCTTTCGTCATAAACGTTAATGAAAACAACTTTTGTGAAACAGAATCATGTAAATCTCTAGCTAAACGATTACGCTCTTCCATTCGTACAAGTTCGCGACGTTTTTCATTTAATCTTAAGTTCTCTATCATTAATGAAATATGATTTGCTAACGCTTGTACTACATCTATCGTATTTATATCAAATTCTCCATTATTAGAACTTACACTTAATACTCCAAATATATGATCTTGAATATGTATCGGAATAGCGATAACTGCCCTATTGGGATGTTCTATATTACCAACCTGACGCTTCAACAAAACAGATTCTTCTTTTTCCAACGCTTCCTGTGCTGCTGCCCTCAAATCATCTTGTAGTTCACCTTTCTTATAAGAAGCTCTCACAGCTAGTTCATTTTCTTCTCTAATAAAGAATACAACTTGCTCCCATAGAAATAAGCTCCCTATTTGCATTACAATCTCTTCTGGTAATGCATTAAATTTATGAATTGTCCTTAAAGCTTGAATAAAGCGTTCTAACTTTACATAATAATGAGCTCTTCTCTTTTCATTTTCATACAGTTTTGTACGCTTTAATGCCGTTCCAATTTGAAAGGCAACTGATTGTAATAGTACTAATTCTTCTTCCGAAAAATGCGTTTTACCTGGGCTAGCTACATTTAACACGCCAAATTCATCTTCTCCCGCTTTTAGCGGTACTGTCGCATGATGTACAATCCCTTCTGTATCTCCCCAGTTGTATTCAATCGCATTATTAATTCTCTTACATTCAATAATATTAACTGCTCGCTCTAGTTTTCCTTCCACAAAGCGGTGTAAGCACCAGCAATTCCCCTCACACATCGGTCGTTTATTTTCGAATTTCAATCCCTCTGGTAATTGGTAATCAATTAATTTTGTATATCTACCATTTTCATCCGCAAGGAAAATCCATCCTGTCGTTAAACCAGTTACATTCAACAGCTTTTCCAGCACAGCTTGAAGTACGTGATATGTATCATTTGAGGTATTCAACGTTTCTGCAATCTCTTTTAATATAACTAATTCATTTGTACGATTCTCTTGAAACATAATTCGTCTCCTACATACAAGATTTTAAATAGTACTTAACATAAATCATCTACTTTTCACTTTGTACTTATTCGTAACATTGATATAATGGTGAAAACATAGTTTTCATTATATCACTTGAGGGGGCTTTCATAATGACATTAAATAAGGCACTTACTATCGCTGGTTCTGACACAAGTGGCGGTGCTGGTATACAAGCAGATTTAAAAACATTCCAAGAACTTGGTGTATACGGAATGACATCCCTTACGACAATCGTAACGATGGATCCACATAACGGCTGGGCACATAACGTATTCCCAATCCCAGCTTCTACATTAAAACCACAATTAGAAACGACAATTGAAGGCGTTGGCGTAGATGCTTTAAAAACGGGTATGCTTGGATCAGTAGAAATTATCGAAATGGTTGCGGAAACAATTGAAAAGCACAATTTCGAAAATGTAGTAGTTGATCCTGTTATGGTATGTAAAGGAGCGGATGAAGCGTTACATCCTGAAACAAATGACTGCTTACGTGACGTTCTTGTTCCAAAGGCATTAGTCGTAACGCCTAACTTATTTGAAGCATATCAATTAAGTGGTGTGAAAATTAATTCTCTTGAGGACATGAAAGAAGCTGCAAAAAAAATCCATGCTTTAGGCGCTAAATACGTACTGATTAAAGGTGGTAGCAAACTAGGTACAGAAACTGCTATTGATGTGTTATATGACGGCGAAACATTCGATCTTCTAGAATCAGAAAAGATTGATACGACAAATACACACGGTGCAGGTTGTACATATTCTGCTGCAATTACAGCAGAACTTGCAAAAGGAAAAACGGTGAAAGAAGCAGTAAAAACTGCGAAAGAATTCATCACAGCTGCAATTCGTCATTCATTTAAGATTAACGAATATGTAGGACCAACACATCACGGTGCATACCGCAAATTCGTTGCACCGAAAGAACTTGTCTAACATAAAGCTTTTTATTAATAAATTTAAAAATAGATTAAAACCCACAGAACATTTATTGTTCTGTGGGTTTTAATTACTTTACAGAAATGTTTTAAAGTACTCTCCAAATTCCTATGATGCTGAACTAACCTTGTTTCTACCATTTCTTTTTGAATAATATAACGCATCATCCGCTGATTGAATAAATTGCTCAGGTGATTTTTTATATTCTGAAAGCCCAACAGAAACTGTAATTTTAATTTTTTCCCCATTTTGCAGTTGAAATGAATGCTTTTCAACTGCTAGTCGAATTTGTTCCCCTATACGAGTTCCAAATGCTATCATTTTTTTCGGTAACAACAGAGCAAACTCTTCGCCACCCTTTCGAAAGACTAAATTTGGGAATGGTGCATTTTCTAACAAAATACGCCCTAGTTGTTTTAACACTTCATCTCCAGCAGGATGACCGTACGTATCATTTACATACTTAAAGTGATCAATATCTATAAGTAATAAACAAAGTGAATCATTTTTCATATGCTTGCTACCAATATGACGATTCATCTCGAAATCAAACTGTCTTACATTTCCTAGATTCGTTAATGCATCTATCGTTGCATAATGCTTCATCGTTTGAAATAATTCATTGGATTGCAATACGTAACTTGCACTTACAAATGTGATGTATGCTGCTACAATACAACAAATAAAATATAATACCACTACAGATACATCCTTAAATAAAATAGACAGTGGTAATATTAAAATAGACAAGCTATACACATTAAGCCATATCCACTTTGTAAATATAGAAATTTTCATCCGCCAAATGAAGACAATACCAATTCCGGTTACTATGATGGTATAGCAAGCCAACTCAGAGGCTAAAGAGTAATCAGTAAAAAGTAGCCGAGTTATTAAAATGATAGCAACTGTTATACTACTGGCTATCGGCCCCCCAATTATAACTGCCAAAATAACTGCCAAGTAACGTAAATCCAACAGACTATCTTCAATATGTACACCAAAATGCATTAATAATACACCTAATATCCCAGTAAAAATACCTACTACACATTTTTGCCAAACAGCGAATCCCTCTTTTAACGGCTTATCTCTTAAAAGCTGACCACCTACAAAGATAAAGGAAAGAATAATTGTCATATTTACAAATAGATCTCTGAACATAAAATAATCTCCCTACTTTTTCTTTTCCATCTATCCCTTTCCATATGTTATTGTATTACGAAATCCCTATAATTCCCAAACTTTTTTATTTTGTTGTTCCACGTGGAACAACAAAATAAAAAGGGACGAAATTTCGCCCCTTCCATTAACAACATCGTGATATTTTTCCGCCTTTTGCATTAAATCTAGCTTCTTGTGCCTCAGCAAAAAATTGCTTTTGACATAAAATTTTCTCTTCTGGATGATTTATTTTCATGTGATTTACATACGTTTCATAACTTGGAACTCCGACAAGTAAACTAATAAATTGCTTTCTCTTTCCCCATACGTTCCGTAAATTTTTAAGCATAGTTCCTCGACTCACTTTCATCTTTTGGAATATATGGTGCCTCTTTTAACGGCATTGGCTTATTTCTTAATACTTGAATCCAAATTCGAATTGCAGAAATTAATACAGCAATTACAACTATCATAAAAATTCCACAAAGTGCCGCATCAATATAGTCATTAAAAATAATTTGTTTCATTTGCGCAACATTTTTAGCTGGAGCTAATATCTTACCATCATCTAATGCTCCCTGAAACACTTTCGCATGTGATAGAAATCCTATTTTAGGATTTTCATGAAATAACTTTTGATAACCAGCTGTCATCGTTACAATAAGTAATCCTATAGTCGGAATAAGCGTTACCCAAACGTATGCCTTTTTCCCCATTTTGAATAAAATTGTCGTTCCAAGTAATAGTGCAATCCCCGCTAACATTTGATTTGCAATACCGAAAAGTGGCCATAGCGTATTAATTCCACCGAGAGGGTCAACCACCCCTTGATATAAGAAGTACCCCCAGCCTAATACACATAACGTTGTAGCAACCACATTCGCTATTGTGGAATCTGTTTTCGCAAACGGCTTGTACACATGCCCTAAAATATCTTGAATCATAAATCGTCCTACACGTGTTCCAGCATCAATCGTTGTTAAAATAAATAGTGCTTCAAAAAGAATGGCAAAATGGTACCAAAATGCCATCATCGCCGTTCCACCTATTACTTGTGAAAATATATGTGCCATACCAATTGCTAATGTTGGTGCGCCACCTGTACGTGATAAAATGGTCTGTTCTCCAACGTTAACAGCAAGTTCTTTTAATTCATTCGGTGTAATAGCAAATCCCCACGAAGAAATAACTTGAGCCGCTTGTGATACATCTGTTCCGATCAGTGCTGCTGGACTATTAATTGCAAAATAAGTTCCTGGTGTTAATACACAAGCTGCAATCATAGCCATCGCTGCTACAAATGATTCCATTAACATTGCCCCATAACCAATTGGCTGTGCATGACCTTCTTGCTCAATCATTTTCGGCGTCGTACCTGATGAAACGAGAGCGTGGAATCCAGAGACAGCACCGCAAGCTATTGTAATAAATAAGAACGGAAATAAATTCCCGGAGAAGACGGGGCCTGTTCCATCAATAAACTTAGATACTGCCGGCATCTTCAAATCTGGAGCTACAATTAAAATACCAATTGCTAATCCAAGTATCGTTCCTATTTTTAAAAATGTACTTAAATAATCACGTGGTGCAAGGAGCATCCAAACTGGTAATGCCGATGCAATGAATCCATATACGATAAGCATAATAGCAATTGTTTCACCACTAAAAGTAAACATACTTGCAAGCGTTGGATTTTCTGCTACATACTGTCCACCAATAAGCGATAGGACTAGTAGAACAATACCGATTACTGATCCTTCCCCTACTCGCCCTGGTCTAATGTAACGCATGTAAACTCCCATTAAAATAGCAATTGGAATTGTTGCTGCGATTGTAAACATTCCCCATGGGCTTCCAACAAGTGCCTTCACAACTACTAAAGCTAATACTGCTAATAAAATTATCATAATACCTAAAATACCAATCATCGCAATTAATCCTGTAACAGGACCAATTTCATCTTTAATCATTTCTCCTAATGATTTACCATTACGTCTCATTGAAGCAAATAAAATTACAAAATCTTGTACAGCTCCGGCAATAACTACCCCAACAATAATCCAAATAGTCCCAGGTAAATACCCCATCTGCGCCGCCAAAATTGGTCCTACTAAAGGACCTGCCCCTGCAATCGCAGCGAAGTGATGTCCGAATAAAACCCATTTATTTGTTGGAACATAATCCTTCCCATCATTTAACGTATGAGCAGGCGTTTGCCTATTATTATCTAGGCCAAAAACTTTCCTTGCTATAAATCTACTATAAAAGCGATAAGCAATCGCATACACTGATACAGCAGCAACTAATAGCCATACAGCATTAATTGTCTCACCTTGTGATAAAGCTATTACACCAAAAGCAGATGCTCCTACTGCTGCAATAACTCCCCAAAGTAAAATTGATTTCAATGTTTTCACGTACAATCCCCCCATTACTACTTCTTAGAGGAGATTGTACTAAATTTTCTGAATATTTAATTTGAATCCTCCTTATCATGAAGGATTTCTAGGCTATTATGTTAAAATTCTCTCATTACTTGTCATAGCTCAATTTTATTTCGAAGCCGTTTTACATAATTACGGCTTACTGGAATCGGTTGCTCATCGTACCTGTCTAAATGCAAATTATACGTGCCATTATAATAAGGTTTAAGTTCTTGTACATATGACATATTAATTAAATAGCTTTTATGTACACGTAAAAAATCATATGCATTTAGTTTATTTTCTAATTCCTGGAGTGTGTATGTTGAAATATACTGATTATTCGTTGTATAAATTGAAACTGTTTTGTTTTCCTTATTTTTACTAATATATACAATATCCTCCGGGAGAATATATCTAATCCCCTCATGGCCTTCTATCGGCAGTTTACGCAGATGACTCTTTGCTTTCTCACCTTGTTCTTTTCCCATTTTATATAAAATGAATTGTAAATCTTCTTCACGAAATGGTCGTAATAAATAATAAAACGCTTGGAAACGAAAAGCTGTAATTGCCTCTTCTATATCCTCACCAATAAAAATAAATTTCGTATAACAATTCACTTCTCGTAACAAACTCGAATATTCAAAACCAGTACCATCCATTAATTGCGAATTTAAAAAAACAAAATCAGGTGTATGTTTTTTCATTATTAGCAAAGATTCTGTTCCAGTTTTCGCTTCAAAACATTCTACATTTCGAATGTTTTCAGTAAAGTTCTCAACTAATTTTCTTCGCTCTTCTGTTTCTTCCATGATAAGTAAGATTTTCATTTATCCAGCCACCTAATTCCTTTGTCCATATGTCTTGTTGTATACATTCGCTTTAGTAAGAAACATTCCCTTTTTCTTACTATACCATTATTTATCTAAAAAAACAGAAAAAAGGAAACCACTTTGGTTCCCCTTTTCTTTTATCCCGATTGGTGCGGGCTAATAATCAGTGGTTGATGGACAAAACACCACTGATTAAGGTTTCTCTTTATACTAATTCCCTCTGTTTCGTTTCTTGACCAAGTATAACTACAGCAAGTGCCCCAATTAAAATTGATCCACAGAAAATCGTAAATATTAGCGATAGTGAAGCTTGTGAAGCAACTAAATATCCTACTAATAGTGGTCCAAGAATACCACCAATACGCCCAAATGCAGCTGCCATTCCTGCACCTGTACCGCGAATAGTTGTTGGATACTGTTCCGGTGTATAAGCGTATAATGCACCCCAAGCACCTAAATTAAAGAAGGATAGTAACATACCCGCCACTATTAATGCTGTTAATGAATCCGCAATTCCGAACACATAAGCACTACATGCTGTACCAATTAAATACGTAACCAATACAAATTTACGACCAAGACGTTCAATAAACCATGCAGCTGTGAAATATCCTGGAAGTTGAGCTAAAGTCATAATGAGTACGTACTGAAAACTTTTTATTAAACTAAAGCCTTTCAGTACCATTACACTAGGTAACCAAAGGAACATTCCATAATAGGAAAAGACCACACAAAACCATAGAATCCATAACATAATTGTTGCTTTACGATATTCTCCAGACCAAACCGATTTTATATTTTCAATAACAGATGGCCTTTTTGCAACCTTTTGAAACCTTGGAGAATCGGGTAAATTCCATCTTAAATATAAAGCATATAACGCTGGAACTGCACTTATTACCATAGCAACTTCCCAACCGTATTTAGGAATAACAAAATATGAGATAAGAGCTGCGATTAACCAACCACCAGCCCAAAAGCTTTCTAATAGTACAACTATTTTTCCACGTTCGTGCGCTTCAACACTTTCTGATACAAGAGTAGATGCAACTGGAAGTTCCCCGCCAAGTCCCATACCAATTAAAAAGCGTAAAACGAGGAACATCGCGAATGTCGTCGTTAAAGCAGTTAAACCACTACCGATAGAAAATAGTAATAATGTAATAATAAAGACTGATTTCCGTCCTATTTTATCTGATAGTATCCCAAAAAGGAGCGCTCCTACTGCCATACCAATTGAATTAACGCTGCCTATCCAACCCATTTCTTGAGTACTTAATCCCCAATCTTTTTGGATTGCTACGATTACAAATGAAAGCATTCCAACATCCATTGCATCAAATAGCCAGCCAAGCCCTGCTATACCCAGTAGCTTTCGCTTCGAAATTTCTTTTACCTTGCTCACAAGAAGTCCTCCTTACACAGGTGTCTTTACACATCATTTTACATGTGTGTATTGCATAAGTAAAATAATTTCTTATAAAAAATTCTCCTTCATCATTCCCAAAAGTAAAATGTTTATCAAAAATAAACAAATAAAAAAAAGTAGCGATATTCCGCTACTTTTTTGAACGCATTACTTCTTTTAAAAATTCAGCTAATACTAACTGACGACGCCAACGTGTTGGATTACTACATAATCTGTAAAACCACTCTAAATGAATAGATTGAATCCATTTTGGCGCACGCTTTACCTCTCCAGCCCACACATCTAAACTACCGCCTACTCCAACAGCCATTTTCGTTTCTAAACGATGCTTATTGTTTTGGATAAAGTTTTCTTGTCTTGGAAAGCCAAGTGCAACAAGTAATAGATCTGGTTTTGCCTCTTGAATACGTGAAACAATATTCTCTTCTTCTTCTTGTTTAAAATATCCATCTTGTATCCCCACGATAGATGCAGCCGAATATGTCTTCGTTAAATGATCAGCCGCGGCTTGTACAACATGTGGTTTTGCACCTAATAAGAAAACAGATACTGGTTTATTCTCTTCTGATAACTTCGCAAATAAATTACACATTAAATCAAAACCTGCTACACGTTCTTTTACAGGTGTACCAAGCATACCACTTGCTTTTACAACCCCAATACCATCAGGTGTAATTAAATCGGTATTTAGTAATGTTTTATGGAATTTTTCATCCTTTTTTGCACACATAACAATTTCAGGGTTTGCTGTTACTACCTGAAAAGTATGAGTTTGCTCCAATTCTAGTTGTTCCTTTAAATATTGGACCGTTTCATCCATTGTCATTGTTGAGAAAGGAACACCTAGAATATCAACCGTTTGTACTGCCATATTTAACTATCCTCTCTATCATTAAAGGTTTTTTGCTATTAATTGCTTATATGTTTCTTTCGTATCTTCATATAATTTTTGAAGTGAGAAGTTCATAGTAGCATGCTCATAAATATGCTTGCCCATTACTGATAACTCTCCAGTTTTCCACTTATCATATGCCTCTTCTAATGCCGATGCCAATGCTTTTCCATCACCAGTTGGTACAATCCACCCATAAGTTTCATCTGCAATTAATGGTTCGATTTCTCCAGCTCTAGTCACAATTGATGGTACACGTTGATTTGCCGCTTCTAATAAAACTAATGGAAATCCTTCGCTATGGGAAGTTAACAAATTGACATGTGATGAAGCAAATAATTGTTTCACATCTTGACGATGCCCTAAAAATTCAACTTTATCATTAATCCCTTTTTCAGTAGCTAACGCCTTTAGTTCTCTTTCTAACGGCCCGTCACCAACTAATAACACTTTAATTTTCTCCAATTTTGTTTGTTGTAACGCATCGAATAAAACTTCATGTCCTTTAACAGGATGCAAACGCGCTACTTGGATTGCCGTAAACACATCTTCATCAATATTAAACATTTCCTTTTTATTATAGCCATCTGCTTTTTCCTGATCATATTCAATCCCGTTATAGATAACATGCATCTTTTCATTTGAAATACCTAATGCGGCTAAGCTTTTTTTCAACCTATTCGTTACAACAAAAAATAAATCTATATTTTTTAAAGCTTTCAAATTTAATTTAGTAAAAATCCAGCCTTTTAAGCCTTGTTTAGTAAAGTCTTGAAATGGATCACTATGAATTGTCGTTACCCATTTTGCCGCGAATTTCTTTTTCATTAAAGAAACAAAGAAATTTGCCCTAGGACCGTGTGTATGAACTACATCAAATTTTTCTTTATTAATGAATTCACTTATGTTTTTTAAAATGGATAAATCATAGCGAGATTTTTGTGAAAACACATGAACTTTTATTCCTAGCTCTCTTGCTTCTTTCGCAACAATTCCATCTTCAAATACTGCTAATTCTACTTCACCATTCGGAAATTGATCGAGCAGTGAAATAATATGTGTTTTTCCTCCACCATCTTCTGCTCCTGCATTCATATGCAATATCCTCATATTTTTTCCTCCTTTAAATCCTCGCTACATTTCCATCTATCTTTATTTTACTGTACTAAAAAATAAAAGCTAACAAAAGTTAGCTTTTATTTTTATCATTCAATTTCTAAATCTACGATTAGATAAGCTAACACCACTACAAAGTAAATCCCTACTCCTGGTGCTGTCAAAATATGTCCTGCAATATATGCAATACCTAATGCTAATACTAAGCTTGCTGTAATCATTCCATATTTCACATTAAATATTTCCTTAAATCTTGTAACAAATGCTAGTAGGATTCTTACGCCGTAATAAATAAATGGAATCATCATTAACGCAAAACCAATAATTCCGAAATCATAAAACCAATCATGGAAGTCCATTTCGATTAGCTTCGGATCTGGCTGCTTTTGTTCATTATATTTATAGTTACCTGCATAACCCATTCCTAATAACTTTTGTGACGTTGGCGCTTCTTTAAAGAACTGCTTATGTCTCTCTTCATATACTTGACGTCCACTGAAAATAAGATTCTCTTGATTTTCTTTCTTTTGCTCTTTCTCAAGCTCTTTCTTAACTTCAGCTTCTACCTTCGCCTTTTCTTCTGGTTTCTCAACTTTATGTTGTTTTTCTTCTTTTTCTTTAATTTCTTGTTCTTTTTTCAGTTTATCTTTAATTTCTTGTTCTTTTTGACCGTGCTGTGCTACATTTTGTTCTGCTAAATAGTTATTATGAATGCCCATATTTTGTGCTAATGGCGTCATTTTAAATGTTCCAACTACACCAGCTAATAGGACAATCGCAATTAATGCATTAAGTGTAAGAGATTTTTTGTTCGGATTTCTTCTATCAAATAATAATTGTAGTACAATAATCCCGATTGCTGCTGCTAATGTAGCACCAATTGAGCCCATTCCTACTTTCGTACCAACTTGAATTAAAGAGTAAATCATTAGAAGCGATGGAATCCAATATAAAACGTGCTTCACGCTCTTTGTTTTTTGAATAGAATATAATACCACAATAGGGAAAATAATAGCTAAGATTGACCCTAGTTCATTACCTGCATAGAACCATCCTCGGGAACCAACCTTCATCCACTCATAACTTCCAAAGTCTGTAGAAGTTGTAATAGAAATAACCATAATAGCATTAATAATTAATGTTGAATACACAATGTTATTTCTAACTTTATCGCTAATATTTACTGTCTTCTTCAGTGATTTTAAAGCTAAAATGTATGAAACAAGCATAATATATATATACAATGCTTTTCCAATGAATTTAACCTCTTCTGCGATTACAATAGGACTCTTGATTAACTTATTATTAATAAATCCTATTCCTAATATAGCTCCTAGTAATACAAGATAAATCAAAAACTTCCTATTTTCTCTTTCTTTTGCCTGAATTAAAATATAAATACCACCCATTGCCATAATGAGGAATCTTACCATAATTCCAACTGTCGCATTTACTTTTAATAACTCAATGCTAAGAGACGTTAATAAATCTAAAACAGGCTGTAAAATAATAAAAATGAGCAAAAAATGCTCAAATCTAACCCTAGCTTGATTTGCTAACATTCCAAGACCTCCATACAAAATCTTCAC
The DNA here is from genome assembly GCF_044908115.1 of Bacillus sp. RC51. Classification (NCBI taxonomy): domain Bacteria; kingdom Bacillati; phylum Bacillota; class Bacilli; order Caryophanales; family Bacillaceae; genus Bacillus; species Bacillus sp. RC51. The sequence continues at coordinate 92,893 of NZ_JBIYCW010000010.1, read as the reverse complement.
ATTATCTTTTAATCATAGTTTTCTACTGTTTAAACATACCTAGCAATTATAACATAACTCATATTTAAATTGAGAACTATTTTTCATGCCGAAACTAGTCAAATCCAGCATTATTAGTAACCGAAAACATTGTCTTTTAGCTATCCTTCCCTATCCCTATAAAAACTATCTAACACATATACACTTATTTTCGACCGTACATAAATATTTTTTTATCATTTTATACAAATGTACAAAACGGACTTCTCCTATTGTACCATCCCTCTAACTAAGCTACATCAAAAAAACTATGCAATGAATCTTCCCACACTTTTTCACTTTACTTTATCGCTACTTATCAAGCATTTTCAAACGCTTTCTTTAGCTATTCCATCCATTTTTCTACATGTAGCGAAAAGTAATTGTTATTTCCAAAACTTTAGTGTATATTTTTTCTCTGGAACATCTTTAAGAGGAAGGAATTAAAGCCATGTTATTAATCGATATATTTACGTTTCTTGGCATTATCGCCGCTGCCATTTCTGGTACATTAGTTGGTTTGAAAAAAGATCTAGATTTATTTGGTGTCCTTTGTTTAGCTGTAGCTACTGCGCTCGGCGGCGGTATTATTCGTGATATTATGATTGGTAACCTGCCTCCTGTCGCATTTGTAAAACCCATTTACTTTTTCGTAAGTGTACTATCAGCATTATTCACATGTATGTTTTTTGAGCGCATTAATAAACTTCAAGTCGTTATTATGCTTTCTGATGCTGTTGGTTTAGGTGTATTTACAGCTATTGGTGCAAATGCAGCAATGTCACATCACGTTGACGCCTCGTTTTTAGTCGTTTCAATGGGAGTTATTACAGGTATTGGGGGCGGTATTTTACGCGACATTTGCGCTCAAGATATCCCGTATGTATTCCGAAAAGAAATATATGCAATTGCTTCTATTTTAGGAGCAGTTAGTTTCCTAATTACACATGCAATGGGGGCACACGTCTTAGCTTTCTATGTTTGTTTATTAATAACATTCGTTATTCGTGTAGTCACCGTAATATATAATGTACATTTCCCAGTTTTCTTTAAAACACATGCAAAAATTAATAAAGGCCATTAAGAGAATTCTACATAGAATTCTCTTAATTTATATACAATTCCATATACTATAGAGTAATTGTATATAAAAATATATAATTACATTAGAATAAAAAAATGAAAACGTTTTATAAACAGGGGGAAGAATGATGCTTGGGGTTTTTAAAAAAAATAAAACAAACACCAGTATAATTGAATTAAGCAAAGGCCAACAAATCATATTTAACGTGCCTGCTAATTCTGAACTAAAAACTCAAATGGATATGCTACATATTTCAAAGGAAGATTTACAAATTGTTAAAGTATTACAGCCATTTATTTATGAGGAAATAGATTGGATAACAGAAAAATTCTACACCAACATCACAAAACAACCTAATTTAATTGCTGTTATTGAACGCTACAGCTCTATTCCAAAATTAAAACAAACTTTAAAGACACATATTAAAGAATTGTTCAGCGGGAATATGAATGAAGATTTTATTGAACAACGTGTTAGAATTGCAAAAAGGCACGTACAAATTGGTTTACATAGAAAATGGTATACCGCTGCTTATCAAGAATTATTCCGCTCCGTCATAAAGATTTTGCAAACGAAAATTTCAACGATAGACGATTTTTCTTATTCTATAAACGTAATAAATAAATTACTAACATTAGAACAAGAACTCGTTATTGCAGCTTATGAATCCGAATATGAAAGAATCCAAAAGGAACATGAAAAAGAAAAAGAACTGACAGCTATGACGATTACACATATTGCAACAGAACTAGCAGCAGTATCTGAAAAAACAAGCTCTTCTATTCAACAGTTAACATCTAAATCAGAAAGTATCGTAGGAATTGCAAAAACAGGTACATCATTAGCTACGACATCAGAAGAAAAGGCCAATAAAGGAAAAGAACAATTAAATCTGCAAAACAAACGAATGGAAAGCATCCAAACGAATATGGAAACTATCATTACTGATACTCATGAGCTTCTTGATATTTCTAACAAAATTAACGAAATCATTGATATTGTAAAATCAATCGCCGAGCAAACAAATTTACTAGCATTAAATGCTGCTATTGAATCTGCACGTGCTGGCGAATTTGGTAAAGGTTTTTCAGTCGTAGCGGGAGAAATCCGAAAGTTATCAGAGCAAACGAAAGAATCAATTTCCAACGTTACAAAACTCGTTGAAAAAACTAATGAACAAATTATACACGTCTCTTCTTCCGTGGAACAAATAAGCTCTCTCGTATCTGAAGGGACAGATAGTATGCATGCGACAGATCAATATTTCCAAGAAATCGTAAAAGATATGTCTAACTCTAAAGAACAAAATAAAAAAATTGAAAATGAATTAGAGACTATCTCACAAGTAATGAAGAGTATTCAAGACGATTCCTCAACAATGGCCTTAACAGCGGATAATTTACAACTAGAACTAAACCGATAAGACGAATCTCCACTTTGCATTCATCCTTATCATCCATCTACAAAAAAAGAATCCAAAATGGATTCTTTTATTTTCTGAAAAATATTTTTTGGCAATAAAAATAACTCATATAAACGCCAAAGCTTTGTAAAATAAACAAAGCTGGCATACTAATATTATAATATGCCATATCTACTCGGAAGAGCCTTAACGACACATATCCGGTAATTAATAATACAAACAACATATATCCTTCATTTTGTTGTTTCTTGATTAGAAAATGTAATAAAGCTATGGCCATAAACAATGTCACCACTATATATATAAGCTTTTCACTTTTAAATAGAATAGAGTTTGTTCCCTCATCTGAAAATTTGTTAATAACCGGTTTTAAGGGTTTAAATCTTTCTTCTTCAATTTCTTTCAACTCTTGATCAATATGCTCTTTTACACTTTGATTTTTGAATATTTTTTCTTCACTTTGACTTTTTCCAATTAAAACAGTTTGGACATAAGTCTCATTAGAAATTGTATACTGTGACATTCCCATCATCTTGATACCATAACTCACACCAAAATGAGTACTATAAAATACAATAAGGAGTCCTATCATTTTTAATAGTAATTTTTGTTTCGCCCCTGATTGAAACACTTCAATTAACAGCACATATGCAGCTATAAAAATAGGTAAAAATAACCCCATCGGGAAAATCATATTGCTAAGCGCAAATAAAATGGCTGAAATTACCCACATATAAGGATGGTCTAATCCCTTATATAAAAATATGTAACAAGCACAATAAAATAAAAATATTGCGAGTGATTCCGCCGTTAATACAGAACTCATAAATATATTTGGAATATATAAAGCGTAAAACATTGATGCAATACGACCACACTCTTCTCCAAAGACCATTGACGCAATGCGATAAATGAAAAATGCAGTTCCTGTACAAAATAAAATATTAAATAATTGTAAAGCGAATACCGTATCACCAAATATACGAATGATGATCGATTCATAAATAATAAAAGGTAACTGTGCTATATTTTCTATATTATTGCCAATTGCAATCTGCTTTGCAGACTCATACATAGCTTTCATATCACCTATCATCGGACTGTCTACAAATAGAACTGTAATCAGTCTTGCAACTATAGATATGCTTATAAGAAAAATAAGAAATTGCTTATCTGTAAAACGATATTGCAAAATCGATGCTATTAACAAAATAAGAATAATAAAAATCACTAATACGATTGTAATACTTGTTGTACTTCCTCCAAAAAATTGCTTACTTGTTTCAAAAGCCGACCAACAACTATAAACAAAAAATGCGAGTATCGTACCAATCATTATTTTACTAAAGAAAGAAGAAAAATTTGTTCTTATATGATTCATATGTCCATTGCACCTCTATTTCCATTCATAACAAAACGATTCTATCATGAATAGGCACAAGGTTAACAGGGAATTTCTATGACAAATACATGGTCATTACTTTTCACTTGCAATGTAAGCGAATCCTCTTTTACACTACATTTTAGATAAAATAAATTTTCTTTCAGTTACATGAATACAAATACAGAAGTTTAACTAATCATCTTTTAGAATACACTTTACTTCATTAAGTATCTAATATGAGTATTCCACTTACACATTTCATTCTGATTGAAAACAGACTATAGGGGCTGAATATATGGAAAAGAAATTCATGCGAGAATCAAAAGCAATTAAAACAACACGTGTTTTTCCGAACGATTTAAATAATCACCAAACACTTTTCGGGGGAAAATTATTAGCAGAAATTGATAGTATTGCTTCAATTGCAGCTGCGAGACATAGCCGCAAACATTGCGTAACAGCATCTATCGATTCCGTTGATTTTTTAACTCCAATTCACCAAGCAGATTCTGTTTGTTATGAAGCATTTGTATGTTATACAGGGAAATCTTCAATGGAAGTTTTCGTAAAAGTAATTGCAGAGAATTTATTAGCAGGCGAACGTAGAATTGCTGCTACTTGCTTCATTACATTTGTGGCAATAAAAGATGGAAAGCCTTCGTCCGTACCACAAGTACTCCCTGAAACTAAGGAAGAACATTGGTTACACACAACCGGTTTAGAACGCGCGGAAAATCGAAAAAAGGGACGTTTAAAAAGTAAAGAGATGGCTGAAGTTTTAACTTTAAGTAAACCTTGGAATATTTAACATAATCTTCTCATCATACATGCACGGGCTCTTCCTTGCATGTATTTTTTATTATAAAAAATACTATTTCTTGCCTTTATATTCAGTGGCCCCCTCCTAAAGTCACCCATTAGTTTTTCCTTTATTTCCTTATACTATTAATGGTATATTAAGTAAAGTTGTTTGAAAATAACCATAATGTGGTTAAATATGTAAGGAGTGGTGCGATAATGTCTATCGAGGTACCAATTTCAATACCAAAAACGTTAATTATTATTCCAGCATATAATGAGGAAGAAGCAATTGCAGATACATTAACAAGATTATTAGAATTAAAACAACATTTTACAAGATTAAGCATTTGCGTTATTAATGATGGTTCACAAGATAAAACAGCTCAAATCGTAAAAAATTTCCCTGTTCATCTTATTAATTTACCATATAATCTGGGCATCGGTTCAGCTGTACAAACTGGCTATAAATATGCATATGAGAATGGATATGATATTGCAATTCAGTTCGATGCTGATGGACAACATAATCCGGATGATTTATACAAAATTATACAGCCTATTGCTGAAGGCCAATGCGATATGGTGCTAGGTTCACGCTTTACAGAAAAAACAGCTTATAAAGGTAGTATTTCAAGAAGAATCGGTATTTTTTATTTTACCGCCCTATTGAAAGTGTTAACGAAACAAACATTTATGGATCCAACTTCTGGATATCGTGCTATCAATCGAGAAGTAATTAAGATTTTTGCACACAATTATCCAAAAGATTATCCAGAGCCAGAAGTCCTTATTCATTTAAAAAAGAAAAAACTTCGCATTAATGAGATATCTGTAAATATGCAAGAGCGACAAGGTGGACAATCTTCCATCACACCTCTTAAATCTGCATATTACATGGTTAAAGTAAGCCTTGCTATATTGATGCAAAAAATCGTGAAAGGTTGATAGTGAATGCATATAATTACCTTTTCATTCATCTTTATTTTGTTATTATTCTTCTTAATTATTAATTCTATTCGTCGCGGGACTTTAGAAACAAAATATGCTATTTTGTGGATTTTTGTTTGTGTTGCAATGGCTATTTTAAGTTCTACTGATAAAATTATAAATTGGATTGGAAAACTATTAAAAGTAGAATATCCACCATCCATTTTATTCTTATTTGGATTATTATTCTGTTTCATCTTAATTTTTGACCTAACAAGAAAAATTTCTAAGCTACACCATCAACTTGTAACATTAACGCAAGATTATGCATTATTAAAGCAAAAGTTAAACGTAACGCAAACTGAAACAGATAACGAATAATTTTTTCTATTTAAATACTAACATATACAAAAAGCCCCTTAATTCTTCTAAGAATCAAGGGGCTTTTCGTTTCAAACTATTTGTTTCTAATTAATAGTTTACTAATTTTCATAACCGTTGCCACGGTCCCTACTCCAATTATAATAAATAAGAATGGGATTAATGGTAATGCATATCTTTCATATGCAGCATAAAAGCATGTTAAAGCTGTTTGCAGTAAAAGGATTGACCATAAAAATGTAGTCTCTCTCCACCTTTTTAAAAGGAAGATAAATGAAAGTATTGTACATATTAAGAACATCGTCTTAATAAAATTATGTATTTCATTCATATCCTTTGCAGAAACATTGAATACTTCAATATTATGCTCTATAGAATAATACGGTTTTTTCCACATAATTTCTGGCTTCAAGATTAAATAACTCTCTATCATGGAGGTCTTATCTGTTTTCCACCATTCTTTCATTTTATCTTTCGCTATTTTTTCTTCTAATTCCATAAATTCATGTGCTTCTAGGTTAGGGTATTTTGCGTGTAATTCTATTTCAAGTGTTGCCATATCCTTACCTTCTGGATAGCCTTTCCCTTGATACGTTCCAAGTAATAACGGATTCCCTGCCCCAGCAGTTAGTGGAATAAATTTATCAAATTGAATGTAATTGCGGGCCCACCATGGTCCAAGTACGATAAGTCCTATTCCTATACTTATAATCGCTTGCTTCATCATAACGCGGAATGGATAGCGCTTCATTAAGAGATATATAAATAATGGTATTGGATATAAAGCAACTTGTACGCGTAAGTACAATGCTAAAAAGTAGAAAATTAATACAATTAGAAAATGTTTCGTTTTATGAGTATCAGCTAATTTTAAGCTCCAATATAATAATCCCAATGAAAAGAATAAAAACGGTCCTTCTGTTAAAGTTAAATTTTCTATAACAATCTCTGGAGGATACACAGCTAATAAGAAAGCACCTATTAATCCTGCAGCGGGATTCAATAAATAAGTACCAATCTTATAAGTTAGTAAAATACTAAGTACCCCTAATAGGATAATAATTAATTTAGCTACAAAAAGGCCTTCATTACCATTTCCAAAAAAGTAAAATACAGTAGCTAAAAACGCTGGAAAACCTGGCATAATATGAATAGTTGGTTTATCCGGCTCATGATATGTTAACATTCCTGTTTCCAATAAAATGGTTGCCGTTTTTTGATAACCAATATCATCGCTAGCTATAGTCAAATCTGCACCATGTGTTTGTAAAGTTGCAAAACGAAGCGCAAAACCGACTATCATAATAATCCCTAAAAGGATTACATTAGATTTGCGAGTAAATCGCCTTAACATCTCATCTTCTCCTTTCAAATACATAATTTTCAAATTATGTTTCTATATTTTTACAAGACAATATATTCTATAATAAATACTTTTTATACAAAGTACAATAATAGAAAGTTGATTTACAAAGTTTATATGCGTTAAACTGATACAGATGTTCTTGTAATCTTCTTCCTTTCAAAAGGCTTGTATATATGGTGCAAGACATAAAAAATTTGAGGAGATAAAAATTCTATGATGGAACAAAAACAACTTGTTTCTGTTGTCATACCCCTGTATAACACAGAAAAATATATTGAAGAAACGATGCAGTCAATACTGGATCAAACATATAAAAACATTGAAATTGTAATTGTAGATGATGGAAGTAAAGATCAATCAGCTTCTATCGTAAAAAATCTTGCAGAAAAATATCCGGGTCAAGTAAAATACGTTCACCAAAAAAACCAAGGTGTTTCAGTAGCTCGTAATACAGGGATTGAAAATGCTAGCGGAGAATACGTCGCTTTCCTTGATAGTGACGACTTATGGCATCCAACTAAAATTGAGAAACAAATCGAGAGTATGCATAAAAACAACATGGACGCGTGCTATTGTGGTTATATGAATTTCTACGAAGAAACAGGCGAAAAGGTTGATCATACAACAAACTTTATTAAAGGTGATATGGCAAAAGCATTCTTAACACACCAAGTTGTTGCTCAAACAAGTACTTGGGTTTTCAAACGCTCTATCGCAATGAATCATAATATCCGTTTTACACCAGGATGTAGCTGGGGAGAAGACTTGGAGTTTCTATTTAAATTAATGAGCGTAACAAACGTATGCTATGTAGATGAATATTTGACATATTATCGAATTTTATCAGAAGGAAATCTTTCTTCTAAATATAAAGATTACGAATTAAAAACAACTAAAGAACTGGAAGTATTCAATCGTATGAAAGACTGGGTACATAATAAATCTCAAGACTTCATTACGAAAGACCCTCAGTCACTTATTGAGATTCTTGAGACCTATTTATTCCCTTATACGGTTATCAATAATGCTTGTATATACATTAAAGAAAACTCTCAATTAGATAATTCCCAAGTTCAATTAATCAAAAAAGATATAAAGAAATATTGCCGTAAAATCTATTCAAAAAACGGAAAGCGTAGTAAAAAACTATATGCAATGCTTTGGTTTGTACGAATTAAATTTCTGTTTTCTTAAACCGAAAATATAGTACTCACCTCTCTTTCCATAAACAAATCAAATTTACAAATAGGACAAACTAACAAGGTCCTAAAGAATAGAAAGGTCTTTTTCCATGAAAACAAACAAAATCCTTAAAAATGCCTCCTACCTCTTTGTAGGAAATATTACGGTTCGATTTGTACTTGCTATTGCGACGATTCTCTTTGCAAGATATGTTTCACCAGATGAGTATGGGATGTTTACAGTTGCATTAGCAGTTTCCGCTGTCATTTGTTATTTTACAGATGCAGGCTTGACACATACGTTTATGCGTGAAGGAACAAGAAGCGGCGCTAACATTAGCGTATTAATCAGTAGTTATTTACGTATTCGTTTCGTATTAGCTGTCGTAATTTCTGTACTCTTCGCTATTTTTGCTCAGTTCTTCTATACGGATGCCTACTTACGTGCCATGGTATATTGGGTTGTACTACCGACAATGTTTGGAGCAACTTTACAAGGCGTTGGAATGGCTTATTTCCAAGTAACAGAACGTATGCAATTTACAGCGATTATTTCTGTACTACAAGGTGTAACAGCCGCAGCTGCGCTTCTACTAGGAATGTCATTTAAATGGTCACTTATGATGGTCGCTGCCATGTACGGGGTCTCTAGTCTTATAACAGGAGTCATCGCCTTCATAATGGTGCTCCGCCATACAACAGTTCATAAAGGCTGGGACAAAGGTATTTTAGATCAACTGCTTATTTTCACAATCAATGGCATTATCATTATGCTTTTACCGCAGTTAGGTCCTATTATATTAGAAAAAGTTTCAACACATGAGCAAGTTGGATTCTTTGGGGCTGCCTATAAAATACCTGCCGTACTTTATCAAATACCTGGTGTGATTGCAGCTGCCTTTTACCCAAAGTTATTTGCTTTTGGAAATGAAAAGAATATTGATGAACATAGAAAGCTATCTCAGTTCGAATTAAAACTTATGTCTTTCTTAGGGATGGGAATCTCGATTCCATTTATCGCCGATCCAAGTTTTTGGATTGTTACTTTATTAGGCAAAGAATATGCACCAGCTGGTGATGCTCTTGCAATCTTAGCCTTTATGGTTATTTTACAATCTATCAACTATCCACTTGCTGATAATTTAACAACTATTGGTCAACAGTGGAAGCGTGCGACAACGATGGGAATTGGATTAGCTGTCGCTATCATAAGTTACATCGCATTAGGCAGCCAATTTGGAATGATGGGAGCTGCGGCAGCTGCGATCATTACCGAGATTACATTATTGATCGGATTTACTTTATTCGTTCGCAAAGGTTTTTCATTACTATTCAAAGGAATAATATTCAATGCACTAGCGTTTATAATCAGTTACGCAATATACCGTACAGCATTAATTAACTTACCCCCACTAATAGCTTTAACACTTACTGGTATATTGTACGGTATTATCGGTCTTGCCATTGACCCACAAATACGTGGATTGATTTTAGGATTTATAAATAAAAAGCTGGCTCGAAAATAAATAAAAATAAAAACTTCAAATTTAATTTGAAGTTTTTATTTTATCTTCTTCACTTAGAATGAGCCCTGTTTTCAATCCATATCTTAAATTGACTTGCCTTTCTGGAATGATTATACTTGGAAACGAACAGCCCTAGATGTACAACACCTAGTATTAAAGCAATTCACAGTTAATCTTTTATACAAACATTAACTCGTTACACCATAAATTACACAACAGAAAACTTTATTACTACCGTTAAAAATCGTCGATTCATCCATAGTTTTTCTTCATTATAAGACAATATCTAAATATGGAGAATATGGATTAAATCTTAATAATTGTATTGGGGAGGCTTATTCATTTAATGACTTCAGAGGTAAATAAAAGAACATTTTTTACTAAAAGCACACTTATTATCATTCCATTATTAATAATATGTGCATTTGCTTTTCATTACTTTTTCTTAAAATCAGACAGTGTATTTTCTAGTACGGGAGATGCATTATCACAATTCAGCTTCTTTACATTCCTTTTACAACATGCATTTAAAGATGGGAATTTATTTTGGTCTTGGGATTATGGCTTAGGTGGAGATTTATTCGGGGAATTTAGTTATTACTATAGTACAGCACCATTTTTCTGGCTTACGCTTCTACTTCCTAAACTAAATTTTGACCAAATCTTTGAGATGAAGCTATATATGAGTATTTTAAAAAGTACATTAGCGATGTTATTCATGTATGGTTCTTTACGTTATCATAATAAAACTATTTTTTCTTCTTTCATTTCTGCCATTATATATGGAGGATGTGTGACTTTTATTCGCCATTCTTTATTATGGGATTTCATGGCAGATGCTATAGTGTTTTTACCTTTAGTAATATGGGGATTAGATAAATATATTTTAGAGCGAAAAAAGGGATTATTCCTGCTTGCAACAGCACTTATGCTTGCATCAAATTTCTATTTCGCTTTCATTACTAGTATTTTCATCTATATTTATGCCTTTTTCCAATATTTTGCTACACAGCAGAATAAAACAATTAAAACATTTATAACTTATTATATTAGAATTGCTTTCCTATATTCTTTATCACTAGGTTTAGCCGCTGTTTGCTTTATACCATCTGTAAATGGGGTATTTAGTTCAGATCGACTAGCTACAAAATTTACTATTCCATTATTTTTTGAAGATACGTTTTATAAAAACTTAATAGAAAGTATCTTTTTCATTAATAATACAGAGGATTATCAGCTCGCATTCCCAGTTTTCATCCTCTTCCTTATTACAAGTGCGCTTCTAATACGCAATAAACTTGTCACAAATAAGTTACTCTTTACTGGGTTTATGTTAGTTCTATATATGCTTCCATATACGTATTCCGTATTTAATGGCTTTTCCGCTATGCAATACAGATGGTTTTACTTATTTGCATTTGTAGTTGCGCAAACTGCCGCCTACATTTTAGATTGGATGCTACTTAACAAAAAGAAGGTCAACTCTTTAATAGGTCCTTTGCTAGCAACAGCACTATTTATTTACGCATTCTATAGAAAAGTAAATATAAACGGACAACCACTAGAAACGATTGATAAAATTTTAATCGGTACTACTGTTTTATCTATTATTACAATATTACTATGGCGCTATTTGTCAAAAGCAGTCTTACAATCTTTCATTATATTGAATGTACTGGTCAATGTAATATGTATTAATTACATCTATGCAGATACAGCTCTTAGTAAACACTTTAATCAAGCAGGCGCAACAAAAGAATCATTACATGGTCCAGGTCTCGATAATAAGGATGAAATTGACGCAATTCATTATATACAAAATCAAGATAAAGATTTTTATCGAATTATCAATCCAAACAATAATTATAAGAATACACCGATGCTGCAAGGTTATCATGGTACAAGTACTTATCAAAGCTTAGTCAATCGTGATGTTCATGACTTTATGAAAAATAAGTACAATGTTTTCCAAGGATATGATAGTCCATCTATGTTCTTCCAGTTAGATAAACGACTATTCCTTGAGAACATGCTAGGGGTAAAATATTATGTATTAAGTGAAGGTGCTAATAAAACTGATATTCCGTATGGTTATAAATATTTACAACAAGTAGGTCCTTACAACATTTATAAAAACGAATTTGCACTACCATTAGGCTATGTATACGAAGCTGGAATAAGTGATGAAGAATTTTCAAAACTTAATTTTGCTGAGAGAGATCAACTTTTATTAGATGCTGTAGTTGTAGATAATGTTGGAAGTCTTCCGTTAAAACAATTTAATACAAAACAGCTAGATTCAAAACAAATTAAGATTAATCCAAATAAAATTAAGTGGGAAAATATAGATAAAGAGAAAGATATACTCACTGTTCATGAAAATGGGCGTATAATAGTACCTGTTGATAATACCGATATGTTAGGTGATCTCCTTGTTGAAATTAAAATTAGAAATATAAATAAGGAATCATTTGGGGTTACTGTGAATGACAAATCTATGATAAAAGGTAATGAAGATGGAGCTTATGCTTACCCGTTAGAAAGATTTGTTTACAATTTAGGAAAAGATGCGAAGCCAACTGAGCTAATCATTTCTATCCCTACTCCTGGCCAATACGAGTTGAAAGACTTACAAGTCAACAGTACCAACTATAAAACTGTCCCGAAAAAAGTGAATACTTTAAAAGAAAATAGCCTACAAAATATTTACTATAAAGGTAACTACTTAAAAGGTAATATTAATTCTACTAAAGATGGATTACTATATTTATCTGTACCGTATAGTAAAGGATGGTCGATACAGGTTGACGGTAAAGAAACTGAGTTTACGAAGGCTAATTCTTCCTTTATTGGTGTTCCTATTTCAAAAGGGCAGCATGTAGTTGAAATGAAATACGTCACACCTTATTTCAAAATGGGTCTCGTTATTTCTATCATTTCATTTATCATTTGTATCTCGCTTCTAGTTCTTGGAGATAAGGATCGATATAAAAAATTTAAAAGTCGTTTTAAAAAAAGTTATTAAAATAAAGTGAAGTAAAAGTTGAAGATAATTGCTTGAGCTCTTACTTCATGCCCAGTTTAAAATTACACCTAAGGAGGTCCTAACATGACCCTTTCAATAGTAGTACCTTGTTATAATGAAGAGAAGGTACTCAGAGCTTTCTATTCAGAGACTTCTCTTGAAATTCATAAACTAACTACTGATTATGAATTTGTTTTCGTCAATGATGGAAGTAAAGATAACACACTAGAAATTCTACGTGACCTAGCCGATTCAGACTCAAGTGTGCATTATATATCATTTAGTAGGAATTTTGGAAAAGAAGCTGCTATGCTTGCCGGTCTAAAGTATGCTACAGGCGACGCTGTGGTTATTATGGATGCTGATCTACAACATCCACCCGAACTAATAAAAGATATGCTAGACGGCTATAATAACGGCTATGATCAAGTAATTGCAAAGCGAACTAGAACGGGTGATTCACCAGTACGTTCTTTCGTTTCTAGCTTATATTATAAAGTCATGAATAAATTCGTTGATATTGAGCTAGTAGATGGCATCGGTGATTTTAGACTTTTAAGTAGAAGTGCAGTCGATTCACTACTATCTCTAACTGAATACAATCGTTTTTCAAAAGGTTTATTTTCTTGGATTGGTTTCAAAGAACAAATTATTGAATACGAAAATGTATTACGTTCTGACGGAGAAAGTAAATGGACTTTCTCTAAGTTATTAAATTACGGGATAGATGGTGTAATTTCGTTTAACAATAAACCATTGCGATTATCTATATACCTTGGATTATTAACAACGCTTTTAGCTGTTTTATATGTAATCACTACATTTATTCAAATTACCGTTAGCGGCGTCGATGTACCAGGATACTTTACATTAATTTCTGCCATATTATTTATCGGTGGTATTCAACTCATTTTCCTAGGGGTTATCGGTGAATACATCGGTCGTATTTATTATGAAACAAAGCGTAGACCACATTTCATTGTAGCAGAAAAAAAAGTTAGTAAAGTAAAACAAAAAGCTTAGTAAAAAAGTTACTTCTGTAAATAGAAGTAACTTTTTTACTATTATATTTCCCAAAAAAATTAACGCAAAATAATTCTTGAAAAAAGATACATTTTGAAAGGATAGCATTATACTCAATAATTTAGTATCATGATTCAAGGTACTATTTCAAGTTGGACGGAGGATACTATGAGCTTATTAACAGTAGAAAAACTAGGCCATACATTTGGCGATCGCACATTATTTAAAGATGTATCCATGCGTTTACTAGCAGGAGAACATGTCGGATTAGTCGGTGCAAACGGTGTTGGTAAATCAACATTTATGAATATTATTACTGGTCAACTTATCCATGATGAAGGCCGTGTAGAATGGACACCTGGTACAAATTACAGTTACTTAGACCAGCATACAATTTTAACACCCGGTCGCACAATTCGTGATGTTTTAGCTGACGCGTTTTTACCTTTATTTGAAAAAGAAAAAGCTTTAAATGAAGTTGCAGAAAAAATGGGAACGGCAACACCGGAAGAATTAGAGGACCTTCTTGAGCAGATGGCAGAAATCCAAGATGCTCTCGAAGCAGGTGGTTTCTATTTACTAGATATGAAAATCGAAGAGGCAGCAAGAGGTCTTGGAATTGATGCAATCGGTTTAGATCGTGATGTTTCAGCACTAAGTGGTGGACAACGTACAAAAGTATTACTTGCAAAGCTATTACTTGAGCAACCAGAAGTGTTATTACTCGATGAGCCTACTAACTATTTAGACGTTGAACATATTCATTGGTTAACGAATTATTTAAAAGAATATCCACATGCATTCTTATTAATTTCTCATGATACGGAATTTATGAATAAATGCGTTGATGTTATTTTCCATCTAGAATTTACAAAAATGACGCGCTATACAGCGACATACGAAAAATTCCTAGAGTTAGCCGAAATTAATAAAAATCAACATATAAATGCTTATGAAAAACAGAAAGAATTTATTAAAAAACAGGAAGACTTTATTGCAAAGAACAAAGCTCGTTATTCAACGACAGGTCGTGCAAAAAGTCGTCAAAAACAACTTGATCGCATGGAGCGTATTGATCGCCCGGAAACAGCAATTAAGCCAGAATTCTCATTTAAAGAGTGTCGTGCAAGTAGCCGTTTCGTCTTTGAAGGCGAAGATGTAGAAATTGGATATACACATCCATTACTACCAAAGCTATCAATGACAATTGAACGTGGTGAAAAAATTGCCATCGTTGGTTGTAATGGTGTTGGTAAATCAACATTACTAAAAACGATTTTAGGAAAAATTAAACCTTTAAGCGGCAAAACAAGTCTTGGTGACTTCTTAGAGCCTGCATACTTCGAGCAAGAAGTAAAAGCTGATAATATAACACCAATTGATGACGTTTGGAACACATTCCCTAGCATGGACCAACATCAGGTTCGTGCAATGTTAGCGAAATGTGGATTGAAAAATGAGCATATCTCTCGTCCGCTAAATCAATTAAGTGGTGGCGAACAAGCAAAAGTTCGTTTATGTAAGCTAATGGGTGAAGAAAGTAACTGGATCCTATTCGATGAGCCAACAAACCATCTTGATGTTACAGCAAAGGAAGAACTTCAAAAAGCTCTGAAAGCATATAAAGGGACAATCCTTCTTGTATGTCACGAACCAGAATTTTATGAAGGCTGGATCACAAAAACTTGGAATGTTGAAGAGTGGGCAGAAAAAAACAACTAAATTATTTAATGTCAGTAAAAAGAGTCGTTCCTAAAAGGTACTTAGGGACGGCCTTTTTTTATAAACAAAGATTCTTTTCTCTCTCACCACTTAAGAGAACTTCTCACAATATAAAGAAATTAAAAATGTAAATAATCTTCTAAATTTTATATTCTTACATTTAGAAGAAAATTTTGGTATTATTTAGATAAAATAGGAAAGGAATTAATTGAAATGGTATTTAGTAACCTTGTCTTTTTATGTTTATTTTTACCCGCCGTACTCTTAATTTATTATGCTGTACGCAAAGAACTACAAAATATAGTTTTATTATTTTTTAGTTTAGTATTTTATGCTTGGGGCGAACCCATCTATGTTTTCCTAATGCTGTTCTCTATCTTTGTTAACTATTGGTTTGGTATCTTGTTAGGGAATAGTCGCTTCACAAATGGGCAAAGAAAACTATTATTAACATTTGCAATTGTAATGAACACAGCTATTTTAGGGTATTTTAAATACGCAAACTTTTTAGTGGATAATATTAATTCTATCTTCCATACCAATATCATTCTTGAAAAAATACCTTTACCAATTGGTATTTCATTTTTCACGTTCCATGCGATGAGTTATATTATCGACATTTATAAGAAAAAAGTCGATGCTCAACGAAATATCTTTGATTTGGCTTTATACTTTACTGTATTTCCACAATTAGTAGCAGGACCAATTGTTCGTTACAATACAATCTCTCACCAATTACACCAGCGAACTGTTGATGCCGAAAAATTCTCTGAAGGAGTTCGCCGTTTTATTATTGGCTTGGGGAAAAAAGTTTTAATTGCTAACCAATTAGGTGCTATAGCCGATGAGATTTTCGCAATGAATCCTTCTGATATGAGTGTATCATTAGCTTGGATGGGAGCCATTGCCTATACACTACAAATTTACTTTGATTTTTCTGGGTATAGCGACATGGCAATTGGATTAGGAAAGATGTTTGGATTTGATTTTCTAGAAAACTTTAATTATCCATATATCTCAAAATCCATTTCTGAATTTTGGCGTCGTTGGCATATTTCGCTCGGTTCTTGGTTCCGCGATTATGTCTATATTCCTCTTGGAGGAAATCGCGTTACAACTTGGAAAGTTTATCGTAACCTCTTCATCGTATGGGGATTAACCGGTTTTTGGCATGGTGCCAGTTGGACCTTTATGATTTGGGGTATTTATTATGGCGTTCTAATTGCACTTGAAAAAGCAGGACTTGAAAACCTACTTCAAAAATTATGGAGTCCTCTCCAACATATTTACGTTATGTTTTTAGTTATTATTGGATGGGTATTTTTCCGCGCAGATAATTTCAGTTATTGCCTTGAATTTTTAAAATCCATGTTCGGATTTAACGGTCCGTTAACAGACATTAATAGTTATTTCTATATAATGAATTATTGGGGCATTTTCCTATTAGCTATTATTACTGCAGCGCCCGTATTTCCATGGTTACAAAAAGTGTTATCAACAAAAAGATTTGCTGTTTTATCGCCAATTTATTATTTAAGTATTTTAGTCATTGTTTTAGTATTCCTAACAAATGCAACTTATAATCCATTTATTTATTTCCGTTTTTAAAGGAGGTTCACTATGAAGAAATTTCAAAACCTCACTTTAATAATGGGGTTTCTTACAGTTATTTTTGGAGTGGGTATTTGGACAGCAAAAGTTATCCTTATAGATAAAAAGACATTTTCTGAATTTGAGAACAGAAACTTAGCAATTAGACCTGCTGTAAGTGCTTCCACTATAAAAACTGGAGAATTATTTAAAGGTATCGAAACACATTTTACAGATCATATTGGACCTAGAGATTTCTTTCTTGAAAGTTATATAAAGTTCCAACTGTCTATGAATCGAACATTCGTAAACAACATTCATGTTACAAACGATCAATTTATTTTTAATAGACCTAATATGGAAAATCATTTAAATGATGTTGATGCTGGGGTTCATGAATTAAATACTTTGAAAAAAGATTTTCCACAAACAGAATTTTATTTTTCTTTAGTTCCTAGTAAGCAAACAGCGTTACAATATAAGCTTCCCTCTTACCTAAATCTTGGGTACGAACAAATACTTAGGGATCACCTTGCTGAGAGATTGGCAGAAACTAAATTCCCTATTATTGATGTATTACCAATGTTTAAAGAAAGATTTACCAACAAAGAACTAGAACGAATGTATTTAACTACAGACCATCATTGGAATATGGAAGGTGCCTTTTATGCATATGAGGATACGATGAATTTTATTAATTCTCATTCAAACAAATATAAAGGACAACCAATAAAGAAAGATGACTACACCATTAACTGGGAAAAACCGAAAGGAAAGTTTGTTGGCAGCTGGAATAATCAATTGTACCGCTTAATTGATACTTCATCTGTACAAATTCCATATTTCCATTATAATTCGGGTGAATCTTGGGACGACTACACAGTTTACTATGGTGCTATTAAAGAGGATACTGCTAAGGAATCTATGGCTCAGTTTTACGGAAAAGAAAAAGATATTCCGGCCCCTGGATATGCTAGTGTTTATCAAACGGATTTCCCTGAAATAAACATCATTAATGAAAAGGCAGACAACGATTTACACCTTGTTATCTTAAAAGATTCGTATGCTGATGCTACATATCCTTTATTTGCACGTAATTTTGCTAAAACAACTTTTATTGATCCTCGTTACACGCAAGGAAAAAATGTGAAACAGCAACTAGAAGAACAAAATGCAGATATTGTATTGTTTATATACAATGACACCAACGTTTATGGTGACATGTATAAATTTCAAAATGTAAAATAAAAACTTATTTTCAACTGTAATCAGTGGGATTAGAATCCCACTGATTACAGTCTCAATTTATATAGTAATATCGGGCTAACCTCAATCTAAAATCATTCAAATCATTATACGCTTCCAAATTCGCTAACATCCCTCGAATAACTGGAATCCTCGGATTTTGAACTCTCATTTCAGATTCTAAAACATCTAAAGTGACTAAAACCTCATCATTTTCCAGTTGATCGGCTAATGTTCGTTTAAATACAATAATTTCACTTAAAAAATGTTCCTTCACCTGTTCCTTAATAAGCTCGGAACTGCAAAGAAATTTTCCAAGTCTCTCTTCATGTAGAACAGGTTCCTCCGAAGATTCTAGAAGCCCCTCTACTAAATTGTCTATCCTTTTTAAAATAAAAGCTGAAACATAGGACAAATCAATTTCTGGCGCATTTAAAATAATTAATTGTAAATAACCGTGGCATATCCCTTCCACCATAATTACCAAATCTAATAAATATGGACTGATCTTTTCACCATAAATAGACCGTAGGCTATTCCGATAAAATGCATGAGATTCTAACTTCATCCGCATCATAAACTCTTCTACTTCTTTATTAAATGGAATGGCATTTTCTCTTGCATGCATAATAATAAATTCTTTATGTTTTTGTACATCAGTAAACTGAAAATATAATTGTTTTTCAAATTTTTCACGTGGTAATAAAGACTCTTTTTCAATATCCAGCATTTTCTTTTGGATCTTGTCATAATAATATCGAAGTGTCGCTAATAAAAGCTCATCTTTCGATTTAAAATATAAATAAAAAGCCCCTTTTGATATACCACAAGCTGTGACAATTTCTTGTACTGACGTTGCATTTACACCCTTAGTCGCAAATAACTTCATAGCCATCTCTATAATTAAGCGCTCTTTTTCTTTCATATCTTCTCTCCTAAACTTAATTTCGCATCTTATGTAAATTTAAATTCAATTTAATCTTATATTAGCAAGACCCTTATCCCAAAATTTAACGGGACAAAAAATTTTTGGGTAAGCCTATTATCTATATAGAAGCTCAATTAATAAAAGCTAATGATTCAGTAAGGAAGAGTAAAAAATCTCTCCCCTTACAGTTTCAATTTATTATACCATCTCTTTTCATTGACGACTGACCGACCAGTCAGTTATATTATGTATTAGACTGACCAGTTGGTCAATACAATAAAAAGGGAGCGCAAACATGAACAAACTCATCAATTTCTCGTTAAAAAATAAGTTCGCGGTTTGGCTACTAACGATTATTGTTACCATTGCAGGGATTTATTCTGGGATGAATATGAAATTAGAAACAATTCCTGATATTACAACGCCTATTGTAACGGTAACGACGGTTTATCCTGGTGCTACGCCAGAAGAAGTAGCTGACAAAATTTCAAAACCGATGGAAGAGCAACTGCAAAATTTAAGCGGTGTAAACGTTGTTAGTTCATCATCTTTTCAGAATGCATCTTCTATTCAAGTAGAATATAATTTTGATAAAAATATGGAAAAAGCCGAAACGGAAATTAAAGAAGCCCTCGCAAACGTGAAACTGCCCGAAGGTGTGAAAGACCCGAAAGTCTCACGAGTAAACTTTAATGCCTTTCCTGTTATTTCATTAAGCGTAGCGAGTAAAAATGAATCTTTAGCTGCCTTAACAGAAAATGTAGAAAAAAATGTTGTTCCTGGATTAAAAGGACTTGATGGTGTCGCATCTGTTCAAATCGCAGGTCAACAAGTAGACGAAGTACAGCTCGTCTTCAAAAAAGACAAGATGAAAGAATTAGGTTTAAGTGAAGATACTGTAAAAAATATGATTAAAGGTTCGGACGTATCGTTACCTCTTGGTTTATATACATTTAAAGATACGGAAAAATCAGTGGTTGTAGATGGTAACATTACAACAATTAAAGCATTAAAAGAATTAAAAATTCCAGCTATGCCTTCATCACCGAATGGTCAAGGTAATCAAAATGCTGGCGCTGGAACACAAACACCACCAATGAATCCAGCCGCTATGAACGGCATACCAACGGTTGCATTAGAAGAAATTGCCGATATTAAAGAAGTCGGAAAAGCAGAATCTATTTCTCGAACAAATGGAAAAGAAGCAATCGG
This sequence comes from Bacillus sp. RC51, assembly GCF_044908115.1. Lineage (NCBI taxonomy): Bacteria > Bacillati > Bacillota > Bacilli > Caryophanales > Bacillaceae > Bacillus > Bacillus sp. RC51. The sequence goes on along the minus strand of NZ_JBIYCW010000010.1, from coordinate 72,057 downwards.
AATTCAAGTTGTGAAGGCTGCTGATGCAAACACAGTTGATGTTGTAAATGCAGTTAAAGATAAAGTAAAAGACCTTGAGAAAAAATATAAAGACTTAGAGATCATCTCAACATTCGACCAAGGTGCACCGATTGAGAAATCAGTTGAGACAATGCTTAGCAAAGCTATTTTCGGTGCTATCTTTGCGATTGTTATTATTATGTTGTTCCTGCGAAACATTCGAACAACGCTAATCTCTGTCGTTTCTATACCACTTTCTCTATTAATTGCAGTTTTAGTCATAAAACAAATGGATATTACGCTTAACATTATGACACTTGGAGCAATGACAGTCGCTATCGGACGTGTCGTCGATGACTCCATTGTTGTTATTGAAAATATTTACCGACGTATGTCGTTATCAGAAGAAAAACTACGCGGGAAAGATTTAATTCGTGAAGCTACGAAAGAAATGTTTATCCCGATCATGTCTTCTACCATTGTAACAATTGCTGTATTCTTACCGCTTGGACTTGTAAAAGGTATGATTGGTGAAATGTTCTTACCATTCGCCTTAACTATCGTCTTTGCTTTATTAGCATCGTTACTAGTGGCTGTTACAATCGTACCAATGCTAGCTCACTCCTTATTCAAGAAAGAGAGCATGAGAGAAAAAGAGGTACATCATGAAGAAAAGCCAAGTAAATTAGCAAACGGCTATAAACGTATACTTGAATGGGCTTTAAATCATAAAATTATTACATCAAGTATCGCTGTCCTTCTATTAGTTGGTAGTCTTGCACTTGTGCCAATTATCGGTGTAAGCTTCTTACCATCTGAAGAAGAAAAAATGATCATTGCAACGTACAAACCTGAGCCAGGTCAAACGTTAGAAGACGTTGAAAAAATTGCAACGAAGGCTGAAAAGCATTTCCAAGATAAAAAAGACGTCAAAACGATCCAATTCTCATTAGGCGGCGAAAACCCAATGAGCCCTGGTCAAACAAATCAAGCAATGTTCTTCGTTCAATATGATAACGATACGAAAAACTTTGAAAAAGAGAAAGAACAAGTCGTTAAAGATTTACAAAAAATGTCTGGAAAAGGCGAATGGAAAAACCAAGATTTCGGAGCAAGTGGCGGTAGTAACGAAATTAAGCTATACGTTTACGGAGATAGCTCTGAAGAAATTAAGCCTGTCGTGAAAGATATTCAAAATATCATGAAGAAAAATAAAGATTTAAAAGATATAGACTCTAGTGTTGCAAAAACATATGCAGAATATACTTTAGTCGCAGATCAAGAAAAGTTAAGTAAAATGGGGCTAACTGCTGCTCAAATTGGAATGGGCCTTTCTAATCAACATGATCGCCCTGTTCTAACAACAATTAAAAAAGACGGTAAAGATATCAATGTATATGTCGAAGCTGAAAAACAAAATTATGAAACGATCGATGATTTAACAAATCGTAAAATTACAACACCACTTGGTAATGAGGTTGCTGTAAAAGATGTTATGACTGTAAAAGAAGGTGAAACTTCTAATACAGTAACGCACCGAGATGGCCGCGTTTATGCGGAAGTTAGTGCAAAATTAGCATCTGATGACGTTTCAAAAGCATCTGCCGCTGTTCAAAAAGAAGTAGATAAAATGGATCTCCCTTCTGGTGTAGATGTTTCTATGGGCGGTGTTACAAAAGATATTCAAGAATCATTTAAGCAACTTGGCTTAGCGATGCTAGCTGCAATTGCCATTGTATACTTCGTTCTTGTCGTTACATTTGGCGGTGCCCTTGCACCATTCGCAATTTTATTCTCGCTACCATTCACAATCATTGGTGCACTCGTTGCCTTATTAATCTCTGGCGAAACATTAAGTGTATCTGCAATGATTGGTGCGCTTATGTTAATTGGTATCGTTGTAACGAATGCAATCGTGCTTATTGACCGCGTTATTCATAAAGAAAACGACGGCCTATCAACACGTGACGCATTATTAGAAGCTGGTGCAACGCGCTTACGTCCTATCTTAATGACTGCAATTGCAACAATCGGGGCTCTTATCCCGCTTGCATTAGGATTTGAAGGTAGCGGCTTAATTTCTAAAGGACTTGGCGTAACAGTAATTGGTGGATTAACAAGCTCAACGTTATTAACACTTCTTATTGTTCCAATCGTTTACGAAGCACTAAGCAAATTTCAAAAGAAAAAAGTAAAATAAAATAAAAAATAACCTCGCTGACTGCGAGGTTATTTTTTATTCCCAAACAAGATTAGGAAATCACCATATCCTTCTTTTTCTAGCTCTTCTTTTTGAATAAAGCGTAGCGCTGCTGAATTAATACAATAACGAAGGCCGTTTGGTCCTGGACCGTCTGGAAATACATGCCCAAGATGTGAATCTCCTTCTTTACTTCTCACTTCCGTACGCGTCATATTATGACTAACATCCATTTTTTCTTTCACACTAGCTGACATAACCGGTTTCGTAAAACTCGGCCATCCACAGCCGCTATCAAACTTATCGGAAGAAGTAAATAATGGTTCACCCGAAACAATATCTACATAAAGCCCTTCTTCTTTATGATTCCAATATTCATTTTGGAAAGGCGGTTCAGTTCCATTTTCCTGTGTTACATAAAACTGCATCTCGTTGAGTTTTTCTTTTAAATGAGTATTATCTTTTGGCCAATGTTGTTTAATAAACGCATCTCGTCCTGAGCCCTTACGGTATAACTCGTAGCGGAATGTGTTTTTCTTATGATACCCTTGATGATATTCTTCAGCTGAATAAAATGTAGAAGCTGGTAATAGTTTTGTCGCAATTGGCTTTGAAAAGCGCCCACTCTTTGCAAGCACTTCTTTTGAAGCCTCTGCTTTTTTATGTTGTTCTTCATTATGATAAAAAATTACCGTTTCGTAAGACTGTCCACGATCGTGAAATTGTCCTCCTATATCAGTCGGATCAATTTGTCTCCAATATATATTTAATAACTCTTCATATGGCATTTTATTTGCATCAAATGTAATTTGTACTGCTTCATAATGCCCAGTTGTTTCCGAGCACACTTCTTTATACGTTGGATCCTCTTTATGGCCACCTGTATAGCCTGAAACAACCTGTATAATCCCTTCCATCTCTTCAAATGGCGAAACCATACACCAGAAACACCCTCCGGCAAACGTAGCTAACTCTATCTTTTCATTTACAGCCATTATTTCACCCCTATTCTATCTTCTCCTTACAGTATGGCATAAGGAACGTCATGTTATAAAAGAAAAAGCATCGAACATCGATGCTTTTTCTTTACTTCAATTTATTTTTTTCAACGTCCTTCTCCATTTCATCACTTGTCACATCTAAGACATCTAATAAGAAAATGAAGATTGGAATACCGATAATAAGTCCCCACACACCTAAGAAATGCTCAGAGAAAATTAATACCATAAATGTGTAGAAGATTGGTAAGTTTGTTTTTTGAGACATAAACTTCGGATTTAATACATAGCTCTCAAGTGCATGAATTACTGTTACGATAACTACAATATAAACGACATACATAATACCGCCAATATTGTAAGCAATCATACAGAGTGGGAATAACGAGATAATAACACCCGCCACTGGAATTAAACCAAGCAAGAAAATCATTAACGCTAAACCTAGTAATTGCGGGAATCCTAATATCCATAATGCAATAACAGATAAAACACAGTTAACAATTGCAATTAAAAATTGTGCTTCGATTACTTTTCCAAATGAACGTGCAAATTTCTTTCCGAAATACTCTATTTCATTATAGAAAATTGCAAGTCGGCTTTCTTTAAATTTCGAAGTAAAAGCAACGATACGTGCTTTTTCAAGTAAGAAAAATAAACTTAAAATTACAGAAAGTAAAACTTGAAGGCCAAATTTCCCAACATTCGTAATAGATTTATACAAAATGTCTACGCCTTGCCCCACATATTTAGAAAGCTCCATATGATTAACAGCATTAACTGCATACTTAATTAATTCACTATCAGGTGGATTTCTTAAAAATACATTAAATTGATAAATCAATTGTGAAATTTGTATTGTTAATACCGGTAAATATTTAAATAGCGTAATGGCAATTCCCGCCACTAACATTACATATAAAAGCGCTATAATAATTTTTCGATTAATTGGCATGAAATGATCTAATTTACGAGAAATAAACTTTTGGAATCGATCCATTAAATACGTCAACATAAACGTAATTAAAATTAAATTTAACATACTTTGCATCCCATACAATATGAGAGCAAGTAATACTAATACGATTAACCTCTGAAATCCTTTGCTTTGAAACAGGTTTTTTATTTGCATAATCGACGAGTACTCTCTCCTGTCCTATAAAGTAAAACGTTAACAAGTAGATCTCTCTCTATTTTCTACTTATAATTATCCTTTAATATTAAAGCCATTGCGAGCAATTTATATTCAACCCTAACCACCCGTTAATTGTGCTATATATTATGTTATTTCTTATTTTACAATACAATGACCTATTTCAGAACGCATTATACGTAGTATTAATGAAGATTTAAGGAAACTTTTATCCTTCAATAGGTCTTACCACTACTGTAACATAAAAAGCAAGCTATCAGTAGAAATCCGTCCTACAAATAACTTGCTTTTATATTTTTTTTAGTAAGTTTTATCATCCAATAAACGGCATGAACATTGGAATAACCACCACTGTTACGACACCAACCACTGTCACAGCGATACTGGCCATAGCTGCTTCTACTTCACCCATTTCGATACCTACTGCAACCCCTAACGCATGTCCTGCTGTTCCAAGCGCTAAACCTTTAGCAATCGGATGTTTAACTCTAAATGTTTTTAAGAATAAAGCTCCTAATGCGTATACGATAACAGCATTAAAGATAACTGCAAATGATGTAATTGCTGGAATACCACCGATACTTTCAGAGATTGGTAATGCAATTGCTGTTGTTGCTGCCTGCGGTAACATTGAGTTCATTACAGCTGTATCTAGACCAATTGCTTTTGCGACAATGAACACAACAACCACTGAACAAATAGATCCAACCACAATAGCCGATAAAATTTGCCACCAATATTTTTTTAACTTATCAACTTGTTTATATAATGGAATTGCAAAGGCGATTGTTGCTGGCTCTAAGAAGAAGCTAATCATTTTTCCGCCAGTATTATATTCTTCAAAAGTAAAGTTACCTACTTTTAGAAAGACAATCCCTAATACCATCGCTACGAATAATGGTGTGAATAAGAAGAATCCTTTTGAATGCTTAAATAATAATGTTCCGATTCCGTATGCGATTAATGAAACGACGATTCCGAAATATGGAGTCATTGTGCTTGCCATGTTCATTCCCTCCTAACAATATATACTAAATTGGTTACGCAACTTTTCCGTGCTTGCGTCCTTTATTTACTACTTTCAATTCTTTCGTATCTTCTATTTCTTTATCGTCTTTTCCTAAAATAAATTGTGCAAATAATCCTGTTACAGCGAGTAAAATAATTGTTGCGACAACAATTACAGTTAAAATTTGTACAAAATATTGTCCCATTACACCGAGAGAATTAATAACCGAAATACCTGATGGAACGAAAAGGAATCCGATAATACCTGTTAAGGCCGTTCCGAACGATTCAACTTGTTCCAATTTAATAACTTTTAAACATAATAGGCTAAATAAAATAACTAATCCGATCACCGATGAAGGCATCGGAATTGGTAAATGCGTTGCAATAATATTAGAAACTAACATAATAGCTGAAAATATGAATGCTTGTGATAAGAAACTATATACTTTTTTCGTACTCATTTTGGCCACCTCTTTCGATTTGGTACCTTTATTGTATAAGATAAAAACAAAACCGTAAGCGTTTACATAACAGAACGTCAAATATACAAAATTAGTTGCAAAAATAGGCAGACGAAATACAAAAAGCTACTTCTTAAATACGAAGTAGCTTTTTAAGTTCTTTTGCATATGTACGGCTAACCGGGACTTTGGATCCCTCTTTCATAATTAAGTTATAAGTCGAATTAAACCACGGCTGTATCTCAGAAATATGATTAATATTAGCAACGAAACTACGATGAACACGCATAAAACTTGCTTGCGGCAACTTCTTTTCCAAAATTACAAGTGTATCGTGTGTTACATATGTTTCTCTCGTCGTTTTTACTGTCACCTTTCCGTCCACAAGTCCTACATATATAATATCTTCAATATTCACGAGTACAATCGATTCTTCAATTGGTAATGCTAATTTATGCATCTCGGCCGTTACATCTACACTCTTTACATCTTGCTTTGTTTCTAACTTTATTTGCTTTTGTTTTTTATATTTCTTTAATGTCTGTACGATACGTTCTTCATCAAATGGCTTTAAAATGTAATCTAACGCATCTACTTCAAATGCTTGCAATGCATATTGATCATAGGCAGTAGCAAACACAATTGAAGGTGGGTTTTTCATTTTCTTTAATATATTTGCGATTTCAAATCCATTATCATCAGATAACTGAATATCTAGAAAAACAATATCTGGTTTGTTTTTCATTAATTCTTCTAATGCATCCTCTACACAATCCGCCTCACCAATTATCTCTACTTCTTTTGTTTTCTCTAATAAATATTTCAATTCATCCCGTGCTAACATTTCATCATCAACTACTAATACTTTTAACACTCCGTTTTTCCTCCTCTACTTTTTTCGGAATCACAAAGAGGATCTTTGTCCCTTGCTCTAATTCACTTTCAATTTGAAGCATTGTCTCTTTCCCAAATAACCCGATAAGTCGTTCATTAATATTATATAAGGCTGTTCCCGTCCCTTTCTTTGATGGAACTACCATTTTTCCTAATTGCTCTAGACGTTCACTCTCAATCCCTTGTCCATTATCCTTTACTTCAAAGTGAACCATCCCTTCTTTTTCAAACACATGTACCTCGACTTGGCACACTGGCTGCTTTTTCGGAAAAGCATGGCGCAATGCATTTTCAACTAATAGCTGAAGCACAAATGGTGGAACTAAAGTCACCTTTAGTGCCTCTTCAATGTACATCTTCACTTCATACTTATTCGGAAATCTCGCTTGCTCTAACGATAAATATGCATGTACATGATTCAACTCTTGTTCTAATGGAATAAGTAATTGTCGTGCCCCTTGCAAATTACAACGAAAATAAACGCTAAGCTGCAATAATAATTTTCTCGCTTTCTCTACATCTGTTCGGCATAAAGCTGATACTGTATTAATTGCATTAAATAAAAAATGCGGATTGATTTGTGCTTGCAACGCTTTTATTTCGGCATCTTGCAATAACTTACTTTGTAACTCAGCTTCACCTAACTCAAGCTGTGTGGAGAATATTTTCGCTAGCCCTTCCGCTAACTCTTCTTCAACACGACTTAATTGATTAGGGTTTTTAAAATAAAGTTTTAATGTTCCTATCGTATTTCCATGTGAAGTTAATGGAATAACAACTGCTGCTTGTAATGGACACCCTTCATGTTGACAATTAATAATCTCACGTGATTTTGCCTTCATTATTTTCCCTGTTTTTAATACTTCTTTTGATAAACCTGTTATTAAACTGTGTGAAGGAATATGATGATCTGATGCTAATCCAACGTGAGCTAAGATTTCCTCTGTATCTGTTAAGGATACCGCATCTGTTCCCGTAAAGCGGTGAATAATTTGTGCCACATGTTTACAAGACTCTTCTGTTAACCCTTGGCGGAAATATGGTAACGTCTTATCAGCAATTCGTAATACTTTATGCGTTTGCAAAGCTTTTGCGTTTTCTTCTTGTCGTAAAATAGCTAGTATCATCGAAAGTAAAATGAAACTGCCAAAACTATTTACAAGAATCATCGGTAGCGCAATTGTTTTCACAACACTAAGTCCATCTTCTATAATTAATAGAATCATAAGCATTTCTAAAGTAACGATAAAAACACTTAAAATCGCAGAAAATTTAGGAGTAATAGTACGGTTATATTTTTTGAAAATGTATCCAATATAACCTGTTATAATCCCAGCCAAAATTGATGAAATTGCACAACTTACTGCCGTCGTCCCGCCAAGCATATAACGATGAATACCCGCAATAGAACCTACTCCAATCCCGACGATAGGACCGCCAAGCAATCCACTAATTCCAACACCCATGATTCGTGTATTCGCAATTGTGCTGGATGATGAAACACCTTGTAACCAATTTTCATTCATAATAGTATTTCCTGCTATTTCAATCCCTGTGTAATTGCTTACAATTGTAAACACTGAAAAAATACAAATAAGCTTAAACTTATCTACATATCCGTCTTGCTTATGAAGAAGACGCCGGAACGTTTTAATATGAGAGAGTAAAAATCCTAAAATAACAATAAGTCCGACGCGTTCAATCATCATAAGTACTAAATTTAGCATCTGTGATTCATTCCTTTTTATATTAGTTAGTTTTATTATGGGAAAATAATGAAGCGTGCGTCAAGGAGAATGAAATGTTTTTTGAAATATTTTACACATAACTATCCCCTCTTTATTTGACAATCTAACAGAAGAGTGCTAAAAATAAAGTAATATAATACAGTCCTTTAACCCAACCCCGTGAGGTTGAGAAGGAAGTCGGAATATACTATACGTATGGTCTTTTTTAGGGATACGTATGCTTTTTTGGCCTTCTCATCATATCAGGTGAGAAGGCCTTTTGTTATTCTTCCATAGTGACTGTAGAAGAAAATAAGGAGGAGTAATGATGAACGTCACTACTAATGTACAATCATCAACAGAGGAGACGAAAGAGAAAAGATATAAAACATTGTTTGGTTCTGCGCTAGGATATGCAGCAGAAGGTTTAGACATGTTGCTCTTATCTTTCGTACTCGTCTACATTTTAAAAGAATTTCATTTAAGCCCTGTTGAAGGTGGAAACTTAACATTAGCTACCACAATAGGAATGCTAATCGGGTCTTATTTATTTGGATTTATTGCTGATTTATTTGGGCGTATCCGTACGATGGCCTTCACAATCTTACTATTCTCACTAGCAACAGCACTTATTTATTTCGCAACAGATTATTGGCAATTATTAATTCTTCGCTTTTTAGTTGGAATGGGAGTTGGTGGTGAATTCGGGATTGGGATGGCCATCGTAACTGAAACATGGTCTAAAGAAATGCGCGCTAAGGCGACATCCGTTGTTGCACTTGGATGGCAATTTGGCGTACTAGTCGCTTCACTTCTTCCGGCATTTATCGTCCCGCATTTCGGATGGAGAGCTGTTTTCTTATTTGGACTCATTCCCGCTCTACTAGCTGTTTACATCCGTAAAAGTTTAAGTGAACCGAAAATATGGGAACAAAAACAACGATACAAAAAAGAATTATTACAAAAAGAAGCTAAAGGTAATTTAACAACTACTGAGGCAGAACAACTAAAGCAAATGAAAAAGTTCCCACTTCGAAGGTTATTTGCCAATAAAAAAGTAACGATAACAACAATTGGTCTTATTATTATGTCATTCATCCAGAACTTCGGATATTATGGAATTTTCACATGGATGCCAACTATTTTAGCGAATAAATATAACTACACATTAGCAAAAGCGAGCGGCTGGATGTTCATCTCTACGATCGGCATGCTAATTGGAATTGCGACTTTTGGTATTCTAGCCGATAAAATTGGTCGCCGTAAAACTTTTACAATCTATTATGTCGGTGGTACTATATACTGTCTCATTTACTTCTTCTTATTCACAGACTCAACATCATTGTTATGGGGAAGTGCATTGCTTGGATTCTTTGCCAATGGCATGATGGGGGGATTCGGAGCAATTTTAGCTGAAAACTATCCTGCTGAAGCTCGCTCGACAGCAGAGAACTTTATTTTCGGTACAGGACGTGGGTTAGCTGGATTTGGACCTGTTATTATCGGCTTACTTGCTGCAGGTGGTAATTTAATGGGAGCATTATCTCTCATCTTCATTATCTATCCAATCGGTTTAGTTACAATGCTATTATGTGTCCCAGAGACGAAAGATAAAGTATTAGAATAGATTGAAACTGTACGAAATGTTTATCCAAATACTGTCCCCTCAGGAAAAGTATTTGGATAAATGGCAAAGAGGAAGCATCTCAAATGAAATGCTTCCTCTTCTTATATAAATACAATTATTTATTTTGATTTACTAGCTTTTTGGAACAAGAAGCTAGTTTTATCTTCTTCTTTTACAATACCTTGTTTTAAGGCTAATTCCCCTGCGACTTTAGGCGCTAGCCATAGCATTGGGAATAACAGAATAGATACCGGAACAGCCGTCACTACAATGAAGGATTGTAAGGCGTTAATACTTCCCTCACCCATATATAAAAGAATCGCCGCAACTGCGCCCATAATAAGCGACCAAAAAACTCGCAAACTAATTCTAGGATCTCCATCTCCAGTCACTGCCATTGAAATCGAATAAGCCATTGAATCTCCTGTTGTCACTACAAATAAAATTGTTAATAAAAGAAATGCAGGTCCAATAATATTAGATAGTGGCAACTGCTGCGTAATTGCAATCATAGCCGCTGGCATACCAGATTCACTTAATGCGGTCGAGATAGAACCAGGATTCATTAACTCATAAAACACACCTGATCCCCCTAGTATAGTAAACCAAAACGTTGTAATAATAGGTGCAATAATTCCAATTGCAACGATGATTTCTCGGATTGTTCTTCCTCTTGAAATTCGGCTCACTAAAATTGCCATCATCGGTCCATATCCAATAAACCATCCCCAGAAAAAGATTGTCCACGATCCTAACCAAGCTGTATCACCACGATATGTGCTCATTGGAATAAATTCATTTATATAAAATCCAAACGAAGAAACAAATGAATCGATAATAAATCCACCTGGTCCAAATAGTAATACAAATACCATTAATAGAACTGCTAACCTAACATTTAAATTACTTATAATTTGAATCCCTTTATCAATTCCTGTTACCGCAGATATAGTAGAAACAGCTACCACACAAACAATAATGGCTAATTGAGTAGTAAACACATCAGGAATGTTAAACAATGCTTGTAACCCATAACTTGCTTGCAAGCCTAAAAATCCGATTGGACCAATCGTCCCTGCAGCTACCGCAATAATGGCAAATACATCGATCATTGTTCCAAGCCAACTCTTTCGTAATTTCTCTCCAAAAATAGGATATAAAAGCGTTCGAGGTTTTAAAGGCATATCTTTATGATAATGCCCGTACATCATAACTACCGCACTAATTGTACCTAAAATCGTCCAAGCCAGGAAACCCCAGTGCATATAACTTTGTGCTAAAGCCGGCATTACCGCTTCTTTCGTTCCAGCAGTTATGCCTTCATGTATTGGTGGCACCGTCATCAAATGGTACATCGGCTCTGCGGCTGCCCAAAAAACGCCACCTCCGGCAAGTAATGTAGACATAATAATAGCGAGCCATTTTGTCGTACTAATCTCAGGTTTTTCTAGTCCCCCAAGTTTAACTCTCCCATATTTCGAAAACGCCATACACATTGCAACAACAAATGTACCAATTAATAAAACCTGCCAAAAGGCACCAAAATATTTAATTGAAGCTGCAAAACTGCTATTAATGGCTCCCTCTACGTAACTTTTATTTAAAATAACTGCAATTACAAATAATAAAAGTGAGCCACCACTAATAAGAAATACAGGCCAATCCGTTTTTCGACTCTTCTTCCTCATTTACACTTCCTCCTTCCTCAGCAATCTAAAAAAACAACTTTATTATGTTTTCTTGTTTACACCCAAAACACAATGATTATATAAGCATAATAATCCATCAATTTTCTACACACTTATGTTGTCCCTAAAAATATGCTAAATCCCTTATTTAAAAGAAAATTTCTATTCCTATTACATAAAAAAGCAAAACAAAAGACCTTATATTTCTATAAGGTCTTCGAAACAGAAATTTGATTATAACATAAGGAACTCCTTGGTTCAAAAAGCCCTTTCCAAAAATAGCCGATAGTAAAGGCTTCCATTTGCTACGTAACAGTAATTAAAAAAAATTATATTTTGCAGAAAAAAAACTATACTAGCTATTATTTATGAAAGAAATTTGGCTTCAAAATTTCATTCGGATACGGTTTGTGATAAATATGAGTGGTAGCTGGCGACAGTGGTGGAATGAGCCACACCCAATTGCCCGTTACAACCCGTCCACATGCCGCTTCTTGCTTCTCAAATTGTTGAAATTGTTGTGCAGCTGTATGATGATCCACAATACTAACTCCTTGTTTTTTGAAGGAATGTAATACAGCAATATTTAACTCAATTAGTGCCTTGTCTTTCCATAACGTACCGTTTCTAGATGTATCGAGATTCATCATCTCTGCAACCGCTGGCAGTAAATTATAACGATCATGATCCGCTAAGTTACGGGCCCCAATTTCCGTACCCATATACCAACCATTGAACGGAGCAGCTGTATAGGAAATACCGCCAATTTCTAAGCGCATATCTGAAATCATTGGAACCCCATACCATTTTGCTCCTAAAGATAAGATTGGGTACTCTGGATGTTCAATTGGTACCTCTTTCACTTCTTTTTTAGGAATTTCTTTATATACGGGTTCTTTCCCATCGACAGAAAAAACAAGTGGCAATACATCGAAATTCGTACCTTCTCCTTGCCAGCCAAGTTCCTGACAAAAATCTGTAAACGCAGTGGAATGAGAGTCACCAATCACTCCCATTTCTGTTTTATATCCTGCATACCGAATCAATTGGTGATTATAAATTCGTATATTATTTTCTTCACCTTGATATTGCTTAAAAATTGTAATTGTCGGTTTAACTTTCCCATCGTTCGTTGCATATTTAATATGATGAATTAATGCATTGTATACACCTTCCTCATCATTTACCTCACGTGCATCTAATATGTGCATCTTACTCCAAAATAGTCTTCCGATACATCGATTACTATTGCGCCATGCCATTCGTGATCCATGAACAAGTTCTTCAAATGTATGCTCATACGTCCCCGTCTTCTCTATCTCAACTTGAATTTCTTTTATTCTCTCTTCTATGAATTGTTCTTTATTAAGCTCTTTATAGCAAACCGTAATAAAATGACTCGCTTCCTCTATTAATTGTTTCGTTTTACTCATAAACGATCTCCTTCTATTTCAACAAAACGTTACTACTTTACAGTATAAGCAAAAAGAATAAGAGTCACAAATGAAAGTCGAAGTGTTACTTTTATTGTAATATTTTTCAGAAAATTAAAGAGATTACTATTGACTTGTATAAAAAATAGGTGTATTTTTGACTCAGGTAAATTATTTTTACCTAGACCAACTTTTTAATAAGAAAGGAGGGAATGTTATGTCTTCATTTCAATTGCCAAAGCTTTCATATGACTATGATGAACTAGAGCCATATATCGATAGCAACACGCTTTCTATTCATCATGGAAAGCACCATGCGACATACGTAAATAACTTGAATGCCGCTTTAGAAAACTATACGGAATTACATAATAAATCTTTAGAAGAGTTACTATGTAATTTAGAAACTTTACCAAAAGAAATTGTTACAGCTGTCAGAAATAACGGTGGTGGACATTATTGTCATAGTCTTTTTTGGGAATTAATGAGCCCGCGAGGTGGCGGTGAGCCTAATGGAGACGTTGCAAAAGTAATTGATTATTATTTCAATACCTTTGACAACTTAAAAGATCAACTTTCCAAAGCAGCTATTAGTCGTTTTGGAAGTGGCTATGGATGGCTTGTTCTGGACGGTGAGGAACTTTCCGTTATGAGTACACCCAATCAAGATACACCTTTGCAAGAAGGTAAAATTCCATTACTCGTCATCGATGTATGGGAACACGCCTATTATTTAAAGTATCAAAATCGGCGTCCAGAATTTGTTACCAACTGGTGGCATACGGTGGACTGGGACCGGGTAAATGAAAAGTATTTACAAGCAATTCAATCACAAACACATTAGTCGTGCGTATAAGGTAAATTTGGTAATGTAAAATTAGTATTGTCGAAATCCTCCAGAATCCCCCGGATTGCCACCGGGGGATTTATGATTATTTCATTGTATTTATGTAATAACGTAAAACTTTTTCCGTCTCTAATTTCAACTCTCGGAACGGGAATCCTAATTCACGAGCCTTTCCATTATGTAACGTACAATTAATCACTCCATTATAAGGAGCTATATTATCTCCTACTTCTTGAATGAGCGCTTTTCTCCCGGTATTCTCTTCTATGAAACGAATAACTTCTCTGGTAGAAACCACCCCGTTACTACAAGCATTAATTGGCCCTTCTATGTTTTCCATCCCGCACCAAGCTAAAAACTGTCCTGCTTCCTTTTCATGTATAAATGACAACTCTCCATCTACATGATCCACAACGATAGACTCTTGTTTCACAACATGTTCAACGTAAAATTGTAATCTTTTCGTATAATCGTTTTCTCCAATAACAACTGGAAAACGCACTGCGACAACTGGAAATGTTGCATGTTGAAATAAAACTGCTTCGGCTAATCGCTTACCTTCACTATAATTGAAATCATTCCTACCTCCATACGTAATTGTATACTCGTACGGATTGAAGTTTTCTTCTAACAGGCCTAGCGCAGGCTCATAGACAGCCATTGAAGATGTCATAATGTATTTCTTCGTTTTTCCTTTTAGCACTTCACATATTATCTTCGCTGCATTCGAGCTATAGCATAAATTATCGTATACGATATCATAACTTTTACCTTCAAAACGCTCTTCTAGTAGCCTCTCATCTTCTCTATCTACAATCAGTCTTTTTACTGCACCTCCAAAGGAATCTTCAGTAACTCCCCTCGTCGCAATCGTTACATCATGTCCAGCTTGCAACAGTACTTCTACTAAATGTTTACCAAAAAATCTTGTTCCCCCTAGCACCAATACTTTTTTCACCTTCATCATCCCCGTTTTCAAAAATTGTAAAATACTACCTCTATTATTATAAACGCTAAAATAAAAAAACATGGAATCAGTTTAACGATTCCATGTTTTTTCTACACACGATACATTAACGTACTCGATATTTAAAAATACAATAGCAGCAATATAAAATAGAAATTACTGATACATAAACCCATAGTTCATATATGAATCCCTCGCCCCATACTCCCATAAAATAAAAGAGTGAAGGCAACGTCAATGTTACCCATGATTGTACAAAGGCAATTCTGCCAAGATATTGATTGATATTCTTTTTTTGTGCATTTAATACAAAGAATAAATACCAAAGTAATGCCCACATAAACCATGTTAACGCATTAACAACATCGTGGAATTGAACAAATGAAACAATCATATAGAATAAAGCAATAATTGCTACCCAAATACAGAACCAGCCTAGTCCACTACTATCCATTCCTTTAATAAAAGTAACGCCTACATATAAATAAGTTAAACCAAATAAAAAAGTAGCCGCATATGAATATACCGTCCAATTACTTTGATCAGAAATCATAATCAAATAGAACGGAATGATAATTTGTAGTGCCCCCACAAATAAATTAAAGACACCTGCACTTTTCATCTCTACTTTGCCTAATATGACAAGACTATTTAAAAATAAAGCTGCACCTGAAAGTAATAATCCTACGTAACCCATATATATTCGTGTGAAAATCTTTCCCTTTCACACTTTTAACCTCCCCACAATATAAAGTGATACTTTATCCCGCATTAACGAGCAGTAAAACTCCCACCTCAAAATTCAGCTAGAGCAAAGAAGTTAGGCGGGAGATCAACTGCCCGTAAAGCCCGATTGGTGAAGGCTAATAATCAGTGGGGATGAACAACCCCCACCCACTGATTAAAGTTTCACTTTATTATTTTTCTTCCTATTTAAAACTACATACATAATTTTTAATCTGAATAAGTCAGACTTCCTACCTTAAAGAATAACAAATTTAAAACGCTTTCAATAATAAATAACCCTATCAAAACATGAAATAGGATTCCTTGATTATAAACGTACTCTAACAATGATACAAGTGTTGGAATACTTTTCAATACTACGTTTTGAATTTCTATAAAAAATTAGTAGAATGATACATTTTCCCTATCTCATTCTATTAATTATTTGCATAGAATATCGTACACTCATATTAATTTAGAAAGGTTTGATATTTATGCCTCTTCATTATCCAAATCATTTTGTTTTTCACTCCACAGGTGTATTAACAAGAGAGCCTGCAACTGTTTCAGCAGTAGTAAACATTGTAAATTTAGATGCATATTACACACACCATGTAACTATAGAGGTTTGGGATTGGTCTAACTATTCTAATCCTGTAAAATTACCTGTACTACTTGGTGAAAATACGGAAGTAGCATTCCCATATATTTTACAAGGCAACCACTTAGCAGTTTTTTATGCTGATTTAGATGACTCTATTGATTTGTATGAAATCCGTATTTCTTATCCTGGCCACTCCAATATTGTTGCAAATTGTTTTGGGCGAAGTATCCCGCCATATACAAGCCAAGAAGGTAATACAGTATACCATAAACAACTCGTTCGAATTCATTAAATCTCCCCTATTATGTGAAAGGGGCTGGTCAGTAATACATTTATCTTTATAAGATAATCGTATTACTGACCTAAAGCGTGATAGTCAATCTTGATAGTTTCTCATTTTGAACACTTGCTATTTATCATAAATATCATTCGGATTTATTGTAGGAACAAATCCATTTGTAGAACTATATTTTTTAGATACATTATCTGGGGTCACGGTAAACGTTACAATTTTATTGCTTTGTTGTTTAAAATAACGCATCCAATTTTGACTCCATTCATCTTTCGCAATAACTTGTTTATTGAAGTCTTCCCACAATACACCATGTATAAAATTCAAGGATGTATTTTTGATTGTGTCAAATCCCCAATTCTGTATAAGAAGCAGGTTGGAATCAACACTTTTAATTTCTTTTAATAAATTTACATATGCTTCTCGAAATTTCCCTTGTGTAGACGGCTGATCATAAAAATAGTCATCAATATCACCAGCTGTATCTAAAAACACCCCATCTATTCCTTTTCCAATGACTTGCTGTTTCACCTTATTCACAACAATCCCACGGTAGTGTTCATCAGCTAAATTCATAATATATGTATCCCACTGCTCAATCTTCATTTTCTTACCATCTCTATAATAATAGTCTGATTCAACTACTTGCGATTTATGCCACGATTCTAATTCTAAAACACTAACATAGCCAAGAACTACCGTTCCTGATTTTTTTAATTGCTGAACCTGTTCTTTCGTAAATGCATATGGCTCTATAATAACCATGTCATACTTTGAAAGTCTCTCAATTACTTGCTCATTTGCTTCACCATAATAAATTTTATAACTTCGTACATTTTTTAAAACTGGTTCCACAACATTTGCTTGTGCGGATGTACTTGAGGAAAAAATAAAAGAAAATATAGCTAAAAAACATACGGAACGTTTCCACTCCATAATAATATTACCCCCTATACAACTGTAATTTTCTATTGTTTTAAATGTTAATACAAATATAGTAATACCATAACATTCTACATTTTTTCAAACTCGATTTTTTATAAAAATTCCAATAAATGCAATACATTAACAAAAATTAGAATTTATTTCACTTGAATTTACTACATCTCTGTTGATAAAATGATTTGGGCTTTATATATTATATATCTTAAAATAATTCTTTTAAATTATGTATTTTATTTCAGTGTACTATTCCTCAAAATTAAATTTGCAAACGAAAGAAGGGATTTTTTTATGCACTATAGACAATCTAATATATTCCAAAAGATGATTGAACCTACGATTCTCTTTATTGCACTATTTTTTCTATCAATACTAACTGATTTTCTTACACCAACGTATGAATACTTCTTACTCTTATTTATTACATTAATTATCTCTAGCCGATATGGCATATCTATTGCCATTTTCGCCTTTTTGGAAGCAATGATTTATATTTTTATAAGCGGTATATATAAAGAAAATGATGTATTGTTGTACTTTTATTCATTAGATTACTGGATAAGTTGGATTTTCTTACTTGTTATTAGTTTATGCTGTGGACTGATGAGCACTGCACAAAAAGAACGTTATGAAGATGTACATATGATAAATAATGAGCTGAAGGCTGAAAATAAAGAATTAAAATATGTCGTGAAACAATTGGATGAAACACGTATTACACTACGTTCTCGTGTACTTGAATCAAATAACCACTTATCTAAAATGTATCATATGTTTAAAGCTTTAAATCATACACATCCTGAAATTGTACTCGATGAAGGAATGAATGTATTAAAAATGTATTTTGGAGCAAAAAAAATTGGTATCTATCACGTTGATAACAATAAACAATCGCTTCGTATTAAATTAAGAGCTGAAACTGGTAAAAATACATTATCCCAATCTATTTTCGTTAAAAACGCTTCCTTAGTCATCAAAAATGCGCTAGCGCATAATCGACCTTTTTTCCGTACAGATGAGGATTTTCAAGACGCTCCACTTTTAGTTGGTCCCGTCCTATTCCAAGATGATGTACAATACGTCATTATATTAGACGAAATCGAGTTTTCAAAAGTAACTTCTGAGCAATTCGAACTTTTCACATGGTATTTACGCTGGATGGGTGATCGTTTACAAAACGCTTCTAATCTTTGGCTATCCAGTCAAGAGGATCGCACATTCCCTAAAACAAGCATTTATTATGAAGATGAATTTGAACATTTACTAAAAATAGAAAAGAAACGGTACGAAACATTATCTTATCCATATTCCTATTTTGAGTTCAATGCTCCACAAGATTCTTTAGGAATGATAAATTCTATTTTAAAAGACCACTTGCGAGATATCGATATATTCGGTTATAGTACAACCGAGCAGAAAATCATGATTTTATTACCTGGCACTGAAGAACAGTTTTATATACAAGTTCAAACTCGTATACAAAACGCTCTTTCTTCTAAAGGAGTGATAGTCTAATGATTTTACTCCTTCTTTATTTTATTTATGTTATTTCGGTTTTTCTTTTATTTCGATTTACGAAAAGTTTGATTACTAAAGATAAAAAAGGAATTATTGAATTTTGCTTGATTCTATCTCTTCTTTTCCCACTTATCGGACTTATTGTATCAGCAATCATGTTATTACTTAATATAAGACGCTCCAAAACCGAGTGGTTACAGCAATACTCTGATTATGTTGCCTTTCACGTTGATAATTACGAAGATATTTTGGAATCAGCAAAACAAGATATGGACTTAATTTCATTTTCTTCTGGATTAGAACTAGATAAGCCTGAATTACATAAACAACTCATTGTACAGTTAAGCTCCTCCTCTATTGCTAATGAAGGAGGCTTATTGAAAGAAGCCATTCACCATAAAGATCCTGAAACTGTGCATTACGCAGCAACTACTATTAATTTACTAAATGAACGGTACGAAAAACAAATCGAATACTTAAATAAGCAATTTCTACAAAATCCACAAAATGAAATTGCAAAAGAATTGGTTTCTAACTATTTAAGATATATAAACAGTGGTCTTCTTTCTAATCAGCAAAAAGAAAAAATAATCGCTAAATTTATGAATTTTATTACACAAGGTGTAGAACTATTCCCTAACGAACCTCTTTACCCTTTCCATCTTGGAAATCTGTTTCTACACACAAAACAATATGCAAAGTCTGAAGAACAATTTTTAAAGCTTATTCATTTCTATCCTGAATCATATTACGGTTACGTTGGTTTACTTGAAATATATTATGAGCAACAGTTATGGGACGAGCTCTATAACTTAATCAATAATCTAACGGATGCAAAAAGAGTTCATATACTACCGCGTAAATATCAATTATTTGTAAGGCAGTTTGGAGGCGCACACATTGAAAAAGGGGATTAATATATATATCGGGATTATTAGTATCATTTTATTTCTCTTAATTTTATCCATCCTTATATATCGAACAGAAAATTTTTATCAAAAGTTTTCTGTTCCTAAAACTAAAGAAACAGCTACTGTTAAAACACTCAAAGCAAAAGATGTAGCTCAAAATGGACAAAAAATGCAATTATACGTTTTAAAAACGGATAATACATTAGGGCAACAAGTCGAATTTAATACGAAGAAGGCAATGGATTACGCACACCTACACTATAAAGATATTACAGCTAATGAAATTAAGGGACTTACACCCTCTCCCTATACAGGGATTATTATTACAGGTGAAATAATGGAGCAACTTCCACAAGCTGATATTCAAAATTTTGTACAAATGGGCGGAAGAATTATTATCGCAAACCGACTTGATTCAGATCCTTCCTGGAACACATTATTTGGTATTACCCAAAAAGAAGGTTTCAAAGATGCGAAAGGATTAACCTTTGAAGAAGTTTTATTCCCTGGTTATCCAGATCTCTCAAGTTCTTCTCCATTGTTTACTCATAGCTCAATGAATATTACGCTAGATGAGAATACAACTAATACTTGGATTACAGCGGAAGATACTCCCATCCTTTGGACCAATGACTACGGTGAAGGAAAAGTCTTATATTGGAATACAACAGCATTGAACGATAAATTAGGTAGAGGTATGTTCGTTCAATCACTGGGTACTATTTTCCCGACTTTCGCTTCAGCACAACTTGGAGCGGAGATTATGTATATCGATGACTTCCCATCTCCGATTCCAAGTGGAGAACTAAAAAACTTAACGAAAGAAAAAATTTCTGTTGAAGAATTTTATAAAAAACATTGGTGGAAAAATATGAAGGATATCTCTGAAGATCTTGATATTAAATATACGGGTGTTGCCATTGGGACGTACCAAAATAAAGTAACGCCACCCTTTGAAGATTTCACAGGTAAAAATAGAAATACCTATTTATTATTTGGGAGAGAATTACTAAGTCACGGCGGGGAAATAGGCATTCATGGCTATAACCATCAACCTTTATTATTACCACCAGATCCAGTAGATAAAGCACTTGAATATGTTCCATGGAATTCAAAAGAGGATATGGAGAGCTCCTTAGATGCTCTGCAAAAACTCGTGTATAACTTCTTTCCAAACGAAAAATTAAAAACCTATGTACCACCATCCAATATTATAAATACAGCTGGATTAAGTGCATTAAACGACGCAGTTCCAACTATGGAAACAGTTGCTTCTCTATATGTGGGAAGTAAAAGTAACGGTAGTTTAATTCAAGAATTTGGACCAGATGAACATAATAAAAACATTTATCACTTCCCGCGCATTACAAGCGGCTATGCTATCACAGATGAAGAGCAATTTATCTTAACTGATGTTACCGCAAATTTAGGGGTTATCTCACATTTCGTCCATCCAGATGATATCCTTGATGAAAAACGCTCAGGTAATTTAACATGGGAAGAATTATTTAAAGCTTATAAAAAGACAATTAAAGAAATACGAGAAAGATATCCTTATATAAAAAGTATGACCCAAAGTGAAGCAACTGCTTCTATGAAAATTTATCAAACTGGTGACCTAGATGTTTCTTATGAAGATGATGCTGTTCACATTGCATATAAAGGGTTACCAAACCATACTTCAACAATTATACGTGTAGAAGAAGGTAAGAAGATACAACCTGGCTCATTCTCTTACGGTACAGTTAAAAAGCTTGATTCCCAAATTTATAGCGTTACGTTAACGAAAGCCAGCGCTACGATTCCAATTAAAGGAGCATAACAGATGAGAATAGGTTTGGTCGTTGAAGGCAGCTATCCCTTTGTAAGCGGAGGGGTAGCAAGCTGGGTTCAAATGATTATCCAGCAGTTTAAAGAACATGAATTTACGATTTTCGCGATAGTCCCTCAAGTAAAAACAGAAGATGAATATCAATATGAAATTCCAAGCAATGTAAAAAACATCATTCTGATTCCTTTGCAATCAGAAAATGAAGCAAAACATATAAAAACTAATTTAACTAAACAAGAAGTACAGACACTTCAAAAATGGTTTACATTTCAAGCCAACGATACAACAGCATTACAAATATTAGGGAATAAACAAAAGCTAGGAACACTCCATTCCTTCTTCGAAAGCCGTGAGTTTTATGCAATTGTTAAAGAAAGCTATTTATATGAAGAAAGTAGTGGATCCTTCTTAAATTACTTTTGGATGTGGAGATCTATGTTCACACCAATCATTCAAATTTTACAAATTGATTTTCCTGAATTAGATCTTATTCATTCTGTATCGACAGGGTATGGTGGATTGCTTGGTGCTGCAATTAGTGCCAAGTCCGATATACCATTTATTCTAACTGAACACGGTATTTATTCTCGGGAGCGTGAAGAAGAAATACTACAATCTACTTGGATACCAATTGAATATAAAAAAAGATGGGTTTCTTTCTTTCATCACTTGTCTCATCAAGCATATGAACAAGCCGCTGATGTAATTACGTTGTTCGGCCGAAATAGTGCATATCAAAAAGAATTAGGTGCTCCGGCCCATAAACTAAAAATCGTTCCAAATGGCGTTACTTTATCTGACTATAAAGGGTTACGTAAGCCAAAATACAATTCGGATAAACTCATCATTTCCGCTATTATACGAGTTGTGCCAATTAAAGATGTAAAAACAATGATTTATGCAGCTAAATTATTATTAGAAAAAGATATTCCATTTATATTTTACTTACTAGGTCCTGATACAGAAGAAGCAGAATATGCTCAGGAATGTCGTGATTTAATTCAACAATTAGGATTAGAAGAGCATGTAATAATGACCGGCAAAGTAAATATTAAAGATTACTTAAAACAAACAGATATTCTCGTATTAACAAGTATATCTGAAGGACAACCATTAGCTATGTTAGAAGGAATGGCAGCAGGATTACCATGGGTTGTTACAGATGTCGGCTCTTGTAAGGAATTAATTTACGGACAAGATGAAGATCCTTACGGACAATGTGGATTTGTTGTACCACCTGTATCTCCTGAACAAGTTGCCATTCATTTAGAGTGGTATTATCGTCACCCTGAATCCATTCAAAAATTTGGGGATAACGGGCGCAATCGTATTGAAGCGCACTATCAATTATCAGGTGTCGTTGATAGTTATCGTAAGCTTTACTTAGAAAGAGGTAAAAAAACATGGCAGGGATAGGATTTCGTTTACAAAAATTATTCCAAGAAGACTACTATTCTTCCAGAATAAAAGCGTACGGATTTTCATTATTTGTTACAGCTGGTCCTTGGTTAGTCGTTATTTTAGCAGTAACAGCTATTCGATACATTTTAAGTTTGTTCCATTCTATTTCAATTGAGGAACAGCGCCTTTTTACAATTTCAATTTCATACTGCTTCATTTTTTCTCAAATCATATATGGTGCCTTACAGCTCATCGTAACTAGATATGTGGCCGACCTTTTATACGAGCAAAAAGCTGATAAAGTATTTTCTTCCTTTTTAGGAATGACGAAAATCACACTTTTTTTAGCTATTATCTTATGGATTTTGTTTGCAATTTTTACACCATTAGCCTTGTATTATAAAATCGTGATGCTATTTTTATTTTTAGCTTTAAACATCATTTGGATTCAATCCATTTATTTAACAGCAGCTAAAGATTATCAATCCATCGCTCTTGCATTTTTAATTGGTTCCATTTTCTCCTTATCTGGAATTGCGCTTATTGCTTACTGGCATCCAACACTTGGAATAGAACACGGATTGGCCCTATTACTTTTAATTTCTTTTACAATCGGGACTTTCATTACATTAGTGTGGTTAAGTATAGTTATTGTACGAATGTTTCCAAATAGTGATGCTACTGAACAATTTACCTTTCTTTCTTATTTAGATAAATATCCAGAACTATTTTGGTCAAGCTTACTTTACAATATTGGCATTTGGGTATGTAACTTTGTTATTTGGTTCGGAGAAGGGCGAGGAAATATTGAAAACACGTTTATTTATCATCAAATTTATGATACATCTGTTTTCTGGGCCTATTTAAGCATTATCCCAACCTATATTTTCTTCGTAGTATCCATTGAAACAAGGTTTTATGAACGGTATAAGAAGTTCTTCGGTTCAGTTAACAATGGGGCGACATTAAATACAATTTTACAATTAAAAGAATCAATGAACTTTGTCCTAAAGCAAGAAATGGAACGAATACTTCGTAATCAAGGTATTTTTTCTTTACTTATTATTTTTATAATATGGATGTTTAGTTCACAATCTGGGAACGTAACACTTGAATACTCTATTTTGCAGCTGACTATAATTGGTGCTTATGCAAACGGGATGGTCCTTGTTATCACATTACTACTCTTATATTTTGAAGATCGTAAAGGAGCATTTCGAACATCAGCCCTGTTCTTTTTTGCAAACCTGTTATTAAGTCTTCTTCTACTTCCATTTGGATTTAATGGTTACGGTATTAGTTTTGCACTCGGATCTTCTATTACATTCTTATATGCTATTTCTAGACTCTTTACTTACATTAAAGATATTGATTACTATACGTTTTGTCAGTCAAATACTCCTATAAAAAGGCGAACTTTCTTTACTAAATTTGCTAATAAACTTAATGGAAATAAATAAATAAAAATGACCTTTTGCTCCCGCAAAAGGTCATTTTTTTATCTGTTTATTAAACTTCTAGATAGCCATTTTTGTTATTTGATTGCCATCTCCAAGAGTCTGCACACATCTCTTCTAATCCACGTTTTGCTTCCCATCCTAATTCACGCTTCGCTTTCGATGCATCTGCAAAACATACTGCCACATCACCAGGACGACGTTCCGTAATTTTATAAGGAACTTCCTTGCCTGAAACTTTTTCAAATGCTTCAACCATTTCTAATACACTATAACCAGTACCTGTACCGAGATTGTATGCCTCTATCCCAGTAGTGCCAAGTACCTTTTCAAGCGCCTTTACATGGCCATTTGCTAAGTCTACAACATGAATATAATCACGGACACCCGTGCCATCTTTTGTTGGATAGTCATTTCCAAATACACTTAATTCCTTTAACTTCCCTACTGCTACTTGTGTTACATATGGCATTAAGTTATTTGGAATTCCGTTTGGATCTTCTCCAATGCGTCCACTTTCATGTGCACCAAATGGGTTGAAATAACGAAGTAATGCAATACTCCATCCTGCATCCGCAAATGCTACGTCACGCATAATTTGTTCAATCATTAATTTCGTTTGACCATATGGATTCGTTGCACTTAATGGAAACTCCTCCGTAATTGGTGATGTTTCTGGAATACCATACACTGTTGCAGATGAACTGAAGATCATCTTCTTCACATCATGCTTCTGCATCACTTCACACAGCACTAGTGTGCTCGTAATGTTGTTATGATAATACGTTAACGGAATTTCTACTGATTCCCCTACAGCCTTAAAGCCTGCAAAGTGAATAACAGCTTCAATTGTATTTTCTTCAAAAATCGTATCAAGTGCTTCTCGATTTAAAATATCTTCTTTATAAAATTTAAACTGTTTTCCTGTTATCTCTGTCACTCGATTTATAGACTCTACTGAGCTATTCGAAAGATTATCTACTACTATAATTTCGTAACCGTTTTTTAGTAATTCTACGCATGTATGACTACCAATATATCCTGCTCCACCTGTTACAAGTATTGCCATAATTATAGTCCTCCATATTTCATTCATTATAAACTTCTCAAAGTATATCACATATTTCTTACCATATGTTTATTATGCGAACACAGAAACTTACATTTTATCCCATGATTTTTTGTACAATACACGATTCAAATCAGGTAATAAAAAAAACGCCACATAACAGACATCGCGTGGCGTTTTTTGATTAAATTACGTAACAATATACACTTAGAAAATGTGCAAGACTACCTAACAATACAAAAACATGAAAAATTTCATGGTGTCCCATATATTTAAACTCCAACCATTTTGGCTTCGCACCGTAAATAAACCCACCAATTGTATAAAAAATGCCTCCAAGTACTAAGAAAATAATACCTCCTGTACTTAGATTCTCAGCTAGCGGTGCAAAGAATAGAACAATTAGCCAACCCATCAGAAGATAAATTGCTGTCGATAACCATCTTGGACAATTAAACCAAAACATTTTAAAAACAATACCACAAATTGCCGTTGCATAAACTAAACAGAATAATAGTAAACCATTTGCCGAATTTAATGTAATTAAACAAAAGGGTGCATATGTACCTGCAATTAATATGAAAATCATAGAATGATCTAGCTTCCTAAAGAAATAAATAACACGTTCACTAGCTACGACACTATGATACACAGCTGATGCCATATAAAGGACCATCATCCCGATACCGAATAAAATAACAGCTGTAATTGCAGCAACAGATGGCATCTTAACAGAAACTTTCACAAGCATAGCTAATAATGCAATAAATGATAATACAGCTCCTCCTAAGTGAGTAAATGCATTAACTGGTTCTCTTACATAAACATTCATATAAACACCCCTCATATAATTACATGTAGTTTTAATAACTACATGTAATTATATACACATTTTCCGTGCGGGTCAACATTTACAATTCATTTGTTTCGTAATACCATATTTAAAGATATACTAAACATTAAGTTCCACTAAGTTATAAAAGTGAGGGGTTCTACGTGGAAAATATAAATAAATTACTTGAATCATTACATTTAGAAAAAAGTATTAAACTTGAGGATATCCCAAATGTCGACTTATATGTAGACCAAGTTGTCCAACTATTTGAGAATACTTATGCGGATACAACGAGAACTAATGATGAAAAAGTATTAACAAAAACAATGATTAACAATTACGCAAAAGGGAAATTATTCATCCCTATCAAAAATAAAAAGTATTCAAAAGAACATATGATTTTAATCAGCTTAATTTATCAATTAAAAGGAGCTCTTTCCATTAATGATATAAAAAGCTCCTTAGAAAATATAAATGCACCGTTAATAAACGATGATACATTCGAATTAAACACTCTATATAAAGATTACCTTTCTCTTACTGACACCAATGTGGAAAGCTTTAAGCAAGATGTGAATAACCGTGTTAAGGAAGTAAACGAGGTTTCTTCCTTAGAAGATCCAAAGCTAGAAAAGTTTTTATTACTAACATCCTTCGTGACTATGAGTAATATGTATAGACGTTTAGCAGAGAAACTAGTTG
This sequence comes from Bacillus sp. RC51, assembly GCF_044908115.1. Taxonomy (NCBI): domain Bacteria; kingdom Bacillati; phylum Bacillota; class Bacilli; order Caryophanales; family Bacillaceae; genus Bacillus; species Bacillus sp. RC51. The sequence goes on along the minus strand of NZ_JBIYCW010000010.1, from coordinate 44,763 downwards.
ATGACCTCAAAGAAACTTAAACAAAAAAACTATCCACCTGTTAGAGGTGGATAGTTTTTTTGTTTACTTAATTGCTTCATGAACCTTTAATTGTTTCCCTTTAATCGTTGTGTTTTTCATAATTTTTAAAACAAGTGGTCCTTTTCCATTTAATATTTCAACGTAAGAAACATTGTCTTGTATTGTAATAATACCTATATCTTCTGCTGTAACACCTTTAATTTTAGCAATTGTACCGACGAAATCTACCGCCCTAATTTTCTTTTTCTTCCCGCCATTAAAGTACAATTTCATAATTCCTTTGTTTAGGCCTGCATTTTTATCTTTCTTTATAATTGGTTTAGCATGTATCTTTTCCTCAAATACTGCTTTACCTTTCATAACTTCTTCTTTTGAAGGTGCAAGTGCCTTTGGAATTTCAAAGCCAATGTACTCCTCAATCTCTTCTAAAAATCTATTTTCATACGGCGTCATGAATGTAATAGCTTTCCCGTTATTACCAGCTCGTCCCGTTCTTCCCGTACGATGTACATAACTTTCTTTTTCTAATGGAATATCATAGTTAATAACATGTGTAATATTATCAATATCAATTCCTCTAGCAGCTACGTCTGTCGCTACTAAATAACGGAACTTTCCTTTTCTAAAATCGTCCATAACTTCAAAACGATCTTCTTGTACCATACCACCATGTATTTTGTCACAAGGATAGTTAACCCGCTTTAACTGTTGAAATACGTGATCTACATTTTCTTGCGTACGGCAAAAAATAATACAACTATCTGGATTCTCAATCGTTGTTACATCTTTAAGAAGTGAAAGCTTCTCCTCTTCTCTCATCTCAAAAAGTATATGTTCAATTTTATCTGTTGTAATCCCGGTAGCCTTAATTTCAATATGCGTTGGCGAATCCATATACGTACGAGATAACTTTTCAACATCTTTTGGAAGTGTTGCTGAAAATAGCATTGTCATTCGTTTTTTAGGTAATTCGTCAATAATTGCCTCTACTTGATCGATAAAACCCATATTCAGCATTTCATCCGCTTCATCAATAACTAAATACTTCAAACACTCTAAAGAAAGGGTACCTTTTTCAATATGATCTAACACACGGCCAGGAGTCCCAACTACAATATGTGTTTTTTGCTTTAACTCTAATTTTTGACGTGCAAATGGAGATTTGCCATAAACTGCAGCGGCCTTAATTCTTTTGAAACGACCTATATTCGTAATATCTTCTTTTACTTGCACCGCAAGCTCTCTCGTCGGTGTTAAAACTAAAGCTTGTGGCTTATTCTCTTCCCACTCCACCATTTCACAAAGTGGTATGCCAAATGAAGCGGTTTTTCCACTTCCAGTCTGTGATTTCACGACAAGGTCTTTCTTTTGCAAGGCAACTGGAATAACCTCTCCTTGCACTTCCGTTGGATGTTCATATCCTAAACCAGTAAGTGCTCTTACAATTTCTTTACTTAATGCATAATCAGCAAAACTTTTTTTACTCATATGTTAACCTCTTTTTATTCTGTATTATTTTCTTTTTTCGCTTTTCCTATCAATGAATCATCATATACCTTATTATGACCTTATTCATTATACTTGAAAGCTCACATAAAAAGGCGAATCATTCGTGATTCGCCTGACTAAACAAAAGGATCTTATATTTTAAAAACTTGTTAAAAATATTATTCCATATATTGCTCAACTAACTGATAACATCTTTCCCTCGTACTATTTGCATTCGATGAAATAGTTGCTATCCCTGATAATGTTCCCCGCCCAGATTCATTCCAAGCTTCTTCCGCCTTGCGATCTCGATACGTAATCCATTCACGCTGTTTCTCTCTCAAAGTGTTCATTTCACTTGTAGAAAGTTGCTTTTTCAAAACAGCATAAATCTCATTTAAAGCTTGATCCCATGCATCGTATCTTTTAACTTCCCCTTCTTTCATTTCAGTTGTAATTCCGTTCTCATATAAGTAATCGAGCTTTTTCAAACTCTCCTCAATACTATTTAGTTTAGTAATATATTCTGCCTTCTGACCGGTAATAACACTTTCTTTCTTCGGCTTCTCTTCTATTACTTTTTCTTCCTTACGGTTCTCATCTTTTGTTTTATCTACATCTACTGCCCTCGGCACACTCTGTATAATTTGTTCATTCGCATTTTGATAATATATTTTAAACTGTTCTTTCCCTTTCGTTTCCCTAATAATTACGTTAAGTTGCTCTTTTACATCCGCAAACTTCTGCTCGTTTTTCAACTCCTCTACTTTAACTAGCATTTGCTTATATTTTTCTTCCTCATCTTTTTGATTAGCTAAAACTTCTCGTTTTTCTTTTGCTTGTCTGGCTAATATAACTGAACTAGCAGCATCATTTTCAATTTCCCTCAATAACGAAATTGCTCGGTCTATATTACTTTCCTGTACTGCTTCAATCATTTTATTTGTTTGATTCACCTTCAGCCTGATTTCCCGATCATCCTTCTTTTCTTTTAATGCTAATTCAAAAGATGCAACTGCTCTATCGTATTCTTTATTTTCCAATGCTAAATCTCCTTGTTTCTCTGCCTTATCAAATGCATCATTATTGCTACATCCGGCAGTAACCAACAAAGTTATTCCTATTATTAGTATTAACTTTTTCATAGTATTTCCCCAGCCCCCTCGCTCAAAATAAGAAGCATACATACAATCTTATGCAATTATCGCAACTTTCCTTACTTTTTTATAAACGAACATTATTCATAAGAAATCTATTTAAATTCGTTTTTAACGTTATTTTTAAAACATATTGGCTTCTTTTTAAAAAAATGTTAAGAAAATCTTTGACTTCTTACTGAAAATGATGTAAATTATCCTATGGACGAACATTTTCAATCAATAAAAATAAAATATTCGTATTTTAGGGGTGTAAATGATGGAAAACGTATTTGACTATGAAGATATTCAATTAATTCCTGCAAAATGCATTGTAAATAGCCGATCTGAATGTGATACAACTGTCACTTTAGGAAAACATAAATTTAAATTACCTGTCGTACCTGCAAATATGCAAACGATTATTGATGAAAGAATCGCAACTTATTTAGCTGAAAATAATTACTTCTATATCATGCATCGTTTCCAACCAGAGAAACGAATTTCATTCATTAGAGATATGCAATCACGTGGATTAATTGCTTCAATCAGCGTTGGTGTTAAAGAAGACGAGTACGAATTCGTACAACAATTAGCTGCTGAGCAACTTTCACCCGAATACATTACAATCGATATCGCACATGGTCACTCTAACGCTGTGATCAACATGATTCAACATATTAAAAAACATTTACCAGAAAGCTTCGTTATCGCTGGAAACGTTGGAACTCCAGAAGCGGTAAGAGAATTAGAAAACGCTGGTGCTGATGCAACAAAAGTTGGCATTGGACCTGGTAAAGTTTGTATTACTAAAATTAAAACAGGCTTTGGAACTGGTGGTTGGCAGCTAGCTGCACTTCGCTGGTGTGCAAAAGCTGCAAGTAAGCCAATTATCGCTGACGGTGGTATTCGTACACATGGCGACGTAGCTAAATCAATTCGATTTGGAGCAACTATGGTTATGGTCGGTTCTCTATTCGCAGGTCATGAAGAGTCTCCAGGGGAAACAATCGAAAAAGATGGCAAACTTTATAAAGAGTACTTCGGTTCAGCTTCTGAATTCCAAAAAGGTGAGAAGAAAAACGTTGAAGGTAAGAAAATGTTCGTTGAGCATAAAGGTTCTTTAGAAGACACTTTAATCGAAATGGAACAAGATCTTCAATCTTCTATCTCTTACGCTGGTGGAACAAAATTAGACGCAATTCGTACTGTAGATTATGTAGTCGTGAAAAACTCTATTTTCAACGGGGACAAAGTATATTAATTTATAAATTCAACTAGAAGGACAAGCATTTTTTATGCTTGTCCTTCTTTTTCATGTATAAAAATGTAAAATATTTTCATTTCACTGAATTTTCTAGTATTATGTTTTTAGATACTTATAATAAGGGGGATGTAACAAATGAAAAATGTAATTGAGGAACGCCTTATTCGCGCGGAAGTCTCTACTGAATTGACATGGGACCTTTCTGATTTATACGAATCTGATAAAGAGTGGGAAACTGCATTACGTGTATTAACAGACGATATAAAAAAACTTGATGCATTTAAAGGACAATTACACACTAGCCCCGCTACCTTATTAAATTGCCTACTTTTAGAAGAAGAGCTTTTAATGAAGTTAACAAAACTCGGCGCATATGCAAATTTAAAAGAATCCGCTGATCGTACAGATTCAGTTATTCAAGCGAACTCTTCCAAAATTTCTGCTCTAGGAACGAATGTACATACCGCACTATCCTTTATTCATAACGAAATTCTCTCATTTGAGGAGGGAATAATTGAAAAATATTTAACTGAGGAAATAAAACTTGAACCTTTCCGTAAATCATTACTAGAGATACTCAAAAAGAGGCAGCACACACTCTCTCCTGAAACAGAAGAAGCTCTTGCTGCACTCGGCGAAGTTCATAGTTCACCCTACAAAATTTACGGCATGACTAAATTAGCCGATATGGATTTCCCTTCTATACAAGATGAACAGGGAAATGATTTGCCTGTATCGTTTGCATTATTCGAAAGCAAATATGAATTTTCTCCAAGCGCATATATACGTAAAAAAGCATATTCATCATTTGTTTCCACATTGAAACGATATAAAAATACAGTTGCAACAACATATGCTACTGAGGTAAAAAAACAAGTGGCGCTTTCTCGTTTGCGCAAGTACGAGTCCGTTACCCATATGCTTTTAGAGCCTCAAAAAGTTCCACTTGAAATGTATAACAACCAACTAGATATTATTTATAACGAATTAGCGCCTCATATGCGCCGTTTTGCAGATTTAAAAAAGAATGTATTAGGGCTTGATCAAATGCTTTTCTGTGACTTACATGCACCGTTAGATCCTGAATTTAATCCAACAATCACTTACGAAGAAGCTGGCAAACTCATTCAAGATTCTTTAAAAGTATTAGGAAATGAATATAGTTCCATTATCGAAAAGGGCTTCAAAGAAAGATGGGTAGACCTTGCAGATAACGTAGGAAAATCAACAGGTGCCTTCTGCTCTAGCCCATACGGTTCTCACCCTTATATTTTAATTACATGGCAGGGTACGATGCGCGGGTGTTTCACATTAGCTCATGAATTTGGACATGCTGGTCATTTTTATTTAGCAAATAAAAATCAGCGTATTATGAATGTGCGTCCATCTATGTACTTCGTTGAAGCTCCATCAACGATGAATGAATTACTATTAGCCCAGCATTTACTTGCGACTACTGAAGATAAGAGAATGCGCAGATGGGTTATTCTGCAACTACTCGGCACATATTACCACAACTTCGTTACCCATCTACTTGAGGGAGAATATCAAAGAAGAGTATACGCTCTAGCAGAAGAAGGGCAAGCACTCACAGCTACAACTTTAACTGAAATAAAAACGAAGGTCCTTTCGACATTCTGGGGAGATTCCGTAGAAATTGATGAAGGCGCCGGTTTAACATGGATGCGTCAACCTCACTATTATATGGGCTTATATTCTTACACATATTCTGCAGGACTAACTGCTTCTACCGCTGTAGCTCAAATGATTAAAGAAGAAGGACAACCTGCTGTTGATCGATGGCTTGATGTACTCCGTGCAGGCGGTACAATGAAACCACTCGAATTAATGAAACACGCTGGAGTAGACATGTCAAAACCAGATGCAATCCGTAAAGCTGTATCTTACGTCGGTTCCTTAATTGATGAATTAGAGCGTTCTTATCAAGAATAAAAATAAGCCCTCGTTTTATGAGGGCTTATTCTATATTTACTTTCCAAATCTTTTGCGGTATCCGCACTTTCTACACAGTTCTTCTACTGCAACCCTTTTTGAAAATCCATCTACAATATTGTTCGCTCTTTCGCCTTCAATAATATTAGAGAATGAATCATTATTAATATTTCCAAGATTAATAATTCCCTCACCATCTAGACAACAAGGAATAACCGTTCCGTTCGCTAAGATTCCAGCCTGATTTCGAAGACCATGACAGAATCCTTTTCCATCATCCTCTTCTTCATGCAATGCCGGCCACTGGAATTCATAGTCTTGATTAATAAAGACACGTTCCGCAATTTTTATACCTTTTCCCGGTGTAAGCTTCTCTTCAATTTGATAAGATAGATCAAACTCATTTTCAATTATAGATAATAAATCCCTATTTTTTTGGATTTCAGCATTTGTTTTATTATCCTGAGTTAAATTCCATAATCTTAGTGAAACGATTAAGTCCGATTGACTTGTTGCCTCTCTAATGAAAGAAAGTATACTCCTTACATAGCCCTCTTTATCTTGCGAACCTGGGTGTCCATCAAAACTGTGCAGTGAAAAATTCATTTGTCTTAACGCAGGCTTATTTAACAGTCTATGCCTTCTCTTATTAATTAACGTTCCGTTCGTTGTAATATTAACTTTAAACCCTTTTTCATGGCTTAAATCTAATAGTTGATCTATTTTCGGATGGAGCAACGGCTCACCCTTCACGTGCAAATAAATGTAGTCTGTGTGAGGTTTAATTTGGTCTAATCTTTTAGCAAAATCCTCTACAGAAATGAATTGCTTCTGCCTTTCCGTCGGCGGACAAAAGCTGCACGCAAGATTACATACGCTTGTAATCTCCAAGTAAAACTTCTTAAACTTCTTCACCTTTAATTCCTCACTTCTATGACTACTTATACTTTTTCCCTCTTCATATTACAGCATATTTTTTTAGAAATAGAAACATACTTATTTTAGGAAATCTACATACCATCTATTAATGTTTAAAAGACCATCGGTGATTTTTGTCCAATGGTCTTTTTTACTCTTTATATACAAATGAAAAATTTATTTATGATAAGGTTCACCACGATTAATCCGAAACGCTCTATACACTTGCTCAAGCAATACTAATCGCATTAATTGATGTGGTAATGTCATCTTTGAGAAAGAAAGAGATTCGTTTGAACGCTTCATTACTTCAGAACTAAGCCCCAGTGATCCACCAATTACAAATGTGATCTTGCTCTTTCCATATGTAGCAAGGCGATCTATACTTACCGCAAATTCTTCTGATGATTTTTGCTTTCCTTCTATTGCTAACGCAATGACGTGCGTATCATCAGAAATTTTATCCAGTATACGTATGCCTTCTTTTTCTTTTACAATTAACATTTCTGCTGCACTTAAATTTTCTGGTGCCTTTTCATCTGGCAATTCAATTACTTCTACTTTTGCGTACGAAGATAATCGTTTTAAGTATTCTGCTATACCTTGTTTTAAGTACTTTTCTTTTAATTTCCCAATTGAAATAATCGAGATATTCACATTTATTCCCCACCTTACAAACACGTTATCCACAGGACTTATCCACATATCCACAAATGTTACCCACATATTGTGTGAGAATCTGTGTTCGATACAACATATGTCGCCTCATTTTGACAAAATTCACATGTTTTTTTCTCTTCTTTAGAGTTATCCACATTGTTAATAACCGGTGCGACTTCACACTCATCCACAATGATATCTAATGCTAATTCAACATGTTCTAAACAACAAGGTAAATTCATATTCTTCACCTCACTTTTCTACAATAGAAAACAGGAGGTAGGCCCTCCTGTTTTTAATACTTTTGAATGCCTAATTTCACCGTTGTTGTCGCTCGTTTTGTACCACGATAAAACGTAAGAGTCATTTTATCATTAATTTTTTTATTATATAAGGCCGTGCGGAACCCAATAATATCGTGCACCGCTTTTCCATCTACCGCCACAATAACATCATGTTCTCTAAGACCCGCATCCGTACCTGGCGAAGGACTTTTCACATCTAAAATGCAGACTCCTTCTTTTACGTTATCTGGTAATCGTAACGTTTTTGACCAATAGTAACTCGGAATCTCGTTTAATGACCTTAGTTCAATCCCAACATAAGGTCTTTTTACTTTACCGTACTTTTCTAGTTCATTCATAATAGGAACAGCTCTCGTAACTGGAATAGCTAGTCCAATTCCTTCTACTTCTTTTGCTGCAATTTTCATTGAGTTAATACCTATTAATTGTCCCGCTACATTTACAAGCGCTCCACCACTATTACCTGGATTAATTGCCGCATCTGTTTGCAATACTTCTACTTGCCAATCGTAATGTCCATCTTGATTTAAATCTACAGGAACAATACGCTCATTAGCCGAAATAATACCTTGTGTGACAGTTCCGGAAAATTGTAGCCCAAGTGGATTTCCAATCGCAATAACTGGTTCTCCTCTACGAACGGTATTAGAGTCGCCAATTTCAATCACTTTCTTCACATACTTCGCATCTATTTCAAGTACCGCTAAATCAGTGACTACATCGGTTCCTAATACTTTACCTGGAATTTTCTTACCGTCACTTAAGCTCACTTCAATACGATTCGCCCCAGCAACAACGTGGTTATTCGTTACAATATACGCATTTCCATCTGTTTTCTTATAAATCACACCAGATCCTGTACCAGCTTCCGAATCAGCCTCTGAAAAATCGTCTCGTTGAATATTAATAACACCAACAACAGCCTCTGAAGCACGATCAACAGCGTCTACAAAGCTAATCTGTTTAACAGGAACATTTCCACTTTGAGCTTCAGCCATATTTTTTTCACTTGCTTCAGCTTGCGGAAGCTTACCTGCATGATTTGAAAATAAAGGAGCTCCAAATGCAAATAATGAAGCCCCTACAATTGTCCCTGCTATGCTAGAAATGACAATACCTTTATGTTTCTTTTTCCCTGCACGTTTAATACGATATTTTTCTTCATCAATAAAGGACATATTTGTTCACCTATCTTCCTGAAAACAACTATATTCACCTTTATTGTTTACTAAAATGAAGAATTATACGTATTGAATTTTCGTAGGCATTTTTTGATCCGTATCATGTATTTCAAAGGATTCTCCAACCCCAAAACCTTTTTCTTCTAATACTTGTGATACAGACATACGCGCTAATTCTTTCATGTTATTATCTAGGCTTAAATGCGCTAAATAAATGTGTTTTGTCTCATCTGTAATAACATCAGCCATCGCTAATGCAGCGTCCTCATTACAAACGTGGCCAACGTCGCTTAAAATACGTCGCTTAATGCTCCATGGATAGCGTCCCATACGAAGCATTTCCACATCATGATTGCTTTCAAACACGAAAGCATTTGCTCCCTTAATAACACCTTTCATACGATCACTTACGTAGCCCGTATCTGTAATAAGAGCTAACTTTCTATTATTGTTATGAAAAGCGTAAAACATCGGTTCCGCCGCATCATGAGAAACACCAAATGATTCAACTTCAATATCCCCAAATGTTTTCACGTCTCCTACTGAGAAAATGAATTTTTGATCAGTTGGGATATTGCCTACTAAATGTTCCATTGCATTCCATGTTTTCTCGTTCGCATAAACAGGTAAATCATATTTACGCGCCAATACACCTAATCCTTTAATGTGATCACTATGCTCATGTGTTACAAGAATACCTGATATGTCATTTATATTCAGTTCAGCCTGTTTAAATAACGCCTCTGTAGCTTTACCACTTAAACCTGCATCGACAAGCAGTTTTTTTTCATCTGTTCCTACATATAGCATATTCCCTGTACTTCCACTTGCAAGTACACTAAAATGCATGCTCATTCTTTCTCACTCCATTATGTTCTTCCGGCACTTGAGTTTCCCCTAATTCCATAACTTGTCCTTCAATTGCATTCACAAAAAAATCCTTTTTTTGTTCTGTCTTTAAGTTCCATGTTGGAGCAAGCACTTGTATATTAGAAGAAGACTCAGCAAGAGTCGCATATCCAATCTGCGCCTCTTTCACGTGCGTATTTTCTGCAATTTTATTTTTCAAATATATATTTTCTAAAGCTGTTTGAGCAGTAATAATTTCTTGTTCTTTCGTCTTTTCGCTTTCGCCCATTTCCTTCAAATCCGTTAACATTGTTTGTGTATACGAAATAAGCTCATTTTTTTCATTTAAATCTACAACAATCATCGCACGATTATTGTAGAAGATTGGTTTATCTTTATACTTTTGAAAGAAGTAAATTTTTGAGTCCTTTATTGCGCCAAACTCATATTTTTGTCCATCCAGCACATAATTTTTCAAAAACTCATTATACTTATCTTTTGACAATGATTTTGTATTTAAAAAAGGCTCTTTTAATTTACCCTCTATTTGATATTCGTCTTGCACATGCGCTGTCTGATTTTTTAAAGATTGCACATCTTCTTCTTTGAAACCCTTATTTTTCGCCATTATAAATGACTCTTTTTTCGGCTCTTTAGGAAAATTTCCCATAGTAATTTTTTCAGCTTTTAATTGTTGATCGATTTTCGTTTCCGTCACAAGTTCTAATTGATTACTATCTTGCTTTTGAATGAACTGAAAGATAAGAAAGAGGTCTAAAACAAAAAAGGTCACAATAAATATTGTTTTAATTCGATCCCAATCCATTTAGTCCCCCCTCACTCCATTCATATATTTGTTGCTTACCATCTTCTTCACATTTTACATACCATATCGGCTGTAAGACAGCGATTCTCACATCACTGATGGACGGTTCCAATGACATTTTATAACCAATACCAACATCCTGAATTGATTTTTTATCAATTTCTGGATTATTCTCTAATGATGTCATCACTGTACGACCTGATGCGAGAGAAGTTGTTTGTTGTTTACTAGGCAAAGTAATACTGAACTCAAAAAAGGGTCTTTCATACTGCATAATTTCACCTGAACCCCATACTTGTTTTAATTCCGCTATTCCATTTGCATTAAATACAGGCAAACCATCCTCATATAAACGGAATGAAGTTTTCCTCCCATTAATATAATCAAAACGATAGGACTTCAAGGATCCACTATGCCCACTTACAAAGTCAAAACTTTTTTGTAAAATTACCGCATTATCCGTAGATTTATCACCATGTACAGCGGAATTTTTATATTTCAACATTGCATCCGATTTATCAATTTCCATAGAACGGATGCCATCTGTAAATGTTTCCTTTGTTTTCTCAGAAATAGGACTTAAATAACGTGGATCACTAAATAAAGCATTTTTAAATGGATCCACTTCTAGTTTAGCTGTAATATACTCTGCCTTACTTAATTCCGTAATCCCCTCTGGTAAAAAAAGTTTTTTTGTATCATTTATTTGATACTCAAAATATGGTCTTGCTACTGTTATAAGTTGATTTTGAGCATTTATAATATCCTTTATATAAGCACCACTCAATGTTGCTTGATATATTTTATGAGGAGTATCATAGGAAACAAAGCTAACTTTAATTTCTTGGTCCTTACTTCTAGAAGGATCAATTATAATACGATTAAAACTTCTGTTACTTTCTATGTTTTTATTTTTAATATTAAACATATTTTTAATCGTATCTAACGGGATATTTGTAGGAAAAACAAATTCAATTTTTTCTTCTCCGTGTACATAAGACAGAAAATCACCTTTAGGGACTGTCCCCGTTATTTCCTCGAAATTATGTAATTCTCCGTTTTCAAGAATTTTATAGATCGAATCCACATTTTCCTTCTTTTCGCTTACATAATGATTTTTCTCTTTATGAATAACGACAGAGGATGGGCGAACAACCTCCGAAATCTTTATCGTATTTATCTCTTCGTTACCTTGAACGAACTTTGTATTTTGCATAGAAGTAGAATCAGGAACATATGTCCACAAGTTAAAAGTAAGAAATAGACTAATGACAACCAAATTAATTAGAACTATCGTTTTAAAGTTTTCCATACTCATTCCCAATCGTCCTCTTCATCTGTCGCCATTGGCAATGTGAAATAAATAGTTGTCCCTTTTCCTTCCTCACTTTTCGCCCAAACCGAGCCGCCATGTGCCTCAATCATTTCTTTCGCAATAGCTAACCCAAGACCTGTACCACCCATTTGTCTCGAACGCGCTTTATCTACACGATAAAAACGTTCAAATATTTTATCTACATTTTCTTTCGGAATTCCCATTCCTTGATCACTCACACTAATCTCTAATAACTCCCCGCGGTCACGTAGGCGATATGTTACTGTACCACCTTCTGGCGAATATTTTAGTGCATTGGAAATAATGTTATATAAAACTTGTGTAATTTTGTCTGTATCCATATCAATAAATCGAGATTTTTTAGAGAAAGATCGTTTGAAGCTTACATTTTGCTCTTTAGACATTTCAAAACGATCGATAACGTTATTAAAGAAATCAGTAAAGTCGACCCATTCCTTCATTAAGCGATGTTCTGTACTATCTAGTTTAGATAGTTGTAACAATGCATTTACAAGTCTGATCATTCTTTCCGTTTCCTCTTGTGTAACCGTTAAAAATTGCGGTGCAATATTGGGATCTTGCCATGCTCCATCAGTAAGTGCTTCTAAGTAACTGCGCATCGTTGTTAACGGCGTTCTTAACTCATGAGATACGTTCGCAACAAACTCACGGCGCTCTTGTTCTATCCGCTCCTGCTCTGTTACATCATATAATACAGCAATTAAACCATTTGCCTTCCCTGTTTCTTTTTGAATAACAGAGAAACTAGCACGTAAAATATATGGTTCATTTCTCGTACTAAAATCTAATAAAACTGAATCAGGCTCTTCATATAAATGATCCAGTGTAAATTCTTCTTGTATTCCTAGCACTTCTAACACTGATTGATCTAGCGCCGTTTCGCGCGAAACATTTAACATCTTTTCCGCAGGATCATTTAATAAAATGATATCCCCTTTTCGATCAGTAGCAATTACTCCATCTGTCATATGTGATAAAACGGATGATAATTTTCGTCTTTCACTTTCTGTGGAGGAACGAGCTTGTTGTAATTTTTTAGATAAATTGTTAAAAGATAATGCTAATTGTCCAATCTCATCGTGACTATGCACCTTTACTTTTCGCGAATAATTTCCTTTCGCCATTTCAATTGCTTGTCTTCGCATATCTGAAATTGGTCTCGTAATTGTTTGAGCCAATAAAATTCCAAGTACAGCTGTTACTAATAAAGCAATTACTGTCCCCGTTGCGAAAATTTGGTTGATGTCCTTCATTTGTTTGTACACATCTTCCATAGATGCAACGATATGAATGACACCAAGTACCTCTCCGCCTGGCTCTTTTAGAATAGGGGTAATCATAACTTGAACTCGATGACCTGTATTTCCATCTTTCTCAATCTTTGACTCTGGTTTCTTTTGTACCATTACACGTTGTACAGCTGTATCTGCTGACGTTCTTCCTACCTTATTTTGCTTAGACCCGTCTGAAATTGCCATTAATTTTTTAGTAGAATCAATTACACTTACTTCTTGAATATCTTTCTTACGATCTGATGCGAATTTTTGAATCGAATCATTAATAGCTTTATCTACTGATTCTGTTTTAGGACGTTCTTTTACAAACTCTTGCTTCAGGTTATAAGAAAGTAGATTTGTTTGCTGCGTTAAGGAATCTTGAAAGCCTTTTACAAGGCTTTTTTCTAATTCCCTGACGAAATATACACCAATTACTTGCATTGCTATTAATATTAACAGCATATATATGAGCACAAATTTTAAATGAATAGATTGAAAAAAACCAACTTTCTTCATATACTATTCCTGTTCTGGGTCACGCAAGTAATACCCTACCCCACGTCTAGTTACAATTAAAGTAGGATGACTTGGATTATCTTCAATTTTTTCGCGTAAACGACGTACTGTTACGTCTACTGTACGTACATCTCCAAAATAATCATAACCCCAAACTGTTTGTAATAAATGTTCACGAGTCATTACTTGACCTAAATGCTTCGCTAAATAATGTAGTAATTCAAATTCACGATGTGTAAGCTCAATGCTTTCTTCACGCTTTGTTACACTATAAGCGTTCGAATTGATAACGATTGGTCCAATAACCATTTCGGTATTTTCTTCTTTCTCTGCAGCACCACCCTGCTGATGGCGACGTAAATTCGCTTTCACACGAGCAAGTAACTCCCTCGTACTAAATGGCTTCGTTACATAATCATCTGCCCCAAGCTCAAGCCCTAATACTTTATCAATTTCAGAGTCTTTTGCTGTAAGCATAATAATTGGCATTTCTGAGCTTTTACGTATTTCACGACATACCTCTAAACCGTCTTTTCCCGGTAACATAATATCTAATAAAACCATATCTGGCTGTTCTTCATTTGCTTTTTCAATCGCTTCATCACCATCATGCGCCATTACAATTTCAAAACCTTCTTTTTCTAGGTTGAACTTCAAAATATCCGCAATTGGCTTTTCATCATCAACTACTAAAATTTTCTTTCCCATCATCGTCTATTTCCTCCTTATAAAAATATGATCAATAATCCTCAAACATATTGGTGTTTCTATAGTATGTTCCTATATGACAACAATCTTAGTCTAAGTATTTCTCCTCTATTCTCATAGACTCATGTATCATCCACTTTTACACGGAATCCTATACGATCTATAGAAAAACCTCTAGCTTCAACTGCTAGAGGCTCCTCATTCTATTGTAAAATAACTACCCACATTTGTAAAACTGGACAAAATAAAAAGGATATTAAGTGGGCCCACTTAATATCCTGAGAGTGGCTCGGGACGGAATCGAACCGCCGACACGAGGATTTTCAGTCCTCTGCTCTACCGACTGAGCTACCGAGCCAAAACTATATATAAAACCACTAATGGTGGTATAAACAAAAGTGGCGGTCCCGACCGGGGTCGAACCGGCGATCTCCTGCGTGACAGGCAGGCATGTTAACCACTACACCACGGGACCAAAAATGAACATAAAAAAACATGACCCGTACGGGATTCGAACCCGTGTTACCGCCGTGAAAGGGCGGTGTCTTAACCACTTGACCAACGGGCCACGAAAAATAAAATGGTGAGCCATGAAGGATTCGAACCTTCGACCCTCTGATTAAAAGTCAGATGCTCTACCAACTGAGCTAATGGCTCATACTCACCAACGTCATATTTTCGTGACGACAAGACATATCATAACATGTTATCTTTCATTTTTGCAATACCTTTTCTTATTTTTTATAAAAAAATAAGAAAAAACTCATAAAAATATGAGTTTTTTCTTAAAAAAATCAATTTTTTATATCAATTAAGCTTCGTATACATTACGAACGATATTCGTTTGATTACGATCTGGTCCAACCGAGAACATAGATAATTGGATTCCTGTTAATTCAGAAACACGCTCTACGTATTTTCTTGCATTTTCAGGAAGTTCATCCAATGATTTCATAGCAGTAACATCTTCTGTCCAACCTGGAAGCTCTTCATATACAGGCTCACATTTCGCTAAAATGTTTAAGTTAGCTGGAACTTCATCGATAACTTCACCATTGTATTTGTAAGCAACACAAATTTTAAGAGTTGGGATACCTGTTAATACATCGATAGAGTTTAATGATAAGTCTGTTAAACCACTAACACGACGTGCATGTCTTACAACAACGCTATCGAACCAACCTACACGGCGTGGACGACCAGTTGTTGTTCCGTATTCACGACCAACTTCACGAATTTGATGACCGATTTCATCATTAAGTTCCGTAGGGAATGGACCATCACCTACACGGCTTGTATATGCTTTACATACACCTACAACGCGAGTAACTTTCGCAGGACCAACTCCAGTTCCAACTGTTACACCACCAGCAATTGGGTTAGAAGATGTAACGAATGGATACGTACCGTGGTCGATATCAAGCATAACACCTTGTGCACCTTCAAATAATACACGATGATTGTTATCTAGTGCATCATTTAATACGACAGATGTATCGCATACATACTGTGCGATTTGTTGTCCGTATTCGAAGTACTCTTCAAAGATTTCTTCTACGCTGAAACCTTCTGTATCGTACATTTTTTCAAATAAACGATTTTTTTCCACTAAATTGCGCTCAAGCTTCTCTTTAAATGCTTCACGGTCTAAAAGATCAGCCATACGGATACCAATACGAGCAGCTTTATCCATATATGCAGGACCGATACCTTTTTTCGTTGTACCGATCTTGTTATCACCTTTACTCGCTTCTTCTAACTCATCTTGTTTTAAGTGATAAGGTAAAATAACGTGCGCACGGTTACTTACACGTAAATTATCAGTACTTACACCACGATCGTGTAAGTATTTTAACTCTTCAAGTAATGCTTTCGGATCTACTACTAAGCCGTTTCCGATTACACAAATTTTCTCTTTATAGAAAATACCAGATGGAATTAAGTGTAATTTATATTTAACTCCGCCGAAAACAATTGTATGTCCCGCGTTATTTCCACCTTGATATCTTGCAACTACTTCCGCATGCTCAGAAAGAAAATCAGTGATTTTACCTTTTCCTTCGTCGCCCCATTGTGTTCCTACAACTACTACTGAAGACATTATTAAAGCACCTCCGCAATTTTCAAACGATCTATTCAAACAATATAATTGTACCAAAACAGAAAGAGAAGTCAACCAAAAAGCGAACATTTTTTTATGGAAAAACGTTTTCGTTCGTAAGAATTACATATTCACCTTATGAAAGCCCTATCTTTCATATAAAAAAAAAGAAACACATCTTATTATAAGAAATGCGTTTCTTTTTTATACTGCCTTTATGCGTGCGGTGCATGTCCATCCTCAAAGCGGCGTTCTAAGTTGACGAATTTATTAAATTCCTTAACAAACGCAAGCTCTACTGAACCTACCGGACCATTACGTTGTTTTGCAATGATAATTTCAATTGTATTTTTATTTTCTGTTTCACGATCATAGTAATCTTCACGATATAGGAAGGCTACAATATCAGCATCCTGCTCGATACTTCCTGATTCACGAATGTCAGACATCATCGGACGTTTATCTTGACGAGATTCTACACCACGAGATAACTGCGACAAGGCGATAACAGGTACTTGCAATTCACGTGCAATCCCTTTTAATGTACGAGAAATCTCAGATACTTCCTGCTGACGGTTTTCTCCTGATTTCCCACTTCCTTGAATAAGCTGTAAATAGTCAATCAAAACCATCCCAAGACCTTGTTCTTGCTTTAATCTACGACATTTTGCTCGAATCTCATTTACTTTAATCCCTGGTGTATCATCAATATATATACCAGCATTAGAAAGGCTACCCATCGCCATTGTTAATTTCGCCCAATCATCAGAAGTTAATGAACCGGTACGAAGTCTTTGCGCATCAATATTTCCTTCCGCACAAAGCATACGCATAACAAGCTGATCAGAGCCCATCTCCAAACTAAAAATCGCTACATTTTCATCAGTTTTCGTCGCTACGTTTTGTGCGATATTTAATGAAAATGCAGTTTTCCCCACCGACGGACGCGCTGCTACGATGATTAAATCATTTCGCTGAAAACCCGCGGTCATCTTATCTAATTCAGTAAATCCAGTTGGTATCCCGGTAACTTCACCCTTTTGATTATGCAAAAGTTCAATTTTATCATAAGCATCTACAAGAACATCTTTAATGTTTTGGAATGCTTTGGCATTTGTTTGGTGAGATACTTCTAATATTTTTTTCTCAGCCTCATTTAAAAGGCCATCCACATCATCTTCTCGCTCGTATCCATCCGATACAATATGAGTCGCCGTTCGAATTAAACGACGTAAAAGTGCCTTTTCAGCGATGATGCGTGCATAATATTCTACGTTAGCAGCTGTTGGAACAACTTCTGCTAACTCTGCTAGATAAGAAACCCCACCAACTTCTTCTAGCAATCCTTGATCAGCCATCGCTGATGTCATTATTACTAAGTCGATTGGTTCTCCCTTATCAGACAACCCAAGCATGACTTCAAAAATCTTTTGATGTTTCGTTCGATAAAATGAGTCAGGTACCAATAGTTCCGATGCTGACGTTAACGCATCCTGATCAATTAATATGGCACCTAAGACTGCCTGCTCAGCTTCTATATTATGCGGAGGGGTACGATCAGCCATTACATCACTCATGCGCAATCCTCCTTGCTTAATTTATTTTTATTGTTCACTAACATGAACTTTTACTGTTGCTGTTACTTGCGGATGCAATTTCACAGTCACGTTTGTATAACCTAATGCACGGATTGCATCATCCATTTCAAATTTACGTTTATCAAGTTTAATCTTGTGTGACTTTTGCATTACATCTACAATTTGTTTACTCGTAATAGAACCAAATAAGCGGCCACCTTCTCCAGATTTCACCTTTACTTCTACAGTTAATTTCTCTAATGTTTCTTTCAGCTCTTTTGCATTCTCAACTTCTGCTGCTGCATCTTTTTCCTCTTTGCGCTTTTGAGCATCTAAAGTTTTCATACTGCTGTTTGTCGCTTCGGCAGCTAACCCCTGTTTTAGTAAGAAATTATTTGCATAACCGTCTGGTACGTTTTTTATTTCTCCTTTTTTACCTTTACCTTTTACGTCTTTTAGAAAAATTACTTTCATGATTGTGTGCCTCCCTGTAAATAGTCATCAATAACAAATCGAAGCTTCTCCTCCGCTTCATCTACTGTAACATTTTTCATTTGTGTGGCTGCATTTGTTAAGTGCCCGCCACCTCCTAAATTCTCCATAATTAGCTGTACATTCAACTCACCTAAAGATCTACCACTAATTCCAATGAAATTTTCTCCACGTTTTGCAATAACAAACGATGCAATGATACCTGTCATTGTCAATAATGTGTCTGCTGATTGTGCAATAAGTACTTGGTCATAATATTCATCACTATCAACTTTAGCAATCGCAATTCCATTTTTATAAATGTACGCATTTTTAATGGCTTTTGCAACTCGTAAATACTGACCCATATCTTCTTTTAAAAGTTCTTGTACAAGTACAGTGTCTGCGCCATGCGAGCGTAAATAAGAAGCGGCATCAAATGTACGAGCGCCTGTACGGAATGTAAAACTTTTCGTATCAACAATAATACCAGCTAACAATGCCGTTGCTTCTAACATTGTCATCTTTAAATTTTTCGGTTGATACTCAAGTAATTCTGTAACAAGCTCTGCCGTTGAAGAAGCGTATGGCTCCATATAAACAAGTAATGGATCTTCAATGAAATCTTCCCCGCGGCGATGATGGTCAATAACTACTACATTTTCAATCTTGTGTAACAGTTTTTCCTCCATCACCATTGAAGGTTTATGCGTGTCAACAACAACAAGTAATGAATCATCATTTGCAAATTCCATCGCTTGCCCTGGTGTAATAAAATGTGACCATAACTCTTCATTTTGTTTCACTTTATCCATCAAACGTTTGATTCCTTTATCAGAATCATTTTCATCTAATACAATATATCCTTTGCGCTCGTTTAATTGAGCTACCTTTAAAATACCAATCGCTGCACCAATCGCATCCATATCAGGAGCTCTATGCCCCATTATAATGACATTACTGCTTTCTAATACTAAATCCTTTAATGCATGCGAAATAACCCTAGCACGTACACGAGTACGCTTTTCAACCGGATTCGTCTTACCTCCGTAAAACTTAACTTTACCCGTTGCTTGTTTAATAGCTACTTGGTCTCCTCCTCGTCCTAATGCAAGGTCTAAACCAGATTGAGCCATCGCTCCAAGCTCTGATAAAGGTAAATCACCTGAGCCAACACCAACACTTAATGTAAGTGGTATATTCCTTTTTGATGTTTCTTCACGCACTTGATCCAAAATACTAAATTTCCCTTTCTCCATTTGCGCTAAAATACTTTCATTTAGTACAACGAAGAATCGTTCTGAAGATGCACGTTTCAAATATGCACCATACTTAACGGCCCATTCATTTAGACGTGACGTCACAAGACTTGTTATATTCGTACGTAATTGGTCATCTAATCCTTGTGTAACTTCATCATAGTTATCTAAATAAATAACAGCTAAAACAGTGCGTTGATCTTCATACATCTTTTCAATTTCTGTTTGTTCCGTTACATCAAAGAAATAGATTAGCTTTTCTTCTTTCCTTACAAAAACACGAAACTTTCGATTGTTTAAAGAAACTATATCGTCAGAAGTTTCCCCCTTAATAAAAAGGAGTAATGTTTCTGATACATCGTAAAGGTGCCAACCAGCTAATGCATGCTGTCCCAAACATGATGATAAATAAGGATTCGCCCAATCAATCCCATAATCCTTATTGTATAACAAAATACCAATTGGCATTTGGTTAAATGCTTCATTACTCACTTTCTTTACCCTTGTAATCATATCTGTCGTATGTTTTTCAAAATTCCTTTGAAAGTTAAGTTCAAATCGTATAACTAAAAAGAAAACGATGCTAAAAATAAAAAAGGCAGCTATCCCCATAATTAAGTGAAAATAACAGAGAATCGAGATTAGCACCAACACAAAAAATGCCAATACGTAAACAGGATATAAAAACCACTGTTTCTTATAAAATTCAGGCATGTATACAACTCCTATAACGTAAAACCAACTCAATTTCTAGTTAGTTAAACAGATTAAACACCTTAAAACAGCATAAAAATGCTGTTTTATCCCTTTGTTTTTCATTGCATTTTAGAACGCAATGAAATCCCTAAATCAATTATACCTAAGATTGTCACAAGAGGAAACAGCATTGGAATAAACATACATACGATAAAACTAATAATAGGAACACCTTTCGTAAAACCTTTTTTGTGTGCTAAAAAGGTGATAAACGTTAATCCTTGCAATACGAGCAGCAACGCAAAGATCACATATAGATTAGAAAATACCATATGTAAATATGATGTTGGTTCAACTTTTATGAAAATTGATAGCAAAATAAATATGACGTAATACCAGACAATACTCTTTGGCAATTGTATATCTTTAAATTTAGGCCAAGGTGTCACGCCATACTTTAATTTTCTCAAAACACTACCTGATATTAGCACTGTGATCCAAGAAAAACATACAGAAATTAGCACAAGTATACTTGGAAATAACGTTTGTAATATATCGTTCATTTGTGCAAACAACTCTTTTTGTTCCTTACTAACTGGCATACCAGCAGCATTTGCTATCTTTTCACTTTGCACCATACTTTCATTAAACATATTTTGCATTTGCTTCATTAAATCTATGTTAAAAAACTTTATACTCCCCACATAAATGAGCATCATACCAATTAAATATGCAAGTGTTCCAGCTATTAATATCTCCACTGATTTTTTCCCTTTTTTATACATATATCCTAATACAACACCTATTAATCCAAACATCACTGTCTTTATGAGACTAATTGGTTGACTCACGATAACTGTAACAAAAAGCGCCGCTACAAAAATCATGAATACATTAGATAGTTTATGTCTTACTGTTAATAATATAAATGGTAACGGCAACGCAAATGTTGCAACTGTACCTAAAATCGGAACATACATAGATATCAGCAATAAAATTGCATATATCGCCAATAACGCTGCACCCTCAGTAATAAATTTCGTACTTTTCATCATCTAACCTCTCTTTCAAAAAGAAAAGCATAGCAAAATGCACAGTAGAGTCCGACTCTACTGTGCATTTCATACGCTATTATTCACCAACATATGGTAAAAGTGCCATTTGACGAGCACGTTTAATTGCAACTGTAAGTTTGCGTTGGTATTTCGCGCTTGTTCCTGTTACACGACGAGGTAAAATTTTACCGCGCTCAGAAACGAAACGTTTTAATAAATCAACATCTTTATAGTCAATGCGAGTGATGCCGTTAGATGTGAAGAAACACACCTTACGACGCTTCGCACGTCCACCTTTGCGTCCTGCCATGTCTATTCCCTCCATTCTTTGTTAAAAATAGCCGATTCACACCATTAAAATGGTAAATCGTCGTCCGAAATGTCAATCGGTTGACCAACATTCGAAAATGGATCGTCATTCTTCGTAAATCCAGAGTTACCTTGATTACCTTGGTTACCTGAATTACTAGATTGACCAAATGGGTTAGAGCTTTGGTTACCGAAACCAGCTCCTGATGGTTGCTGATTGAATGAACCACGTTGCTCCCCACCGCCATTACGCGGCTCTAAAAATTGTACGCTCTCCGCAAGAACTTCTGTTACATATACACGTTTACCATCTTGTCCATCGTAATTACGAGTTTGAAGACGTCCGTCTACGCCTGCTAAGCTACCTTTTTTCAAATAATTTGCCACGTTTTCTGCTTGTTTACGCCATATTACACAATTAATAAAGTCAGCTTCACGCTCACCTTGTTGATTCGCAAATGCGCGATTCACAGCTAACGTAAAAGTAGCTACTGCAACACCATTGGGCGTGTAACGTAAGTCAGGGTCCTTAGTTAAACGACCAACGAGGATAACACGATTCATCAATCGAACCACTCTCCCTTATATATCAATTATTTTTCTTCTTCTTTAACAACGATATGACGAAGGATATCTTCGTTGATCTTAGCTAAACGGTCGAATTCGTTAATCGCCTCTGAGTTAGAGTTCACGTTTAAGATCATGTAGAAACCTTCACGTAAGTCGTTGATTTCGTAAGCTAAACGACGCTTACCCCACTCTTTCGTGTTAATGATTTCTGCACCATTGTTTGTTAAAACACCTGCAAAACGTTCAACTAAAGCTTTTTGAGCTTCTTCTTCAACGCCAGGACGAATGATGTACATAATTTCGTACTTTCTCATTACACTTTCACCTCCTTTTGGTCTAAACGGCCCATAATGGGCAAGGAGCAATTAATTTATAGTAATTACTCACGAGTTTAGATTATATCATAGTAAGTTATATGAATCAACTCACCAATACGTAAAAAACTTGGCAAACATATAATATATTTGCCAAGTTCATATCTTTATTTTTCCTAGGAAATATTAAATTAAACGTTAAAGCGGAAGTGCATAACATCTCCGTCTTTTACGATATACTCTTTTCCTTCTAAACGTACTTTTCCAGCTTCTTTTGCAGCTGTCATAGAACCGTTTGTCATTAAATCATCATAAGAAACTGTTTCCGCACGAATAAATCCACGCTCAAAGTCTGTATGAATTACACCAGCACATTGTGGTGCTTTCATACCTTGTTTAAACGTCCATGCACGTACTTCTTGCACACCAGCTGTGAAGTAAGTAGCAAGTCCTAATAAATCATATGCAGCACGAATTAATTGATCTAAACCAGATTCTTCAATGCCTAGTTCTTCAAGGAATACTTTTTTCTCTTCCTCGTCTAGCTCAGCGATTTCTTCTTCGATTTTTGCACATACAACGATTACTTGAGAATTTTCATTTGCTGCAAATTCTTTTACCATTTGTACATATTTATTGTCAGAAGGATCCATAATATCATCTTCACTTACGTTTGCTACATATAGCATTTCTTTCGTTGTAAGTAAATGAAGGCCTTTAACAATCTTCATTTGCTCTTCTGTAAATTCAACAGTACGAGCTGGTTTTCCCTCTTCAAAAGCTTCTTTTAAACGAACTAAAATTTCATGCTCATATACAGCTTCTTTATCTTTTTGTCTTGCTAACTTCGCAACTCGTTCGATACGCTTATCAACAGATTCCAAATCCGCTAAGATTAGTTCTAAGTTAATTGTTTCAATGTCATCAATTGGATCTACTTTTCCTGAAACGTGCGTAATATTTTCATCTTCAAAACAACGAACAACTTGGCAAATTGCATCTACTTGACGAATGTGAGATAAGAATTTATTTCCTAACCCTTCACCTTTACTCGCACCTTTTACGATACCTGCAATATCAGTAAATTCAAATACAGTCGGAACAGTTTTTTTCGGTTCTACTAATTCCGTTAATTTATTTAGACGCTCATCTGGTACTTCTACAATCCCTACGTTTGGATCGATTGTACAGAATGGATAGTTCGCAGATTCTGCTCCTGCTTGTGTAATTGCATTAAATAAAGTGGACTTACCTACGTTAGGTAATCCAACAATCCCAGCCGTTAATCCCATATTTTTCACTCCTATGTCTCAATCTTTCATCATTATAGATAGTAACGAAAAAAATGACAAGTTTCCACCAAATGAAAAAAAGCAACGGCTGTCTACTGCAGCTGTTGCTTTTTCACTATTCTTCGTGCTTCACAAGTATTTTTTTCACCTTGCGATCAAACTCTCTTCGAGGAATCATTACCGAATGGTCACACCCCTCGCACTTAACGCGGATATCCATTCCCATACGAATAATCTTCCAGCGGTTTTCACCACATGGATGGGCTTTCTTCATTTCCACAACATCGTACAAGTTATATTGCTTTTGCTCCATTCTCTAAATCCCTCCCACTATTAAATTGCTTTTTCACTAACTAATTCTTCGCGACTATATAAAACCATACGTGGGTATGGAATTTCAATACCATGTAAATCAAGACGATTTTTAATCTCTTTGCGAAGAGCCCTCGCAATAACTGCATGCTGCATCGGCTCAACTTCAGCAATAACACGTAATACAACTTCAGACGCTGCCAATGTTTGAACACCTAGCAATTGAGGTGTTGTTACCATTTTCTCATATTTTTCTGGTAGTTCCACTAATAAATCTTCAATAACTTGCTCCGCTCGTACTATATCACTTTCATAAGAAATAGATACATCAACAAATGCTACACTATTACTAACGGAAAAGTTCGTTACTTGTACAATACTACCATTTGGTATTATATGAATTTCACCTGTCCAGCTTTTCATCTTCGTTGTACGTAGTCCAATTTCCAAAACAGTTCCTTCAAATTGACCTATTCTTACATAATCACCTACTGAAAATTGATCCTCTAACAAAATAAATAATCCTGTAATAACATCTTTAACTAAACTTTGTGCACCAAAACCGACTGCTAAACCAATTACCCCAGCACCGGCTAATAGACCTGACGCATTAATATCAAACACACCTAAAATTGCAATTAACATAATGAACATAACAACGTATGCCACAATATTTTCAAGCAACTTCGCTACCGTAACTGTACGCCGTTCTGAAATTTGAATCGGCGAACGGCTTCCCATACGAAACGCATTTCGTACAATTGCCCTTGCAACTCGCACAACGATTGCACCAAGTATTAAAATAACGATTATTTTTAGTGACTTCACACCTATATTCGTCCAATCAATGGACTCAAACCATTTCAACGCTAAATCCATGTCCCTCTACCTCTCTAGCTAAACTTTCTTTTTAGTCATCCTTATTATTGTATCAGAACTCTCTCTGATTTCTGAAAAAAATTTATGACTTTAATTCTATTTGTTAACTTCCATTCAGGTATAAAATGAAACGAATATATATATACTAGTACTATTATTTCCGTTTTCATTCACAGTTTGTAAAAAGTTTGCACTTATAATTATCCATTTCACACACCATATAACATATTGTGAAAATTTATTAAAAGGATGGGTGCTTCATGAATATTAGAAGTTTTCGCTTACCTTTTTTTGAAAAAGAAACTCAAAATGTTATGCATCATGACTTAGAAGCCTCTGAGACAATCAGTAATTTCTTACTTTCCCATATTCCCATTAAGACTAATATGCCACTCATTCTCGTTTGTATCGGAACAGACCGTTCCACCGGTGATGCACTTGGTCCATTAGTTGGTACTAAACTAGAACAAATTGAAATCAAAAACCTTCAAGTATTCGGCACACTAGACGAACCAATACATGCACTAAATCTAGAAGAGAAAATTCAGAATATACAGAAAGAAAATCCTACTTCATTTATTATTGCTGTTGATGCATGTTTAGGAAAATCTCAAAGTATCGGTTCTATAACTACCGGAAAGGGCCCCAGTAAACCTGGAGCTGCGATGAATAAGAAATTACCTGAAATTGGTGATTTGCATATTCATGGCATCGTAAATTTAAATGGTTTCATGGAGTTTTTCGTACTTCAAAATACAAGACTAAGTTTAGTCATGAAGATGGCCGATGTAATTGCACAAAGTATAAAAGAAACCGATCAAAAATTATCTGCATTAAAAAAAGCAAACCATCTATAAACAATAAGATGGTTTGCTTTTTAATTTCCCTTTGATAATAATTCTAAAATTCGATTTAAATCTTCTTTATTAAAAAATTCAATTTCGATTTTACCTTTTTCTTTTTTCGTTTCTTTAATTTTTACATCCGTACCAAACTTTTCTCTTAAAAACGTTTCACGCTCTACAAAAAATATATTTCTTTCTTTTTTCACTTGTTGTGTTTCACGTGAAACACGTTGATTAATTTCCTGGACAATTTGTTCCAATTGGCGAACATTCAGTCCTTCTTTTTCAATTCGCTTCAATAAAGATTTCAACTGTTCTTCATCTTTTATTGTAAGTAAGGTTCTTCCATGAGCCATTGAAAGTTGACCGTTTGCAATCATATCTTGAACGAATGAAGGGAGGCTTAACAAACGAGTATAATTTGCGATATAAGGCCTGCTTTTACCAAGACGTTTTGCTAATTGTTCTTGTGTTACATTTAGCTCGTTCATTAACATCTGATATGCCATTGCCTCTTCCATAGGATTTAAATCTTCTCGTTGTAAGTTTTCAAGCAAAGCAAATTCCATCATTTGCTGCTCATTTAATTGCCTTACGACAGCAGGCACTTTCTCAAGTCCGGCCTCTTTAGCAGCACGATATCTTCTTTCACCTGCAACTATTTCATATCCTTTAATACTCTTTCGAGCAATTAACGGTTGCAATATACCGTGCTCTTTAATAGAAGCCGCTAATTCCTGAATCGCTTCTTTATTGAAATGTTTACGTGGTTGATATGGATTCGGCCTTAATTCAGTTACTATAATCTCCTGAATCGTTTCTTCTTCTTTCACATCTAAATCTGGAAAAAACACGTTGATTCCTCTTCCTAATCCCTTAGCCACCTGCAATCACTTCCTCTGCTAAATCTAAATATACTTCTGCTCCTCTTGATTTAGCGTCATACTGCATAATTGGTTTTCCATGACTTGGTGCCTCACTTAAGCGAACATTACGAGGAATAATCGAACGATATACTTTATCCCTAAAGTATTTTTTCACTTCATCTATAACTTGAATTCCTAAATTTGTACGAGCATCCAACATCGTTAACAATACACCTTGAATTGCTAAATTTTTATTTAAATGCTTTTGCACAAGTCTAACTGTATTTAATAGCTGACTTAACCCTTCCAGCGCGTAATATTCACACTGTACAGGAATAATAACAGAATCTGCTGCTGTTAATGCATTAATCGTTAATAACCCTAAGGATGGAGGACAGTCAATAATAATATACTCATATTCATCACGAATTGGCTGTAACGCTCTTTGCAAGCGTACTTCCCGGGAAATGGTTGGTACCAATTCAATTTCAGCACCAGCCAATTGAATTGTAGCGGGTAGAACATCTAAGTTTTCAGTTGCGGTTTTCCGTATGGCACCTTGAACATCTGCATCTTCTACAAGAACATTATAAATACATTGATCTAATTCAGACTTTTCAATCCCTACACCAGTCGTTGCATTTCCTTGAGCATCAATATCTACGAGAAGGACTTTTTTTCCTACTTGTGCCAATCCAGCCCCTAAATTAACGGATGTTGTTGTTTTTCCAACACCGCCTTTTTGATTAGCAATAGCAATGATTTTTCCCATGATGTCACCTACTTTCAACCTTTCTTTCTTATTCTAGAAACAATTACGTTTATTGTAACATGAAATAAAAGTTTTTCTTTTACGTCCTTATTAAACTTCAAAATTTATTTCTAAACTCCTTCTTGCTTTAACAAGAAAATATAGTAAAAGAGACCTCTCCAATAGGATAAGGTCTCTAGCACGTAATTATTTTTTCTTCGGAATTTTAATCGTAATTTGATAGTATTCATCAAACTCTTCTTCCGCAGAATTAACATTCAAACCACTATTAGCAACCATTTGTAATGATTGTCTAATTGTGTTCATAGCAATTCTCGCATCTCGACTTACTGCTTTTTGCTTCGCTTTGCGCTTTGGTTTTACTTCTTCTAGTAGCTTTGCAATTCGTTCTTCTGTTTGCTTTACATTCAATTGCTTCTCCACAATCTCTTGTAAAACCTTCAGTTGTAATTCCTCATTTTTCAAAGGAATAAGGGCGCGAGCATGCCGTTCTGTAATACTTTTTTCTAATAATGCACTTTTGATTTCTTCAGGCAATTTTAATAATCGCAATTTGTTTGCGACTGTCGATTGTCCTTTTCCAAGTCGTTGTGCCAATGCTTCTTGTGTTAAATTATGTAACTCAATCAGCTTTTGATATGCCACAGCTTCCTCAATTGCTGTTAATTCCTCACGCTGCAAATTTTCAATTAACGCTACAGAAGCTGTCTCAGTATCATTTAAATTCTTTATTATTGCAGGAACTTTTTCCCACCCTAACTTTGTTGCTGCGCGGAAACGCCTTTCCCCGGCAATAATCTCGTACTTATCATCCTCATACTGTCTCACAACAATCGGCTGGATAAGCCCATGTGTACGAATCGTTAATGCTAGCTCCTCAATACGTGCATCGTCAAAAACTGTTCGTGGTTGATAACGGTTAGGGGTAATGTTTACTATCGGAATTTCCTGTATTTCTTCATATACCTTTTTAGCTATTTCTTCATGGCTTTCGTCTTGTAATTCGAATTCGCTCTCTTTATCTCCAAAGCCAAATAAACGAGAAAACGTATTTTTCATACATATTCCACCACCTTTTAGGCCTATTGACTGTTCTACATAAAATGTTTCCTATGAAACATTTACGTTTTCATTTATATAATTTAATCTTACGTCTAATAAGATTTATTTTTCAATAGGTAATTTATTGGGCGTTCCCGGTTTGCGTGGATATTTCTTTGGTGTCTTGCGCTTTTTCTCGATTAATAAAATATTACGTTCACTTTCTTCAAACGGTAATTGGAACGTAGACATTTCTTTCAATTCTCCGCCAAGTACCTCTAAAGCATATTTGCCATTTTCGATTTCTTCGTTAGCCGCTGCACCTTTCATTGCAATGAATGTTCCCCCTACTTTTACAAGTGGTAAACATAGCTCACTTAATACAGAAAGACGTGCAACTGCACGTGCCATTACAATATCGTATGCTTCACGTACACCTTCTTTTTTTCCAAATGTTTCAGCACGATCATGACAAAATGCAACATCACTTAATTCTAACTTTTGCGCTAAGTGATTTAAAAAATTAATACGTTTTTGTAATGAATCTACAATTGTTACTTTTAAGTGCGGGAAACAGATTTTTAAAGGGATACTTGGGAATCCAGCTCCTGCTCCAACATCACAAATAGAAAATGGTTTCGAAAAATCATAATAAAAAGCCGCTGTAACAGAATCAAAAAAGTGTTTTAAGTATACTTCTTCTTTCTCCGTAATAGCCGTTAAGTTCATTTTTTCATTCCACTCTACTAATGTTTCAAAATAGATTCCGAACTGCTCTAACTGTCTAGAAGAGAGGGAAATACCCTTCTCTTCTAGCATAGATTGAAATTGTTCTATGTTCATCTAGCAATATCTCCTTACTATGTTATTGGTTCGATACTCGTGCAATTTTTCCTTGTTCAATGTAAATAAGCAAAATGGAAACATCAGCTGGATTTACGCCAGAAATACGTGAAGCTTGCCCCATTGAAAGCGGACGAACATCTTTCAATTTCTGTCTCGCTTCTGAGGCAAGGCTAGAAATCGCATCATAATCAATATCCACAGGAATTTTTTTGTTTTCCATTTTCTTCATACGGTCTACTTGCTGTAAAGATTTTTCAATGTATCCTTCGTACTTGGTCTGAATTTCAACTTGTTCCGTAATTTCATCGCTTAATGCTACTTCACTTGGTACTAAAAGATGAATATGCTCATATGTCACCTCTGGACGACGTAATAAGTCACTTGCACGTATTCCATCTTTCAATTCACTTCCGCCAATACTACGAATTAATTCTTGAACTTCAGGGCGCGGTTTAATAAAAATACTCTCTAACCGTTCCTTCTCCTGTTCAATTTGTAACTTTTTATTTGTAAATCGCTCATAGCGATCTTCTTTAATTAAGCCAATTTCACGACCAACTTCAGTTAAACGAAGGTCAGCATTATCATGGCGTAATAATAGGCGATATTCTGCACGAGACGTTAATAAACGATATGGTTCATTTGTACCTTTCGTTACAAGGTCATCAATTAAGACACCAATATAAGCATCAGCACGACCTAAAATAACTTCTTTTTTACCTAAAGAACGACACGCTGCATTAATCCCAGCCATAAGCCCTTGTCCTGCTGCTTCTTCGTAACCAGAAGTCCCGTTAATTTGTCCTGCTGTATATAAATTTTTAATTTTTTTCGTTTCAAGTGTTGGCCATAGTTGAGTTGGTACGATCGCATCATATTCAATTGCATAACCCGTACGCATCATTTCAACATTTTCCAGGCCAGGAATTGTTCTAAGCATTGCACGCTGTACATCTTCTGGTAAGCTCGTCGATAAGCCTTGTACATATACTTCTTGTGTATTACGTCCTTCTGGCTCTAAGAAAATTTGATGACGTGGTTTATCATTAAATCTTACTACCTTGTCTTCAATTGAAGGGCAATATCTAGGCCCTGTTCCTTTAATCATACCAGAATACATAGCTGAGCGATGTAAGTTTTCATCTATTAAACGATGTGTTTCTGTACTTGTATACGTTAACCAACATGGAATTTGATCCATAATAAATTTTGTCGTTTCAAAAGAGAAAGCACGTGGCTTATCATCACCTGGTTGAATTTCTGTTTTACTATAATCAATCGTATTACTGTTTACACGCGGAGGTGTACCTGTTTTAAATCTAACAAGATCAAAACCAAGTTCCTCTAAGTGTTCAGATAATGTAATAGATGGTTGCTGATTATTTGGACCACTTGAATATTTTAAATCTCCCATAATAATCTCACCGCGTAAAAATGTTCCCGTTGTAATTACAACTGTTTTCGCTGTATATTCAGCACCAGCTTGCGTAATTACCCCTTTACATACACCATCTTCAATAATTAAACGCTCTACCAGACCTTGAAACAACGTTAAGTTTGGTGTTTCTTCAATTGTTTTCTTTAATTCATGCTGGTAAGAGAATTTATCAGCTTGTGCACGAAGCGCGCGTACAGCTGGTCCTTTACCCGTATTTAACATACGCATTTGAATATGTGTTTTATCAATATTGCGTCCCATTTCTCCGCCTAATGCATCAATTTCACGAACAACAATCCCTTTTGCTGGTCCACCAACAGAAGGGTTACATGGCATGAACGCTACCATATCCAAGTTAATTGTTAACATTAATGTTTTTGAGCCCATTCGTGCTGCCGCAAGACCAGCTTCACATCCTGCATGACCTGCACCGATTACTATGACATCATATGAACCGGCATTGTATCCCATTGTTTATTCCTCCTAATAACCTCTATCTTACTAAATCATCTCTGATTAAAGTTTTACTTTATTTTCCTAAACAAAATTGAGAGAACAATTGGTCAATTAAGCTTTCATGGACAGTATCACCAGTAATTTCACCAAGTATTTCCCACGCTCTTGTTAAATCAATTTGAACCATATCAATCGGAACACCATTTTCTATCGCTTCAATTGCATCGTTAATTGTTCTTCCTGCTTGTGTTAATAATCCGATATGTCTCGCATTAGACACGTATGTCATATCCGCAGAATCAATTGTTCCTTCAAAGAATAAATCAGCTATTGCCTTTTCAAGCTCATCTATTCCTTGCTCCTCAATTAAAGATGTTGTAATAACACGATTGCCTACCGCTAAATCTGTAACACGTTCCATATCAATTTCTTGCGGTAAATCTGTCTTATTTACAATGACAATGAAATCTTTTCCTTGTACGGCACGGAATAGATCCTCATCTTCATTTGTTAAAGCCTCGCTATAGTTCACTACAATTAACACTAAGTCTGCTTGGCTCATCATTTCCTTCGAACGCTCTACACCAATTCGTTCAACAATATCTTCCGTTTCACGAATTCCGGCTGTATCTATAAGTTTAAGTGGTACACCACGCACATTAACGTACTCTTCAATAACATCACGAGTTGTTCCTGCAATATCAGTTACAATTGCCTTTTTCTCCTGAACAAGACTATTTAATAGCGATGATTTCCCAACGTTAGGTCTACCGATAATCGCGGTAGAAATGCCTTCACGTAAAATCTTTCCTTGCTTCGATGTTTCTAATATTTTTGCAATTTCAGCACGGACGTGTGTAGCTTTCTCAATTAAAATATTATGCGTCATCTCTTCTACATCATCATATTCTGGGTAATCTATATTCACCTCAATATGAGCTAATGTTTCTAATATTTCTTGACGCAGATGGCCGATTAATTTAGATAATCGTCCTTCCATTTGGTTAATCGCTACATTCATAGCACGATCTGTTTTCGCACGGATTAAGTCCATAACAGCTTCTGCTTGTGACAAATCAATACGTCCATTTAAAAAAGCACGTTTTGTAAATTCACCAGGCTCTGCCAGTCGTACTCCTTGCGCTAAAATAAGCTGTAATACTTTATTTACCGAAACAAGTCCACCATGACAGTTAATTTCTACTATATTTTCACGCGTAAAAGTCCTTGGTGCACGCATAATGGACACCATAACTTCTTCAATAACTTGATTTGTATCTAAATCGACAATATGACCATAATGAATTGTATGAGAAGAAACCTGTGTTAAATCCTTCCCTTTAAAAATACGATTGACTTTCTCAATCGCATCATCCCCACTTACTCGAACAATGGCAATTGCACCTTCCCCAAGTGCTGTGGAAATTGCGGCAATTGTATCAAATTCCATGTCCTTTCACCTCACTTGCTTATTTATCTCTATTTCAACATGAATTTTTTCCGTCACTAAATTATTAGGATACCATAACGAACCTATCTACAAAAGAATAATAACTCATTTTATTATGTCCTTATGTAAAAAACACTAAACTTATTCACAGTGGATAAGTTTAGTGTTTTTTAGTTATCCACATTTATTTTCCCCTCAAAAAAACCGGCACTCAATTGAGTAACCGGTCACTTGGAAGATATTACAACATACCGATGTGGTTCTTTCCCTTCAGAAGTTGTAATGATATTTTGATGATTAGATAATGCTTGGTGAATAATTTTTCGTTCGAAAGAAGGCATTGGTTCTAGAACAACTCTTTTTTTCGTACTCACTACTTGTTTTGCTAATCGATAGGAAAGAGATTCTAACGTATTTTTTCTTTTACTACGATAGTTTTCAGCATCCAGTGTAATACCAATATATTGCTTTGTATTACGGTTCGCAACAAGTTTTGTTAAATACTGTAAAGAATTCAACGTATTCCCTCTTTTACCAATTAAAACACCCATATTTTCACCAAAAATTGTAAATTCAACTTCGCGTCCTTTTACAATTTTTCTAATCTCAACTTCCACACCCATATTTTGAATAACATTTTTTAAATATTCTTCACATTCTTGGATTGGATCTTTTTTCAATACAACTTCTACTATAGCGAGGCGATTCCCAAATAAACCTAGGAATCCCCTCTTACCCTCATCGATAATATTTATATCTACTCGATCTTTCGAAGCATTTAATTGTCTTAAAGCATCTTGTACTGCCAGCTCGACTGTTTGTCCTTTAGCAGTAATCATACTCACTTGCTTGATCCTCCTGCCTTACTAGCCTTAATTTCAGGCCCTTTGATCATATACATTTGAGCGATACCAAAGATATTACCAACTACCCAGTACAATGATAGTGCTGCTGGGAAGTTAATTGCAAAGACTAAAATCATAATTGGCATAAGCCAAATCATCATTGCCATTTGCGGATTTTGTCCAGCCGTTCCTGCCATTGCAAGCTTTTGCTGAATAAAAGTCGTAATAGCTGCAACAATTGGAAGGATATAGAACGGATCCGCCTGTCCTAAATCGAACCATAAAAATGTATGTTCACTAATTGCTGTTGTTCTCATAATCGCATGATAAAACGCGAATAAAATAGGCATCTGAACAAATATTGGTAAACATCCTGCTAATGGGTTTACACCATTCTTTTGATATAACTGCATCATTTCTTGTTGTAGTTTTTGCTGTGTTGCTTGATCTTTAGAACTATATTTCTCTTTTAATTTCACCATTTCTGGTTGTAACGCCTGCATTGCTTTCGTACTCTTCGTTTGTTTAATCATTAATGGTAATAATGCAAAACGAATGATAAGAGTTGTAACAACGATTGCTAAACCGTAATTACTACCAAATAATTCTGCAAAATACGTGATTAACTGAGAAAGCGGGTATACGAAATATTCATTCCAAATCCCAGTGCTTTTCGGTGTAATCGGCTGATTTGTTTCACTACAACCGGTAGCGATTGCCATTAACATAATAACCATGGCTAATAAACCTATTTTCTTTTTCAAAGCCTGCTCCTCCTTGTTTCGGTATGTATATAGTGTAATTCATTTCCTTACGCTACTTTTTTATTCTTTTCATACCAGAGCGTTTAAAGACATGAATTAAGCTTTTCTTTAACTCTTCATATGTCATCTCTGCACAAGGCTTCCTTGCTATTATAACAAAATCTTTTCCAGAATCTATCTCATCTTTTAATTCTATAATCGATTGGCGAATCATACGCTTAATTCGATTACGCACTACTGCATTTCCTATTTTCTTACTAACAGAAAGACCAATGCGAAAATGCGGCTGTTTTTCTTTATCTAATTTGTATACAACAAACTGGCGATTGGCATTTGATTGTCCTTTTTGGAAAACAGCCTGGAATTCATCATTCTTTTTTATACGATTTTTTTTCTTCATATCATTTGACACTCCTGTATTTCATCAGCGGAAACTCATTATTATTAGAAAAAAAGACCACTGAACGTTCAGTGGTCTACGCAGATAATACTTTTCTTCCTTTACGACGACGAGCTGCAAGCACTCTACGTCCGTTTGCTGTGCTCATACGGCTGCGGAAACCATGTACTTTGCTGCGCTTACGTTTATTTGGTTGGTAAGTTCTTTTCATTATATGACACCTCCCTGAGGAATATCTGTTAAAGACAGTCTAATAAATTATAGTAAATCAAATAGGAAAATGTCAATGGTTCTCGAAATTTTCATCAAATATTCATTTTCAACCTATTCACATACTTTTTCACAGTCCCTATATTTCCTTGTGGATAAATATTTTTTCTCTTTTTTATATCCACAAACCCTTTTTTTGCTTTTACACAGTATATCGTGTTGTGGACAAGTTTATTCCACAAGGTATTGATTTTGTGGATAACTTTCTTAAATTCATTGCTATAGCTGCTTTTTTTTGATATTATAGTTGTGTTTTCACTTTGAATAAGTTTTCCACATCTTTATTTTATCCACAATTTGTGTATAACATGTGGATAGTTTAAATCACATGTGGGTAAATAGTTGTCCACATTTGTTATTTTGTCGAAAACTCTATCTCGGATACTAACGACGTTTTTATATTTTAAAATACGTTTCGTATAAATATGCATTAGAAATATTTACAGGTTGTACAATTGTTGCGCAACCTTATTCTTTTACCATCTTTGTAAAGGAGGGACACCTTTGGAAAATATCTCTGATTTATGGAATAGTGCCTTAAAAGAATTAGAAAAAAAGGTAAGCAAGCCAAGTTATGAAACATGGTTAAAATCAACGACTGCTCATAACTTAAAAAAAGATGTATTAACTATTACAGCTCCAAATGAATTCGCTCGTGACTGGCTAGAATCTCACTATTCGGAACTAATCTCCGAAACACTTTATGATTTAACAGGGGCAAAACTAGCTATTCGTTTTATCATTCCCCAAAGTCAGGCAGAAGAGGATATAGATCTCCCTTCTGTTAAGCAAAAACACGCACATGATGAGTCTAATCACTTACCACAGAGTATGTTAAACCCAAAATATACATTTGATACATTTGTTATTGGCTCTGGTAATCGTTTTGCACATGCTGCTTCTTTAGCTGTAGCTGAAGCACCAGCTAAAGCCTATAATCCGCTCTTTATTTACGGGGGCGTTGGACTTGGAAAAACACATTTAATGCACGCAATTGGGCATTATGTAATTGAACACAACCCAAATGCAAAAGTTGTATATTTATCATCTGAAAAATTTACAAATGAATTTATTAATTCAATTCGTGATAATAAAGCTGTCGATTTTCGTAATAAATATCGTAATGTAGATGTCTTATTGATAGATGATATTCAATTTCTTGCGGGAAAAGAACAAACACAGGAAGAGTTTTTCCATACATTTAATGCGTTACATGAAGAAAGTAAACAAATTGTGATTTCAAGTGATAGACCACCAAAAGAAATCCCAACTTTAGAAGATCGCCTTCGTTCTCGCTTTGAATGGGGGTTAATTACGGACATTACGCCACCAGATTTAGAAACTAGAATCGCAATTTTACGTAAAAAAGCAAAAGCAGAAGGTCTTGATATACCAAATGAAGTTATGCTTTATATCGCAAATCAAATCGATTCAAATATTCGTGAACTAGAGGGTGCACTTATTCGAGTTGTAGCTTATTCATCTTTAATTAATAAAGATATGAATGCTGATTTAGCGGCTGAAGCGCTTAAAAATATTATTCCAAACTCTATACCTAGAATTATTTCTATTTCTGATATTCAAAAAGCTGTTGGGGGCGTCTATCAAGTAAAATTAGAAGATTTCAAAGCAAAAAAACGGACAAAATCCGTTGCATTCCCTCGCCAAATTGCGATGTATTTATCACGTGAACTTACGGACTCATCTTTGCCAAAAATAGGTGAAGAATTTGGTGGCCGCGATCATACAACAGTAATCCATGCTCACGAAAAAATTTCGAAGCTATTAAAAACGGATACTCAATTACAAAAACACGTTGAAGAAGTTAAGGATATTTTAAAATAGTAGTAGCTGAATAGTGTGAATAACTTAGCTTATTTTACGCACAGTCTATCCACATGTAGATAGACTGTTTTTACATCTTTAAACAGGGTTATCCACATATCCACAAGCCCTATTACTATTACTACTACTTTTTTATCTTTATTAAATAAATAAAATCTTATACTTACCGGAGGTTTTTCGTTATGCGTTTTACAATACAAAAAGACTATCTTGTAAGAAGTGTACAAGATGTAATGAAGGCAGTTTCTTCTCGTACAACAATTCCAATTCTTACAGGGATTAAAGTTGTAGCAACTGAAGAAGGGGTTACTTTAACAGGTAGTGATGCAGACATCTCTATCGAATCATTTATCCCAGTCGAAGATGCTGGAAAAGAAATTGTGGAAATTAAACAATCAGGAAGTATTATTTTACAAGCAAAATATTTTAGTGAGATCGTAAAAAAATTACCTAAAGAAACTGTCGAAATTTCTGTGGAAAATCATTTTATGACAAAAATAAAATCTGGAAAATCAGAGTTCAACTTAAATGGTTTAGATGCTGCTGAATATCCGTTATTACCACAAATCGAAGAACATCATGTATTTAAGATTCCAACAGATTTATTAAAGCACATGATTCGTCAAACAGTATTTGCAGTTTCAAGTTCTGAAACAAGACCGATCTTGACAGGTGTAAACTGGAAGGTATATAACAGCGAGCTAACTTGTATTGCAACAGATAGTCACAGACTAGCACTTCGTAAAGCAAAAATCGAAGGGTATAATATTGCCGATGAATTTCAAGCGAATGTCGTTATTCCTGGTAAGAGCTTAAGTGAATTAAGTAAAATTCTAGATGAATCTGAAGAAATGGTAGATATCGTTATTACGGAGTATCAAGTATTATTCCGTACAAAACATTTATTATTCTTCTCAAGATTATTAGAAGGAAATTATCCAGATACAACGCGTTTAATTCCAGCTGAAAGTAAAACTGATATATTTGTAAATACAAAAGAATTTTTACAAGCGATTGATCGTGCGTCGTTGTTAGCAAGAGATGGTCGTAACAACGTTGTTAAATTATCGACATTAGAACAACAGATGTTAGAGATTTCTTCGAATGCACCAGAAATCGGAAAAGTAGTAGAAGAGGTTCAATGTGAAAATGTAGATGGAGAAGAATTAAAAATATCTTTTAGTGCAAAATATATGATGGACGCATTAAAGGCTTTAGACAGTACAGAAATTAAAGTTAGTTTTACTGGAGCGATGAGACCGTTTTTAATTCGCACAGTAAATGATGATTCCATTATCCAATTAATTTTACCAGTCCGTACTTACTAAGTAAGGATTAAGGGTTGCTAGTGTAAAGGTACTAGTGACCCTTATTTGATTTGTGGGGTATTACTTTCCTAATGCTAGTTTATTTAGTACAATGAAAGAATGAACACTTTCAGAAAGTGAGCGATTTTATGAAACTTATTAAGATTTCAACAGAATACATTACACTAGGACAATTTTTAAAGTTAGCTGATGTAATTGATACAGGTGGCGCTGTGAAATGGTTCTTACAAGAATATGAAGTATACGTGAATCAAGAACTTGAAAATAGAAGAGGCCGAAAGTTATATGCAAATGATATTGTTGAAATTCCGGGAAGCGGAACTTTCCAAGTTCAGGCATAAAGGGGGATCCCTTTGTTTATTACAGAAATACAATTAAAAAACTATCGCAATTATGAGCATTTAGAGCTTTCCTTTGAGGATAAAGTCAATGTAATTATTGGTGAAAATGCGCAAGGGAAAACGAATCTGATGGAAGCTATTTATGTATTGGCGATGGCGAAATCTCATAGAACTTCGAACGATCGTGAACTCATCCGTTGGGATGAGGATTATGGTAATATAAAAGGTAGATTACAAAGGCGAAATAGTTCAGTATCCTTAGAATTAAATATTTCAAAAAAAGGTAAAAAGGCAAAGTTAAATCAGTTAGAACAACAAAAATTGAGCCAGTATATTGGTGAAATGAATGTTGTTATGTTTGCCCCAGAAGATTTAAATCTTGTAAAAGGAAGCCCTCAAGTACGAAGACGCTTTTTGGATATGGAACTTGGACAAATAGCTCCGGTCTATTTGTATGAATTAAGTCAATATCAAAAGGTACTCACGCAACGAAATCATTTACTTAAGAAGATGCAAGGGAATAGTAAAAACGAGGAAACGATGTTGGATGTATTTACACTTCAACTTATTGAGCATGGTGCAAAAATTTTGCGAAAACGTTTTGAGTTTTTGCATTTACTACAAGAATGGGCTGCTCCAATTCATCGCGGAATTAGCAGGGGATTAGAAGAGTTAGAAATCGTTTATAAACCAAGTGTAGATGTATCAGAATCAATGGATTTGTCGAAAATAAAAGAAGTATACTATGAAAGTTTTCAATCTGTGAAACAACGTGAAATTTTTCGTGGTACAACTTTACTTGGTCCTCATCGTGATGATTTACAATTCTTCGTTAATAGTAAAAATGTTCAAGTCTTTGGTTCACAAGGACAACAACGAACAACCGCACTATCCCTAAAATTGGCTGAAATTGAATTGATATACTCAGAGGTTAAGGAATATCCAATTCTTTTACTAGATGATGTGTTATCAGAATTAGATGATTATCGTCAATCGCATCTGCTAAATACAATTCAAGGAAAAGTACAAACATTTGTGACAACGACGAGTGTCGAGGGAATTGAACACGAAACATTGAAAGAAGCGAAAACAATTCATGTAACGAACGGCACGGTAGATTGTGAAATAGACAGAAAATAATTTCTGTTTAAATGGAAAAGTAGGTGATCTTTGTGTCAATGGAACAAAAGCAAATGCAGGAAAATGCATATGATGAAAGTCAGATTCAGGTGTTAGAAGGACTGGAGGCAGTTCGAAAGCGTCCTGGTATGTATATCGGTTCTACAAGTGGAAAAGGTCTTCATCACCTCGTATGGGAAATTGTTGATAACAGTATTGATGAAGCTTTAGCAGGATATTGTGATGAAATTAATGTCAGTATTGAAGAAGATAATAGTATTGTTGTAACAGATGATGGCCGTGGTATCCCTGTTGGTATACAAGAAAAAATGGGACGTCCCGCTGTAGAAGTTATTATGACGGTACTCCATGCCGGTGGTAAATTTGGCGGTGGTGGTTATAAAGTTTCTGGTGGTTTGCATGGTGTAGGTGCATCTGTTGTAAATGCTTTATCAACAGAATTAGAGGTATTTGTACATCGAGATGGAAAAATACACTATCAAAAATATGAACGTGGGGTCCCGGCTGCAGATTTAAAAGTA
This sequence comes from Bacillus sp. RC51, assembly GCF_044908115.1. Classification (NCBI taxonomy): domain Bacteria; kingdom Bacillati; phylum Bacillota; class Bacilli; order Caryophanales; family Bacillaceae; genus Bacillus; species Bacillus sp. RC51. Next base: position 4,298 of record NZ_JBIYCW010000010.1, on the reverse strand, counting down.
ATAGGTGAAACTGATCGTACAGGAACGATCACACGCTTTAAGCCAGATTCAGAAATTTTTACAGAGACGACAGAATACGAATTTGATACATTAGCGACTCGTATGCGTGAGTTGGCGTTTTTAAATCGTAATATTAAATTAACAATTGAAGATAAGCGTGAACATAAGCAAAAGAAAGAATTCCATTATGAAGGTGGAATTAAATCATATGTTGAACATTTAAATCGTTCAAAACAACCGATTCATGAAGAACCTGTATATGTTGACGGTTCAAAAGATGGGATTCAGGTTGAGGTTGCTCTTCAATATAACGAAGGCTACACAAATCATATTTATTCATTTACAAATAATATTCATACGTATGAAGGCGGTACACATGAGGTAGGTTTTAAGACTGCTCTAACACGTGTAATTAACGATTATGGTCGTAAAAATAATATTTTAAAAGATGCGGATAGTAATTTAACTGGTGAAGATGTTCGTGAAGGCTTAACAGCAATCGTGTCAATTAAGCATCCAAATCCACAATTTGAAGGACAAACAAAGACGAAACTTGGAAATAGTGAAGCGAGAACGATTACAGAGTCTGTATTCTCAGAGGCGTTTGAAAAGTTCTTACTAGAAAACCCCAATGTTGCACGTAAAATTATAGATAAAGGGACTATGGCAGCACGTGCACGTGTAGCGGCTAAAAAGGCTCGTGAACTAACGCGCCGAAAGAGTGCTCTAGAAGTTTCAAGTTTACCAGGGAAGCTAGCTGATTGTTCTTCTAAAGATCCAGCAATTAGCGAAATTTATATCGTGGAGGGTGACTCTGCGGGCGGATCTGCAAAACAAGGACGCGATCGTCATTTTCAAGCGATTTTACCACTGAAGGGTAAAATTATTAACGTTGAAAAGGCACGCTTAGATAAGATTTTATCAAATGATGAAGTTCGTACAATTATTACAGCAATCGGTACAAATATTGGTGGGGATTTTGCTATTGAAAAAGCTCGCTATCATAAAGTTATTATTATGACAGATGCCGATGTTGATGGTGCACATATTCGTACCCTATTATTAACGTTCTTCTATCGTTATATGCGTCAAATCATTGAGTGTGGATATATATATATCGCACAGCCACCGTTGTTTAAAGTACAACAAGGTAAAAAAATTCAATATGCCTATAACAATAAAGAACTTGAAAAAATACTAGCTGAATTACCAGCTCAACCTAAGCCTGGGATTCAGCGTTATAAAGGTCTAGGGGAAATGAATCCAACTCAGCTGTGGGAGACGACAATGGACCCAGAAGTACGTTCGTTACTTCAAGTTTCCCTTCAAGATGCAATTGAAGCGGATGAAACATTTGAAATTTTGATGGGTGATAAAGTAGAGCCGCGTCGTAACTTTATCCAAGAAAATGCAAAATACGTGAAAAACCTTGATATTTAAGTAAGTAATGACAGGAATCTAAGTATTCCTGTCTTCTACATATAAATCAATGTATGTGTAACGGAAATGTAAGAGGAGGTGCTCGTTGATGTCAGACAATCAACAACAAGCACGAATTCGAGAAATTAATATTAGTCATGAAATGCGTACCTCATTTTTAGATTACGCAATGAGTGTTATCGTGTCTCGTGCATTACCAGATGTTCGTGATGGATTAAAACCAGTTCATCGTAGGGTTTTATATGCGATGAATGATTTAGGAATTACAGCTGATAAAGCATATAAGAAGTCGGCGCGTATTGTCGGCGAAGTAATTGGTAAGTATCACCCGCACGGTGATTCAGCTGTTTATGAAACAATGGTACGTATGGCACAAGATTTTAGTCAACGTTACATGCTTGTTGATGGACATGGTAATTTCGGTTCTGTTGATGGAGATTCAGCGGCAGCAATGCGTTATACAGAAGCAAGAATGTCTAAGATTTCTATGGAATTAATACGCGATATTACAAAGAATACAATTGATTATCAAGATAACTACGATGGTTCTGAAAGAGAGCCAGTTGTATTACCAGCGCGTTTCCCTAACTTATTAGTCAATGGTACGACGGGTATTGCGGTTGGTATGGCAACAAACATTCCACCGCATCAACTTGGAGAAGTAATTGATGGTGTGTTGGCATTAAGTCATAACCCTGATATCACTATCGCGGAATTAATGGAATATATTCCTGGGCCAGACTTCCCAACTTCAGGTTTAATCTTAGGGCGAAGTGGAATTCGAAGAGCTTACGAAACAGGTCGCGGTTCTATTATACTTCGTGCTAAAGTTGAAATTGAAGAGAAAGCAAATGGTAAACAAACTATTATCGTAACAGAACTACCTTATCAAGTTAATAAGGCGCGATTAATTGAAAAGATCGCAGAACTAGTTCGTGATAAGAAAATTGAAGGTATTACAGATTTACGTGATGAATCAGATCGAAATGGTATGCGTATTGTTATGGAAGTACGTCGTGATGCCAATGCCAATGTACTATTAAATAATCTATATAAACATACAGCACTCCAAACAAGCTTCGGTATTAATATGTTGTCTCTTGTAAATGGAGAGCCACAAGTCTTAAATTTAAAACAAAATCTATATTATTATTTAGAGCATCAAAAGGTAGTGATTCGTAGACGTACTGCTTATGAATTAGAGAAAGCAGAAGCGCGTGCTCATATTTTAGAAGGCTTACGAATTGCTTTAGATCATCTTGATGAAGTTATTACTTTAATCCGTAGTTCAAAAACAGCTGATATTGCAAAACAAGGTTTAATGGAACGTTTCGGCTTAAGTGAGAAACAAGCGCAAGCGATTTTAGATATGCGTTTGCAACGTTTAACTGGATTAGAACGCGAAAAAATCGAACAAGAATATCAAGATTTAATGAAGATAATTGCAGAGTTAAAAGCAATTTTAGCAGACGAAGAAAAAGTTCTTGAAATTATTCGCGAGGAATTAGCTGAAGTAAAAGAGCGTTTTAATGATAAGAGAAGAACAGAAATTACAATTGGCGGTATGGAAGCTATAGAGGATGAAGATTTAATCCCAGAACAAAATATCGCAATTACGCTTACTCATAATGGTTATATTAAGAGGTTACCGGCTTCTACGTACAAAACACAGAACCGTGGGGGACGTGGTGTACAAGGAATGGGTACGAATGATGATGACTTTGTTGAACATTTATTAACAACGTCTACTCATGATCATATTTTATTCTTCACAAACAAGGGTAAAGTATACCGTACAAAAGGATATGAAATTCCAGAGTATAGTCGTACAGCAAAAGGTATACCGATTATTAATCTATTAGGGGTAGATAAGGGTGAGTGGATCAACGCTATTATTCCAATTCGTGAATTTGGTGACGACCAGTTCTTATTCTTTACAACGAAACAAGGTATCTCTAAGAGAACACCACTTTCATCATTTGCCAATATACGTACAAATGGTTTAATTGCAATTTCTCTTCGTGAAGAGGATGAATTAATCTCTGTACGCTTAACATCTGGTGATAAGGATATTATCGTTGGGACAAGTAACGGTATGTTAATTCGTTTCAATGAGCAAGATGTGCGTTCAATGGGACGTAATGCGGCTGGCGTAAAAGCAATTACATTAGGTGATGAAGATCAAGTTGTAGGTATGGAAATTGTCGAAGAGGATGTAAATGTTCTAATTGTAACGAAAAATGGTTATGGAAAGCGTACACCGATTGATGAATACCGCCTGCAAAGTCGTGGTGGTAAAGGTCTGAAGACTTGTAATATTACAGATAAAAACGGTAAGTTAGTAGCGGTTAAGTCTGTAACAGGCGAAGAAGACATTATGTTAATTACAGCAGCAGGCGTTATTATTCGTATGCCGGTTGATCAAATTTCTCAAATGGGACGTAATACACAAGGTGTTCGTCTAATTCGATTAGAAGATGAGCAAGAGGTAGCGACAGTAGCAAAAGCGCAAAAAGATGAAGAAGAAGAATCTAATGAAGAGGATTCTTCTGAAGAGTAAGAGTGGGGATTTCTCCCCCTCTTATTTTTTATAATAATACTTGCATAGCAATAGGAAAGTGTATATAATAGGAAAAGTCAGCAAATGAGAGATACAAGTTATCGAAAAAAACTTGTTGACGAAAATAATATACTATGATATATTATAAAAGTCGCTGAAACGCGATGTTGAACTTTGAAAACTAAACGAAACAAACAACGTGAAACGTCAATTTTTATTTTTAGATGCTAGACAAACTAACTTTATTGGAGAGTTTGATCCTGGCTCAGGATGAACGCTGGCGGCGTGCCTAATACAT
>NZ_JBIYCW010000009.1:0-235040 GCF_044908115.1 Bacillus sp. RC51 | reverse complement strand
GCAGAGAGGTCACACCCGTTCCCATACCGAACACGGAAGTTAAGCTCTCTAGCGCCGATGGTAGTTGGGACCTTGTCCCTGTGAGAGTAGGACGTCGCCAAGCAAAAACCTAAGTCGTTTCGACTTAGGTTTTTTTGTGTTTATTTTTATTTACCGAAGGTTAAAATTCATAAATTTAATAATCCTAAAGACGAAAAAAGGATGAAATAGAGACTATTTAAAATAATGGCAATGATTTTTCGTGCTCCTAATTTTCCAAATTCCCCTAAAATAATCCCTAAGATAGGAAACATTATTTCTATCATAAGTGTACATTTTAAAAATGGGATGATATCAATAAGTATTCAATAATTACAGAAATTGCTGCGACAGAGAAAAACAAATATGATAATAGCATAGTTATTTTTTCACGGTTATCCTCCTTATAAATTATATTGATTTGTAGACACAACAGTATATATGAACAGTTATGTATAAAATAGATCTCTAGAAATATATATTCTAATTCCCTTTTCTTCTTGTATATAGTTGCAATTCTTCTTTTGAATATAACTAAAACACGAACGTTATCGATGACTAATAAAAAAACATTCGATTATTTATTGACATTGTTTATGAAATATTGTTAATATAGCCATAGAAACAATAATATATAAGACCTCATATAATCGCGGGGATATGGCCTGCAAGTCTCTACCTAACGACCGTTATTCGTTAGACTATGAGGGAAAGTCACTCGGTATTTTTCTATTCACAAGGGATACGTATGCCTGAGTAGAGCGCTTTCTCTCATAGTAAAAGAGAAACTGTTCTATTTCAGGCTTTTTTTATTTGAATCGGGGGGATTCTAATATGAAATCACTAGTTGGAGTCATAATGGGAAGCACGTCAGACTGGGAAACAATGAAATATGCTTGTGACATTTTAGATGAATTAAATATACCGTATGAGAAAAAAGTTGTATCCGCTCATCGGACTCCGGATTATATGTTTGAATATGCAGAAACAGCTCGTGAACGTGGATTAAAAGTTATTATTGCTGGAGCCGGTGGAGCAGCACATTTACCAGGAATGGTTGCAGCGAAGACAAATCTTCCTGTAATCGGTGTCCCAGTTCAATCAAAAGCGTTAAACGGTCTAGATTCATTATTATCCATTGTCCAAATGCCAGGAGGGGTTCCAGTTGCAACTGTTGCAATTGGTAAGGCTGGTTCAACGAATGCTGGATTACTTGCTGCACAAATACTTGGATCATTTCATGATGATATACATGATGCATTAGAGTTGAGACGAGAAGCTATTGAGAAAACTGTGCGTGAAGGTAGTGAGCTAGTATGACGAGAATCATTTTACCTGGAAAAACAATCGGCATTATTGGAGGCGGCCAGCTTGGAAGAATGATGGCGTTGGCAGCTAAGGAAATGGGTTATAAAATTGCTGTTTTAGATCCTACAAAGCATTCACCATGTGCACAAGTTGCTGATGTTGAAGTCGTTGCACCATATGACGATCTAAAAGCAATTCAGCATTTAGCAGAGATAAGCGACGTTGTCACATATGAATTTGAGAATATTGATTATAGATGTTTACAATGGCTTGAAAAACATGCTTACTTACCACAAGGTAGTCAATTGTTAAATAAAACGCAAAATCGTTTTACAGAAAAGAATGCAATTGAGAAAGCTGGGTTACCAGTAGCAATGTATAGATTAGTTCAAAATCAAAATCAGCTTACTGAAGCGATTGCTGAATTATCATTTCCTTCCGTCTTAAAAACGACGACAGGTGGATATGATGGGAAAGGGCAAGTTGTTTTAAGAAGTGAAACTGATGTTGAGAAGGCACGAGAGCTTGCGGATGAAGCAGAGTGCATTCTAGAAAAATGGGTGCCTTTTGAAAAAGAAGTATCAGTTATTGTAATTCGTAGTGTAAGTGGTGAAACGAAAGTATTTCCGGTAGCGGAAAATATTCATGTAAATAACATTTTACATGAATCTATCGTTCCAGCTCGCATTACAGAAGAACTTTCTCAAAAAGCAATTGCTTACGCAAAGGTACTTGCGGATGAACTAGAACTTGTGGGAACACTAGCGGTAGAGATGTTTGCTACAGCTGACGGTGAGATTTACATTAATGAATTAGCACCAAGACCTCACAATTCAGGACACTATACACAGGATGCATGTGAAACGAGTCAATTTGGTCAACATATTCGAGCAATCTGTAATTTACCTCTTGGAGAAACAAATTTGTTAAAACCAGTTGTCATGGTAAACATTTTAGGCGAACATATAGAAGGGGTCCTAGGACAAGTGAATAGACTAACCGGGTGCTATTTACACTTGTATGGAAAAGAAGAAGCAAAAGCGCAGCGAAAAATGGGGCATGTTAATATTTTAAATGATAATATTGAAGTCGCTCTAGAAAAAGCGAAGAGTTTGCATATTTGGGACCATCAAGAACAACTGTTGGAGGGAAAAAGATGATTAATCGTTATACACGCCCTGAAATGGGTGCAATTTGGACGGAAGAAAACAAATTTAAGGCATGGTTAGAAGTTGAGATTTTAGCTTGTGAAGCATGGGCAGAGCTTGGCGACATTCCAAAAGAAGATGTTAAAAAAATTCGTGAACATGCATCATTTGATATTGATCGTATTTATGAAATTGAAAAAGAAACACGTCATGACGTAGTTGCTTTCACTCGTGCTGTATCAGAAACACCAACATTAGGCGAGGAACGTAAATGGGTTCATTACGGTTTAACATCTACAGACGTAGTAGATACAGCGTTATCTTATATCTTAAAACAAGCAAATGAAATCTTGTTAAAAGACTTAGAAAACTTTGTTAGCATTTTAGCTAATAAAGCGAAAGAGCATAAATACACGATCATGATGGGAAGAACACATGGTGTACATGCAGAGCCAACAACATTTGGTTTAAAACTTGGTCTTTGGTATGAAGAAATGAAACGTAACGTAGAGCGTTTCAAACAAGCTGCTGATACAGTTCGCGTTGGTAAATTATCTGGTGCGGTTGGTACATATGCAAATATTGATCCATTCGTAGAAAAGTATGTTTGTGAAAACTTAGGATTAGAAGCAGCACCAATTTCAACACAAACATTGCAACGTGATCGTCATGCACATTACATGTCAACACTTGCACTAATCGCAACATCTGTTGAAAAGATGGCAGTTGAGATTCGTGGTTTACAAAAGAGTGAAACACGTGAAGTTGAAGAGGCTTTCGCAAAAGGTCAAAAAGGTTCTTCTGCAATGCCGCATAAACGTAATCCAATTGGATCTGAAAATATGACTGGTTTAGCTCGTGTTATCCGCGGTTATATGATGACAGCTTACGAGAATGTTCCGTTATGGCATGAGCGTGATATCTCTCACTCTTCTGCAGAACGCGTAATTTTACCAGATGCTACAATCGCGTTAAATTACATGTTAAATCGCTTTGGTAATATCGTTAAAAACTTAACTGTATTCCCAGAGAATATGAAACGCAATATGACAAGAACATACGGCTTAATTTACTCTCAGCGCGTAATGCTTACACTAATTGACAAAGGTCTGGTACGTGAAGAAGCTTATGATATCGTACAGCCTAAAGCAATGGAAGCTTGGGAAACACAAGTACAATTTAAAGAGCTTGTAGAAGCTGACGAGCGTATTACAAGTAAGTTAACGCAAGAAGAAATTAACGAATGTTTCAATTATGAACATCATATGCAACACGTTGATACAATCTTTGAACGCCTTGGATTAAACGAAGCGTAAAATTTCATATGGCACAGAATAGAGTCATTCTGTGCCATTCTTTATAAAAACATTATTCACATTTTTCAAACTACAGGGGGCTTGCGAAATGCAAAAGCTAGAATTGCTGTATGAAGGTAAGGCAAAAAGAATTTATCGTACAGAAGCAGCAGATATGGTTTGGGTAGAGTACAAAGATAGTGCGACTGCTTTCAATGGGGAGAAAAAAGCGACAATTACAGGAAAAGGTCGTTTGAACAATGAGATTACAACTTTATTGTTCAGAAAGTTACAAGAAGTTGGAATTAAAACACACTTTGTGGAGAAGTTATCTGATACAGAACAACTTGTCAAAAAGGTGAGTATTATTCCATTAGAAGTTGTCACAAGAAACGTAATTGCAGGTAGTCTTTCAAAAAGACTAGGAATGGAAGAAGGAACTGCTCTTACAACACCAATCGTAGAATTTTACTACAAAGATGATGATTTAGGAGATCCACTTGTAACGGAAGATCATATTCGTTTGTTAAATGTTGCAACACCAGAGCAAGTAAGCGTATTACGAGATGCAGCTCTACAAATCAATCAAGTGATGATTGAGCATTTCGCAAGCTGTCGTGTAAGATTAGTAGATTTTAAATTAGAGTTTGGCGTAACAGAAGAAGGGGAAATCATATTAGCAGATGAAATTTCACCAGATACTTGCCGTTTATGGGATGAAACGAGCAACGAAAAATTTGATAAAGATGTATTCCGTCGTGATCTTGGGAATTTAACAGAAGCATATGAAGAAATTTTAAAACGTTTAGGGGGAGCTTCACATGTATAAAGTTAAGGTATATGTAACGTTAAGAGAAAGTGTATTAGATCCACAAGGAACTGCGGTAAAGGGAGCACTTCATAGTCTTTCATTTACAGAAGTACAAGACGTTCGAATCGGAAAATATATGGAATTAACAATTGATAAATCAGTATCTGATCTGGATAGCAAGGTAAAAGAAATGTGTGAAAAATTATTAGCAAACGTTGTAATGGAAGACTTCCGTTATGAAGTTGAGGAGGTTGTCGCACAGTGAAATTTGCAGTCATAGTATTTCCAGGTTCGAACTGTGATGTCGATATGTTCCATGCAATTAAAGATGAGCTTGGTGAAGAAGTAGATTACGTTTGGCACGATAGAGAGAATTTAGATGAATATGATGCAATTTTACTACCAGGTGGATTCTCTTACGGTGACTATTTACGATGCGGGGCTATTTCTCGCTTTGCTAACGCAATGAAAGCAGTGCAAAAAGCTGCTGAGCAAGGAAAGCCGATTTTAGGAGTGTGTAATGGATTCCAGATTCTTGTTGAATCAGGATTACTACCAGGAGCATTAATGAGAAACGAAAACTTAAAGTTTATGTGCCGTACTGTTCAGTTACGTGTTGAAAATAATGAAACGATGTTTACATCACAATATGAAAAAGATGAAGTAATTAACATTCCAATTGCACATGGCGAAGGAAATTACTATTGTGATGAAGCGACTCTTAAACAATTAGAAGAGAATAATCAAATCGCATTCCGTTACGTAGAAAATCCGAATGGAAGCGTTTCAGATATTGCAGGTATTGTAAATGAAAAAGGAAATGTTCTTGGTATGATGCCACACCCAGAGCGTGCTGTAGATGAATTACTTGGCGGTGCTGAAGGGTTAAAAGTCTTTCAATCTATCTTAAAACAGTGGAGGGAAACATATGTCGTTAATGCTTGAGCCAAATCCAACACAAATTAAAGAAGAGCGTATATATGCGGAAATGGGGCTAACAGACGAAGAGTTTGCCATGGTTGAAAAGATTTTAGGCCGTTTGCCGAATTATACAGAAACGGGACTATTTTCTGTTATGTGGTCTGAACATTGTAGTTATAAAAATTCAAAGCCAGTTCTTCGTAAGTTTCCAACGACAGGTGAGCGTGTTTTACAAGGACCTGGAGAAGGCGCTGGAATTGTAGATATCGGTGATAATCAAGCGGTGGTATTTAAAATGGAAAGTCATAACCATCCTTCTGCAATTGAGCCATATCAAGGGGCAGCAACAGGTGTCGGTGGTATTATTCGCGATGTATTCTCTATGGGCGCACGTCCGGTAGCTCTATTAAACTCACTTCGTTTCGGTGAATTACAATCACCACGTGTGAAATATTTATTCGAAGAAGTAGTAGCAGGAATCGCAGGATACGGTAACTGCATCGGTATTCCTACTGTTGGCGGCGAAGTACAGTTTGATCCATGCTATGAAGGAAATCCACTTGTAAATGCAATGTGTGTAGGCCTAATTAATCATGAAGATATTAAAAAAGGGCAAGCACATGGTGCTGGTAATACAGTAATGTACGTAGGAGCATCAACTGGTCGTGATGGTATTCACGGTGCAACATTCGCATCTGAAGAGTTATCTGAAAGCTCAGAAGCGAAGCGTCCAGCAGTTCAAGTAGGGGATCCATTTATGGAGAAACTTCTTATTGAAGCATGTTTAGAACTTATTCAGTCTGATGCACTTGTTGGAATTCAAGATATGGGAGCTGCTGGTTTAACATCATCTTCTGCAGAAATGGCAAGTAAAGCAGGTATGGGTATTGAAATGTACTTAGATGATGTACCACAGCGTGAAACTGGAATGACTCCATATGAAATGATGTTATCTGAATCACAAGAACGTATGTTAATCGTTGTGAAAAAAGGTAGAGAGCAAGAAATAGTAGATTTATTTGAAAAATATGGTCTTGCAGCAGTTACGATGGGGAAAGTAACTGAAGATAAAATGCTTCGCTTATTCCATAAAGATGAAATGGTAGCTGAAGTACCAGCGGATGCTCTTGCAGAAGAAGCACCAATTTATCATAAACCGTCAAAAGAAGCAGCATACTTTGCTGAGTTCCAGCAGATGAAAATGGAAACACCAAAAGTAGAAGATTATAAAGCAACGTTATTATCTTTATTACAACAACCAACGATTGCAAGTAAAGAGTGGGTATATGATCAATATGATTATCAAGTGCGCACTAGCACAATCGTTACACCAGGTTCAGATGCAGCGGTTATACGTGTACGCGGCACAGAAAAAGGATTAGCAATGACGACAGATTGTAACTCTCGCTACATTTATTTAGATCCAGAAGTGGGCGGTAAAATTGCAGTAGCAGAGGCAGCACGTAATATCGTATGTTCTGGCGGGGAGCCACTTGCAATTACAGATTGCTTAAACTTCGGTAACCCAGAAAAACCAGAAATCTTCTGGCAAATTGAGAAATCAGTAGACGGTATGAGTGAAGCTTGCCGCAAGTTACAAACGCCAGTTATCGGCGGGAATGTATCAATGTATAACGAGCGTAGTGGTGAAGCTGTATATCCAACACCAACTGTTGGGATGGTTGGACTTGTACACGATTTAAAACACGTAACAACACAAGAATTTAAACAAGCTGGCGATTTAGTTTATGTAATTGGAGAGACGAAAGCTGAGTTTGGTGGAAGTGAATTACAGAAAATGATCTACGGAAAAATTTTCGGTCAATCACCAAGCATTGATCTAGATGTAGAATTAAAACGCCAAAAGCAAGTACTAGCAGCAATTCAAGCTGGCCTTGTTCAATCTGCACATGATGTTGCAGAAGGTGGTTTAGCAGTTGCAATTACTGAAAGTGCAATTGGTGCTAACGGTTTAGGTGCTACTGTGAAATTAGATGGGGAAGCAACAACAGTATTATTTGCAGAATCACAATCGCGCTTCGTTATAACTGTAAAACGTGAAAATAAAGAAGCATTTGAGAAAGCGGTTGAAGCAATTCAAGTTGGAGAAGTGACAAATACAAATGAAGTAACAATTCATAATGAAGAAAATGAAGTATTACTTACAGCAAATGTAGATGAAATGAGAAAGGCTTGGAAAGGGGCAATCCCATGCTTACTGAAATAAAGGGGTTAAATGAAGAATGTGGCGTTTTCGGAATTTGGGGGCATGAAAATGCAGCACAAGTTTCGTACTACGGATTGCACAGTTTGCAGCACCGTGGGCAAGAAGGCGCAGGCATTGTTGTAAATAATGGGGAAAAAATCATCGGTCACAAGGGGTTAGGTTTAATATCAGAAGTGTTTTCAAGAGGTGAGCTAGAGGGATTAAACGGGAAATCAGCAATTGGACACGTAAGATATGCAACAGCTGGTGGAAGTGAAGTTGCTAACGTTCAACCATTATTATTCCGTTTTTCCGATCATAGCATGGCGTTAGCTCATAACGGAAATTTAATTAACGCAAAAATGCTTCGTCGTGAATTAGAGGCAGAGGGAAGTATTTTTCAAACAAGTTCAGATACAGAAGTACTTTTACACCTTATTAAACGTAGTACAAAAGATTCTTTAATTGATAGTGTAAAAGAGGCTCTAAATAAAGTGAAAGGTGCGTTTGCATATCTTTTACTAACTGGAAATGAAATGATTGTTGCGCTAGATCCAAATGGATTCCGTCCTCTTTCAATCGGAAAGATGGGGGATGCTTACGTTGTAGCATCGGAAACATGTGCTTTCGATGTAGTTGGTGCAACATACATTCGTGATGTAGAACCTGGTGAATTGCTTATTATCAATGATGAAGGAATTCACGTAGATCGTTTTACAAATGAAGTAGACCATGCGATTTGCAGCATGGAATACATTTACTTTGCACGTCCAGATTCTAATATCGCTGGTATTAATGTTCATGCAGCTCGTAAAAACATGGGGAAACGTTTAGCGGCGGAAGCTCCTATTGAAGCTGATGTTGTTACTGGTGTACCAGACTCTAGTATTTCAGCAGCAATTGGTTATGCGGAGGCGACAGGAATTCCGTATGAGTTAGGGTTAATTAAAAATCGTTACGTTGGACGTACGTTTATTCAACCTTCTCAAGAACTGCGTGAGCAAGGGGTTAAGATGAAGCTTTCAGCAGTAAGAGGCGTAGTTGAAGGAAAACGAGTTGTTATGATTGACGATTCTATCGTAAGAGGAACGACAAGTAAACGAATTGTTCGTATGCTTCGCGAGGCTGGAGCGACAGAAGTCCATGTAAGAATTGCTTCACCACCTCTTAAGTATCCATGCTTCTATGGCATTGATATTCAAACGAGAAAAGAATTAATCGCAGCAAATAATTCAATAGAAGAAATCCGTCAAATCATCGGAGCAGATTCACTAACATTTTTAAGTGAAGATGGATTAGTAGATGCAATTGGACGCCCATATGAAGGGAAATACGGTGGTCTATGTATGGCTTACTTCAATGGAGACTATCCAACAGCTCTTTATGATTATGAGCAAGAGCTTTTAGAAAGTATGAAATAAGAAGAAAAAAGCTTCTACTTCTTTTGATGTAGAAGCTAGCTTCTTTCTTAAAACGGCCGCCCTGGATGGGGAGAAATTAAAAGACGAGGTGTAAAAAACGATGGCGAATGCATATAAGCAAGCAGGAGTAGATATTGAAGCTGGATATGAAGCGGTATCTCGCATGAAAAAACACGTACAAACAACAATGAGAAAAGAAGTGCTAGGCGGTTTAGGCGGTTTTGGAGGTATGTTTGATCTATCAAAATTTGCATTAGAAGAACCTGTATTAGTATCTGGAACAGATGGCGTGGGAACGAAATTGATGCTCGCTTTTATGGCAGATAAACATGACACAATTGGTATTGATGCAGTAGCAATGTGTGTAAATGATATTGTTGTCCAAGGAGCAGAGCCGCTTTTCTTCCTTGATTATATTGCTTGTGGTAAAGCCGAACCTAGTAAAATTGAAAACATCGTCAAAGGTATATCAGAGGGCTGTCGCCAAGCTGGTTGTGCATTAATTGGTGGAGAAACAGCTGAAATGCCAGGAATGTATTCTACGGAAGAATACGATTTAGCTGGTTTTACAGTTGGAATTGTTGATAAAAAGAAAATTGTAACAGGTGAAAAAATTGAAGCTGGTCACGTATTAATTGGCTTAGCATCTAGCGGTATTCATAGTAACGGTTATTCTCTAGTAAGAAAAGTACTACTAGAAGATGGAGAACTATCTTTAGATCGTATTTACGGACGCTTAGAACTACCTCTTGGTGAAGAATTATTAAAACCAACGAAAATTTATGTCAAACCTATTTTAGAACTATTGAAGAAACATGAAGTATACGGTATGGCACATATTACAGGTGGTGGATTCATTGAAAATATTCCACGTATGTTGCCAGAAGGAATCGGTGCGGAAATTGAATTAGGGTCTTGGGAAATTCAGCCGATCTTCAGTTTACTTCAAGAAGTTGGGAAACTAGAAGAGAAAGAAATGTTCAATATTTTTAACATGGGTGTTGGTATGGTAGTGGCGGTTAAGGAAGATGAGTCAAAAGATATTGTTCGTCTTCTTGAGGAACAAGGCGAGAAAGCTCGTATTATTGGACGCACTGTACAAGGATCTGGTGTTACCTTTATTGAGGGAACAGAAGTATGAGTAGATTAGCAGTTTTTGCTTCTGGGAGCGGTTCTAACTTTCAATCTCTCATTAATGCGGTAGAAGACAAAATATTGGATGCAGATATTAGTTTATTAGTATGTGATAAACCAGAGGCACGCGCTATTGGACGGGCACATTATCACCATATTCCGTGTTTTTCCTTTTCAGCGAAAGCATATGAGTCAAAAGAAGCATTTGAAAAAGAGATATTAAAAAAGCTAGAAGAGTATGAAATTGATTATGTTATTTTAGCTGGATATATGCGTTTAATTGGAACGACTTTACTAGAAGCGTACGGCGGGAAAATTATTAATATTCATCCATCACTACTACCGAGTTTTCCAGGGAAAGATGCTGTTGGTCAAGCGTTAGAAGCGGGTGTGAAAGTAACCGGAGTAACGATTCACTATGTAGATGCAGGTATGGATACAGGTCCAATTATTGCACAAGAAGCAGTAGTTGTTTCTGAAGGGGATACGAGAGAAAGCTTACAAAAGAAAATTCAACAAGTTGAACATAAATTATACGTAAATACAGTGAATCAAATTGTTCAGTCTGTGAAAAAACCAACTGTTAACTAACATACAACCAGGGGTGAAGGATAAATGAAAAAGCGTGCATTAGTAAGTGTTTCAGATAAAACAGGAGTAGTAGAATTTGTTAAAGGTTTACTTGAACAAGGGATTGAAGTTATTTCAACAGGTGGTACGAAAAAATTATTAGAAGAAAACGGCTTGCAAGTAATTGGTATTTCTGAAGTAACTGGTTTCCCGGAAATTATGGATGGTCGTGTAAAAACATTACATCCAAATATTCATGGTGGTCTATTAGCAGTTCGTGATAATGAAATGCATGTAGCGCAAATGAATGAATTAGGTATGGAGCCAATTGACTTTGTTGTTGTTAACTTATACCCATTTAAAGAAACAATCGCTAAGCCTGATGTAACATTTGCTGATGCAATTGAAAATATTGATATCGGTGGCCCAACAATGATTCGCTCTGCTGCGAAAAATCATAAATTTGTATCGGTAATTGTAGATCCAGTAGATTATGATGTTGTATTAGCAGAACTGAAAGAGAACGGTGAAGTAACAGAGGAAACGAAACGTAAATTAGCAGCGAAAGTATTCCGTCATACAGCGGCATATGATGCGTTAATTTCTAACTACTTAACAAAGCAAATGGGCGAAGAAAGCCCTGAAACAGTAACGGTGACATTTGAGAAAAAACAAGATTTACGCTATGGCGAAAATCCACATCAAAAAGCGACATTCTATAAAGCGCCATTCGCAGCAACTTCTTCTGTTGCATACGCAGAACAATTACACGGTAAAGAATTATCTTACAACAATATCAACGATGCGGATGCAGCACTTAGCATCGTGAAAGAATTTACAGAACCAGCAGTAGTAGCGGTAAAACATATGAATCCATGTGGTGTTGGAGTAGGAACTGATATTCACGAAGCATATACTCGTGCTTATGAAGCGGATCCAGTATCAATCTTCGGCGGTATTATTGCAGCAAATCGTGAAATTGATAAAGCTACAGCAGAAAAGTTACACGAAATTTTCTTAGAAATTGTTATCGCTCCTTCGTTCTCGCAAGAAGCTTTAGAAGTGTTGCAAAGTAAGAAAAACTTACGCTTACTAACTGTAAATATTGAAAAAGCGACAAGTGCAAGTAAAAAACTAACTTCTGTACAAGGTGGCCTTCTTGTTCAAGAAGAAGATACGTTATCATTAGATGAGGACGCAATTTCAATTCCAACGAAACGTGAACCATCAGAACAAGAATGGAAAGATTTAAAACTAGCTTGGAAAGTTGTAAAACATGTGAAATCAAATGCAATTGTTTTAGCGAATGATAACATGACAGTTGGTGTAGGCGCGGGACAGATGAACCGTGTAGGTTCTGCAAAAATCGCAATTACACAAGCTGGCGAAAAAGCACAGGGTAGCGCACTTGCATCTGATGCTTTCTTCCCAATGCCAGATACAGTAGAAGAAGCAGCAAAAGCTGGAATTACAGCAATCATCCAACCAGGCGGATCGATTCGTGATGAAGATTCTATTAAAATGGCAGATGCGTATGGGATTACGATGGTGTTCACTGGCGTACGTCATTTCAAACATTAATAGAGGATGTTTAAAAAGTCCGGTCAAGATAACTGTCGCATGTCGTCGTTGCAATGCCAGTGCGGTACTCATGTAGGAAAGCTACACTCCGTGTCCTCCTGGCAAATGCGCCTCGACCTACTCGGTTCTCTTGATCCTCCCTTTTAAACTGTTATTGTTAGGGATGTTTAAAAAGTCCGGTCAAGATAACTGTCGCATGTCGCCGTTGCAATGCCAGTGCGGTACTCATGTAGGAAAGCTACACTCCGTGTCCTCCTGGCAAATGCGCCTCGACCTGCTCGGTTCTCTTGATCCTCCTTTTTAAACTTTTATTGATATGAAAACAAACTAGGAGCATAGCTTCTAGTTTGTACTTATTTAATTATTGGGGGATGAAATATGAATGTTTTAGTAATCGGCCGCGGTGGACGTGAGCATGCTTTAGCTTGGAAGTTTGCGCAATCTGAAAAGGTAGAAAAAGTATATGTAGCGCCAGGTAATGAAGGTATGCGAGATGTTGCAACACCAGTTGATATTGATGAAAATGATTTTGATGCATTAGTCTTATTTGCAAAAGAGAAGAATGTTGAATTAACTTTCGTTGGACCAGAGATTCCACTTATGAACGGAATCGTGGATCGTTTTAAGGAAGAGGGACTTCGTGTATTTGGTCCTAATAAAGCGGCTGCTGTTATTGAAGGTAGTAAAGCTTTTACAAAAGAATTGATGAAAAAGTATGATATCCCAACTGCGGCATATGAAACTTTTACAGACTATGAAGAGGCAGTAAAGTACATTCAAAAAGTTGGTGCGCCGATTGTAATTAAGGCAGATGGATTAGCTGCTGGTAAAGGTGTAACGGTAGCAATGACGCTTGAAGATGCATTGCAAGCTGTGAAAGAAATG
Source organism: Bacillus sp. RC51 (assembly GCF_044908115.1). Taxonomy (NCBI): domain Bacteria; kingdom Bacillati; phylum Bacillota; class Bacilli; order Caryophanales; family Bacillaceae; genus Bacillus; species Bacillus sp. RC51. Next base: position 221,742 of record NZ_JBIYCW010000009.1, on the reverse strand, counting down.
CTACAAGATGTGAAATTCGGCGCAGCAAGCAAGAAGGTCGTTATTGAAGAGTTTTTAGATGGACAAGAATTTTCATTAATGGCATTTGTAAATGGAACAACTGTACATCCGATGGTAATTGCTCAAGATCATAAACGAGCTTTTGACGGCGATAAAGGTCCTAATACAGGCGGAATGGGCGCATATTCTCCAGTACCACAAATTCCGGAGTCAGCGGTTCAAGAAGCGATTCAAACAGTATTACATCCAACTGCTAAAGCGATGATCCAAGAAAATCGTTCGTTTACAGGAATTTTATATGCGGGGCTTATTTTAACGAATGATGGTCCAAAGGTAATTGAGTTCAATGCACGCTTTGGTGATCCTGAAACGGAAGTTGTATTACCACGCTTAGAAAATGATTTAGTTGATGTATGTAACGCTGTATTAGATGAAAGTGAATTAACGTTACAATGGTCAAAGGAAGCAGTTATTGGTGTCGTACTTGCTTCGAAAGGATATCCAGAAGCATATAAAAAAGGTGAAATTATTAACGGATTAGATGCACTGCAAGATGTGATTGTTTTCCATGCGGGTACAGCGATGAAACATGGTGACTTTGTAACAAACGGTGGCCGTGTATTATTTGTTGCTTGTAAGGCGAATAGTTTACAAGAAGCGAAAGATAAGGTCTATAAAGAAATCGGTAAAATTGAGAGTGATGGTCTATTTTATCGAAGTGATATAGGATATCGTGCAATTGGGCATGAGATGACGAGAAGCTAACATAGGTTAGCTTCTTTTTATAGAATAATTTTTCTATTTTGGGATGTGCTTACACTGAAAGAATTATATTTTATGATTGTTACGTCTTCTTGAATTTATGCATTCTAAGAGAATTTGTTGAATTTTTATATATTAATATTCATTGTTTACTTGTAAGGATGGTTGCTCTTGTTCATTTAATTGAAGCTCTTTTGGTAGTTCTGGTTCATAAGCAGTTAAAAAACAGCAATTTTCTAATGCCCTATCTCCAATAGCGAGGCTTAATTTATAAATTAGATGTTTGATGTATTTAATAGTATTATTAAGTAGTTTATTCATGTTATAGTCCTCCTAATATCTTATATGATAGTGGTGTAGTAAATATAGATGCAAAAAATGAACCTAGTGTAATTAATAAACAAATATTTGAATCTTTTATAAAGATAACTAAAATGAGGATAAGAAAATTTGCTAGTAATGTTTTATTTTTATGTTTTTTTTGCATCTCTTTATTTCCAATATAATTTCTTTTTGTTTTAGATGGAGCATAATAATTCAATAGGATAAAATCCAATAAGATAATGAATAAGAAAATTCCTTTAGTGATAATAATGTCTTGGATCAATAGTGGAATTATAACAAAAAGTGAAATTCCTATTAACGTACAATTAATACTTTTTTGAGCATGAAAACCATAGCCGTGCCTTCTAATACTGTAAAATGCAGCATGCATAATGAGCGTGTTAAAGAAACAGTTAAAAAACCAAGCTGCAGCATATATGATAAAAAGTTTAAATAAGTTAATAATTAGAACATTAATGCCGTAATTTATCTTTGCATATTCTGTGTCATTTACTACATTTGTATTTATAATTCTATCTGTAATTACCTTAGAAATTCTTTCTTCAATTGAAATATTTATCATTCTTATCACCTCTACAATTTATTATGCTGTAAAAGATACAATACAATTTTTAATTTCTTATTTTTCACGATATTGTTTCAATTTGCACATTTGAGTAAAGAAATACGCACTTTTGATATCAAAAGTGCGTATTTCTTTACTGGTTAGCGAAGTAAAAAGACAAAGTATATATGCTCTACAGAAAAATAAGAATATAGCATCCAGCTATAACTGTAATGTAATTCTGAAAATTATGAAAAGTAAATATAGACTAGGGCTATGATATAATTTTGGATGTAGTTAGTGAAATTATTAAAAATTATCTATTTTTATTGGAATATCTTAAATCTAGTAATTGAGATAAGAGGATCTCTAGATACAAAATTAATAGAAGGGTAATATTTGAAATTATGAACTATTTTTTTACTAATCATTTAGATATGGTTTGTATGCAGCTATTATTAACTATGTGCTTAAATATTTTCATTTTACCTCAGAGGAAAGTTAATATTCAGATTATAGTTGTAAGTATGTTAGCTGCATTATGTACATCATTGTTATATGTTCCTTTAGGATTAATAACTGTATTAATCAATTGGCTCTTTATTGTCACTTTAAATTTATATATAACGAAAAAAATAGATGTCAGTTTAACTGTTGCTTCCATATCAGTACTTTTATTGATACTTTCAGATTACATAACGACAATTAGTTTTTCGCACCTTAAACAGGTAGTTTTGAATGATTCTAGTAGTAATATGCAGCTATATATTCATTTATTTGCTTCATTCATTATTGCCATAGTGTTGGGAAGCATTATAGTTTTTGTAAGGGATAGGTTTTTTGAAAAAATTAGCATGAATAAAAGTATGAGATGGATAGGAACTGGAATTACAGTTTTTACTTTTATCAGCTATTATGTAGATATCTTTGTTGAGCGCTTCGAGGGTGAATCTAATATAGTAGAAGAAACAAATGCCATTTTGTTTCTTATTTATGCTCTGATTTCTATTACAATATATATGGTTTTAATATATATTATGCAAAAAGATATAGAAAATAAGCAGAAGAAAAAAGAACTAGAATATATGCAAAGTTACACCAGTGGATTAGAGAAGAACTATAATGAGATGCGGAAATTTAAGCATGATTATCAAAATATATTAACCTCGCTTGAGAGCTATATAAATGATGAGGATTTACCAGGATTAAAAGCATATTATTATCAAAATGTGAAACCAACTTCAAATATCATTAGCGATAATACTTTTAAATTATCACAGCTAAGTAACATAAAGGTAAGGGAAATAAAAAGTATCATCGCAAGTAAGCTTTTATATTCACAGGAGTTAGGAATAGATACAGAATTTGAAGGGAAAGACATCATAGAAAAAATTAATATGAATCCAATTATATTAGTCAGGTCGTTAGGGATTTTACTGGATAATGCAATTGAGGAAGTCCAACAGAATAAAGATGGAAAGATTAGAGTCGGTATTATTAAAAGGGAAAGCTCCATTATTATTGTAATTTCAAATTCATGTGGTAATGACATACCTAAGCTACATGAAATGCAAAAAATGGGCTTCTCAACAAAAGATTCAAATAGAGGAATGGGACTAAGTAATTTAAAAGATATGATAGGCCCACTGAATAAAGTAACATTAGAAACAATTATTGAACAAAATATTTTTACTCAAATATTAGAAATTAGTGAGTGATTAGGAGAGAACATTATGTTGAAAATATTTGTTTGTGAAGATGATGAACGACAACTTAATGATATAGTGGATGCTATAAAAAAATATATATATATGCAAGATTATGATATAGAGTTTGAGATGGCAACTTCTAATCCAGATCAAATACTAGATTATATACAAAATAATCAAACTACAGGTTTGTATTTCCTAGATGTAGATCTAAAACATGAAATGAATGGAATCGCATTAGGAGCACAAATTAGAAAGTATGATTCTTCGGGTAAAATAGTTTTTATAACGACTCATGCAGAGTTAGCATATTTAACATTCCTATATAAAGTAGAGGCAATGGATTATATTCCAAAAGATGATACATTACGTTATAAAGAAAAAATTAGAGATTGTATTGATGTAGCCCATGAACGACATTTGAATGATATAAATCCCCAAAAAAAAGCTTTTATAGTGAAAACAGGGGATAAACAAATCAAAATAAATATAGATGATATTCAGTTTATCGATTCGTCCACTACACCACATAAGTTAGTTCTACATATGGAAAATAGGCAAGTTGAGTTTTATGGCAAGATAAAAGATATGGATAAAATAAGTCAAGATTTCTATCGATGTCATCAATCATATGTAGTAAATATAAATAATATTAGGGAGATTAAGCAAAAAGATAGAGAAATTATTATGAATAATGGAGAAGTTTGCTATTCTTCTACTCGCTATCTAAAGGGACTTCTTAAACTAATGGATAAGGTATCAAAAAATAATAGTAATTAAAAAATCACAAGTGTTTAAAAAACACTTGTGATTTTTTTAGGAGAAAATTTCAAGGATAATTAATTGGTATTGCACTTTATAAAAATAGAGGATGGCAAAAGGAATTAGAGATGATATTTTAGCGAATTTGATATCAATAGTGTATTAGGATTAATAAATGTTAGCAGTTTGGTTAGAAATATATTTTATTATGAAATTCCATTAGTAAAGAAAAATAAAAAATATACTAAATTATATAATCGTGTCAATATGAGGAGTTGAGTATGTGAAAAACGACTTTGACAAGAATGAATATATAATAGTATCAAAGGTTAATATGAATTTTTTGAAGGAAATCGGGAAGGCAGATGCTTGGGATAATAGTTTTTTTGATATTTTTCTTATATTAGATAAGTTTCAGGAAAAATATCAAGCAGAGGAATTTCTGGTTTTTAATAAAGGAAAGTTCGTGTTTTTTAAGAATAAAAAAACCTATATTATCGAAATAAGGAAATATGAAAAGGAATTTCATCTAAGGGAAGATTACCAATATGTATTTTTTGTGGAAAATAAACCTGAGGGTAATTTAGAAATTTTAAAGAAGGAAATAAAAAATTATTTAAAAAAGATGAGTATAGATTATTCTATGATAATAGATAGGGAAATTATAGAAAATATACCGATTAAAAATATTCAAGAAATACTATTAATAAACAGAGGCGATGTAGAATAAGTTAAACATGAAATTCAAAAGATAGAATATGAAGTAAAGAAAATGAGTATAAGGAATTTTGAAACTATATATCGTGATGTGAATCAAATGATATGCATTTATATCATTTGATTTTTTTGTTTATAGAGCTATTCAAAGTAATAAAGAAAAAAAGAAGTAGGAAATAGTGTATCGTAGTAAAGCTACTTTAATTCTAATAAAAAACGATGATATCAAAAATTTAATACTGATATCATCGTTTTTTTATTAGGATTACCAAACGGACTAAAAATTGAGGATTAATTTATAAAAAGATTAAAAAAATTGCACTTATGAGAAATAAAAAAATATCTGTGCTCACTTATGAGTCATATTAAACTACATCGGAAGAAAAGGTTTCTTTTTATTGATTTGATGTAAATTATAACTGTAAAGAAAAACAACAGATAAAACAGATATAGATTTTGAATATGAAGCTGTTTTTTCAGTAGTAAACTTTATAAAAATTATTAGGGGGAAATAATATGAAAAACAAATTTGAACCAAAAAAAGAAAAATTAGATTTAGAGGAAATGTTAGCAGCAGCAAATTTAGAAATTATAGAATTAGACCAGGCAGAAGCATTGCCTTCAACAGCAGCTTCAAGTGGTAGTAGCAGTGGTAACACATGTTCAACATGTGGATCATCATCATCATCAACTATCTAATATAAGAATTCATTTATGAGTAAACTAATTCTTCTTTTGGTGTTAATTAGTATTAGAGATAACGTATACCCATAGCGTTTTTAGCACTTTTGAGAAAAGGTTTAAAAAAAGTGATGTACATGCTCACTTATGAGTCATATTAAACTACATCGGAAGAAATGATTTCTTTTTATTGATTTGATGTAAATTATAACTGTAAAGAAAAACAAAAGATAAGACAGATATAGATTTTGACTATTAAGCTATTTTGTCAGTAGTAAACTTTATAAACATTACTAGGAGGAAAAAATATGAAAAACAACTTTGAACCAAAGAAAGAAAAATTAGATTTAGAGGAAATGTTAGCAGCAGCAAATTTGGAAATTATAGAATTAGACCAGGCAGAAGCATTGCCTTCAACAGCAGCTTCAAGTGGTAGTAGCAGTGGTAACACATGTTCAACATGTGGATCATCATCATCATCAACTATCTAATATAAGAATTCATTTATGAGTAAACTAATTCTTCTTTTGGTGTTAATTAGTATTAGAGATAACGTATACCCATAGCGTTTTTAGCACTTTTGAGAAAAGGTTAAAAAAAAGTGATGTACATGCTCACTTATGAGTCATATTAAACTACATCGGAAGAAAAGGTTTCTTTTTATTGATTTGATGTAAATTATAACTGTAAAGAAAAACAACAGATAAAACAGATATAGATTTTGAATATCAAGCTGTTTTTTCAGTAGTAAACTTTATAAAAATTATTAGGGGGAAATAATATGAAAAACAACTTTGAACCAAAAAAAGAAAAATTAGATTTAGAGGAAATGTTAGCAGCAGCAAATTTAGAAATTATAGAATTAGATCAGGCAGAAGCATTGCCTTCAACAGCAGCTTCAAGTGGTAGTAGCAGTGGTAACACATGTTCAACATGTGGGTCATCATCATCATCAACTATTTAATATAGAGATTAGTATGAGAAGCGGTTTGACTATATAAGATAGTTCTATGAGTATACATGGTTTTTCTGGAGTATTAATTAATGTTAGAAAGAGGCGAGTATACTCATAGTATTTTTACAAATATACAATTGGTAAGGAGGATAAGAAAATTGTTAATTACAATAGAAAACCTAAATAAAAGTTTTAAAACAAAACAGTTATTGAAGGACTTCTCTTTTGAATTTAAAAAAGGAGAAAATATCTTTATTACTGGGAAGAATGGCGCTGGTAAAACAACCCTAATAAATATGATCTTAGGTTTCGAAAAATTAGATAAGGGTAAAATTTCGATAAATATTGATAAGCATGATATTGGTATGGTTTTTCAAAAAACAGATCGTGATCAGTACTTAACAGTGGAAAACGAACTTGAGATTTCAAAAATTTTACATTCAAACAGTAAGATTGACGACTATGTTGATTTTCTTAATATCGAAGATTTACAGAGGAGATCATCTAAGCTTTCTGGTGGGGAGTGGCAAAAGTTGCAGGTTATTAAAGCGATTTCGTTTAAACCAAAAATATTAATTACTGATGAAATATCTACAGGGTTAGATTATTTATCACGTGAATCATTATATGAACTTTTGAAGAAATACTTGACTAACAATGATACAACATATATATCAGTAAGTCATTATGAAGATGAGATAAATCTATTTGCTGATAAGGTGTTAGTTATGAATAACGGTGAAGTGGAAGTTTATGATAATAGAAATAAAGATTTTACTTTTTAAAGAGGAGAGTAGGTTATGAAAGATATAATTTCATTTAGCAAAATTTATGCAAAGAGAGCAATTAGGGTACCTATGATACCAATATTTTTACTTATTTTCCCAATTATTATTATGATGTCAGTATTATCGGGTCAAATAGGCTCTGCTGATACAGAATTATATCAACAAAATAGTAGCCAATTGGTTGCAGGTTTGTCTATTGTGATCATTTTAGTAGTGACAATGGTCAATATTCCAATAACCATTGTAAATGCTAAAACTACAAATCTTTTAAAACAAATTCAGTTTTCTACTATTAGTTTTGTTTCTTATTTATTTAGTATTTTTTTAGCGAACTTAGTAATTGCCTATTTAGCAGAGATTATTACAATGACAATGGCAGGAAGTATTTTTAAAGTGAACTTTTCTTTGCTTGATTTAGCGATATTAAACGTTCCATTCATAACCACGTATATTTTTTATTTTATGTTTGGGCTTTTTATTGCGAATTACTGTTCGAACCTCGAACAAAGTCAGACAATTATTTTACCAATATATTTTGCATTACTTTTTATCTCGGGATCGTTCATTCCATTTAATACATTCCCTAAAAATGTTGCTCATTATTTAACAGAATATAACCCATTTTATTACTTCCAAAAATTTCTTAATATACAGGTGGGTTTAGCAGATAAATTTATTGATTTCCGATTTGTATGTGTCGTTGTTGTGTTGTTGGTACTGGCTACTAGTTTAAAGAAAAATTTTCGTTGGGGTTAAACGGCTATGAATATTTTCGTTTACTCAGGCAGTCCGAGGGATGAGGCTTCCTCAAGTTATAAATATTGTAAAAAATATGTAGATGCTATAAAAAAAATCTATTCAGCGGACATCGAGATAAATTTTTACTCACCAAACAATTTATCTTTTATGAAAAGTGATGGTAATGAAAGTGTTTTTATAAATGGTGAAGATCCCCTGGACAAAATTGATGGTTTTTCAGAAGTGAAAAATCAATTATTACAGGCAGATTTAATCATAATGGCCAGTCCCGTTATGGCACAAGCAGTGAGCACAGACATGAAAATGTTTATTGAACGTATTAGTCATTTTGCTCATACATTTTCATTGATGGGTAAGTTAGGTTGTATAGTGACTAGTTCCTACTCAAATGGTAATGAAATTGTAGAGGCATATTTGAAAAAAACATTGGATTACATGGGAGTAGCTACGGTAGCTACAAAAAGAATAAGACGAATTGAAAATGAACAAATGGATGAAGAGTTAATACTTGATGAGGCTAGAAGCATTTTACCTTATTTATTAAAGAAAAAAATACCTAAAATTGAGCCTGATCAATGCAAAGTTTTTGAAAAGATGAGAGAGTTGTATGTTCTATATCAAAAAAATCCAAGATACAGTTATGAATATAATCAATACAAAAAAAATGGATTTATTAATTCTAAATCTTTTCAAGAGGTATTTACTTCATTCTTTCTGAATTAAGAGGGGGTATCTGAGTGGCAATTTCAAATATTTATATTAAACGTAAAACAACTACCAAATTAAGTGATATAGAGTTTTTATTGAATAATAATCTTCTTAATGCTGTTGAGGAACTGAAATTTAAGGAAAAGGAATTAAGTTCTTTAAAAGAAAGTATCCTTCCATTGCTTGAGCAAGAAATTTACAGTAATGAAATTCACCGAATCGAACTTATTAAAATTAAGAGGAAAATTTTTAATGATAAACATATTAAGGAAAGCGAAAAAGAGTTACTGCGTAGTATGAACTCTTTAAAAATGGTAGGCAGCTCTTATTTAGAAAAAATGAAGGAAATAGAAGAAGGAAATAAATTACTGGTAGCAAAATTTGAAGAAAATAAGGAGATTGAATTTCTAGAATTACAAAGAATGTTTAGTAAAAAAGGGAAATTATATAATACTTTACTTATGACTAATCCCAATATTCAAAGTAATTTAGATAAATTTTTAGGGAAATCTTATATAGAACAAACTAAGAATGATAGAAAATTACAATCGACATTAATAAATTTTTTAATAAGATCAAGTTTGAAGTGTAGTCCACTAGCTGATTTGACAAGTACTGCAATTCTAGGACTAAAGTATCAAAATAAGAAAGGGGAAAAAATATATACAAGGCTTAATAGCTCGCTTTTACTTAAATGGTATTCGGAAATTGAAAAAATGGATTACTTTATATTTAAAGGTGAATATGAGTTATCTCAAATGTTAAGAATTAATGAGGGGATAATGTCTAATACTGTTTTAAGTAATTCAGCAAGTAGTGATTTAGTAAATACAAAAGTGTTAATTAAGCGATATAAAGAAAATGCGATGTTTAAAAAAGCGCTATCATTTATTGGAAATAGAAGACTTACCTTTGACGAATTTAAAATGGAAATGCTTCATTTATTAGGTGATAGGGGCGCAGAAGAGTTGAAGCAACTTTGGAGGTATTTTATATCTGAAAAAATTATCCTCCCAGTAAAAGAGATAAGGGGTAACGATGACGGCCTATTAGATACCATTATATCTAATATGGAGGAGCATCAGTGTGATAGTCATTTATTAATGAAATTCAGAAGAATAAGAATGCTAGTTCAAGATATTGAAAATAGGTTAGGGAAAGATATTTTGATTGAGATAAAACAAGTAGCAGATGAGATTTGCGATGAATTAATGGTTGAAAAATATGCGTTAAATAACCTTCTGTACTATGATTATGTTGATTTTTCAGAGGGAAAAACAGAGGATTTTGATGAATATGAAAATTTGATTAATACTTATCAATTGATACTCTCCTCGTTCGATCCAGAAATAAAAAGATCACTATTAATAGCCGATGTTTTTAGAAGAAAATATGGGAAAGAAGCGAAGATTAGTGGAACATTTGACATTTTAGATGCATTAAGAGAATTCGGTGAGAATCCTGAGGTTAATTCAGATGAAATTCTTGGAATGTATTTTGGTAATTATGATTTTAATAAACCTTTGAATAGTATTAAAAGAGTGTCCGAGCTACATCAAATATCAAGTGAATTTATAGCTATGCTTTTAGAAAGAATCAGTATCAGCAGGGGAGATACAGTTTTTGTACAATTGGATGAACTCTTAGATTTAGCAAAGAGGATTAAAGAAACTTTTCCGGGGTATAAAACGTATTCTCAAAATGTTTTCTTACAAAGAAGTATGAATACGCTTGTTTTAAACCATGTTTATCCAGGACAGGGGATGTTCTTCTTAAGATTCTTAAAATATTATGATGCTAATCTGGCAGAATACCGTAGAGAATTGAGTAGGATTACAGAAATTAAAAATGTAATAGATATAAATGGAACTTTTGGATTCAATGCAAATATAAGATCACTTGTTTCAAAAAAGACATTAACGATGCCATATACGATTAAACGGGATAATGAATTATCTCTAGCAGATTTGTCTTTATCCTATGACAGAAATAAAGAACAATTAATCTTTAAATCGAAAGAAACACATGAACAATTGAATCCTTTATTTTTAGGTAGTCTTATTATTACAGCTACCCCACCTCCAGTAGGCATTATTAATACTTTAGGTAATAATTCTGCTGCGATGATAAACTTGGGTGAAATATTATTAAATGAAATATATATAAATAATAATGGGAATGAAATTGTTTATTTGCCAAGGATTGAAATTGGCCAGGATAATAAAAAAATCGTTTTATCTAGAAAGAAATGGAAAGTGAAAACATCAATAATAAGAGAACTCAGTCATGTAAATGATATTGTGTCCTGGGAAAATATTTTGGCTTGGTTTTGTGAGAATGATTTGCCTACAAGATTTTATGTGAAAAATGGGGAGCAAAGAAGTTTAGAGTCAATGCAAAAAAAGGGAAACGAAAAACCTCAATTCATAAATCTAAATTCACCAGGATTATGTAAAAATTTATTTAAAATTATGAATTTATATTCGGAAATAATTATAGAAGAGGAGCTACCAATCGGTAAGGAAGAAAATCCTTGTGAATATATCCTTGAATCTTCTATGTTAAATCGAAAGGGACAAATGGAATGTATAAACTAAATATGTATATATACGATCCTCATAAGAGAAATGAATTTTTTAGTCTTTTATTGGGTTACTTATCTAAAGAGAAAATGGAAGATTTAATTATAGATAAGTCTTGGCAGGGTGGATACTCTATTCAAATAATGTCAGATAACTTAAAAACACTTAGAAAAATTGAGGGATTTTTTAAGTTGAAGGTGAAACATAGAAGTCTTACGCAATATGAAGTGGAAAAACAAAAAATATTAAGTAGAAAATTATCTTTTATGGAAGAAACAGAACCGATTATGGACGTTTTTTCAGAAGGTGAATCTATAGTAAGTGAAGTCAATAGAGAACAAATTGAAAAAAAATATAAGTTTGATTACAAAAGTATCATTTCTAGTTTACGTGCGAGAACGAATTATATGTTGAAAAGTAGTGGTTTATGGGTAGAAAAAACAGAAGCTGAGAGATACTACTATTGTCTAGGATTGGCTTATATTATTGCAGATACCTATCCAGAAGGGGCACTTTATGGAAGTTTTTCTTATCGTTCTAATTTTGAATATTACAAAAAACAGCTAGAACTGTTAAATATATCTGAAGATAAAAGGAAGAAGTATTTTGGATATTTGAATAACAGTAGTGATCATGAAGTAGAGGCAGAAAATCTCTTTGTATATAATTTCCTAGATTCAAAAGATTATTTAAATGATTATATATTCGAAAGTTTTATTGAATATATAAATTATTGCTATAGTATTTTTTCTGACGGCTTTAAAGAAAATGAAAAGTTTTACGGAGAGCTCTACACAGCTTCTACATTCTTTGAACGGGTTTCTAACCCTAGTGAATTCCATAATATGGCTTATACTGATGAGAAAATTATTAAACTTTATAATGAAAGACAATTTATTATTCATCGCTATATGTTAGCTCAACTATATTCCCTTTTTCCATTGTTAGGAATAAAAAATATAAAAAAACAAAAAGTTCTAGGTAAAGTAACTGAATTATTAGAAGAAAGAAACGGGGTTAATTGGCTAGAAAAATTGAGGGGGAAATTCAATGGGGTATAAGGTATGTACTAGAAATCAAAAAAAATACATTTATTGTAATGGTTATTTACTAAGCGCAGCAATGGATAGTGAGATTGAAAATTTAAATACTATCACCTCTATTTTAGAAAAACAACGTATTGTCGAAAACGGGATTAAGATATATAAATATGGGAAATATTTGGTGAAAGATAAAGAAAAAATTAAAAATATTTTATCACATAATGATCTAGGAAAAGAAAGCTGTAATTTGACAGAGTACCGAGGATTTTTCTTACCTGTTCTTCAAAAGATGTTACTAAAATATGATTATGTGATTTTAGATAAAAATAATAAAGTATTTCTACGTGGATATAAAATTTTAAAAGAACAAGATTTGGTTCAAACTTCAGATCTTAAGTTTAAAGATGTTTGTAATGAAGAGAAAATAGTAACGTTATCAAATTATTTTCAGACAATAAATGCCCCTTTTAATACTGAAAATAACGAATATGGTATAGAGACTCTACCAGTTCCATGTGGGGATTATAATGAATTGGTTATTAATGAGGAGGCATCGAGAGTAAAATTATTGGGTATGTACAATTACTTAGAAAATCTTTTGAAAACCATTCTCCCTGAAAATGATTGGATTATTTTTGATCATGAAATATTAATGCATGAAAAATTAGAGAATCGTTTAAGTAAAAAGGATTATTTAAATCAAGTGAAATTTAATGAATTATTTAAAGATAAACAGATAGAAAGTTTTTTTGAACAAAGTACATGCATCCCTGACATTGTATATGAAAAAGAAAAAAATTATTACAAAGGCTATCTATTAGATGATAGAGGAGCAATTACTAATATAAAGGTCTCCTATGATTTAAATGAATTGGCACAGCTCTTAATAAATGAGTATTTCGCAAGGTTTATACAAAATAAGGGTATAAGACCAACACAGTTTCAAAATCTAATGAGGCATAATCAACAAGATTTAGGTGATATTTATAAATTGAATGAATTAGTTGATTGTGGAATTTATATTTTGAAATATTAAGAAGATACGGAGTTGTAAAATATGAAAAGAAATGTAGATAATAAACTTTTTAATATGAAGGATTATTTCGTCAAAAACGATGTTTATATCTCAAATGTTAAAATTTTCTTTTATGAGAGTTTTGAGGAATTAAAGTCAATTGACTTTGAAAGTGTGAATGAGAGTATACTGTTTGTGAGACCAGTAATGGATAATGTTTTAGTGGGGCCATTAATCGAGAAAGGAAAGGATTTTCAAGGATGCCCCGGGTGTGTAGTAACTACTATGAAACAGTACTCTATTGATAATGTACTAACTGTTTTTGGAGAAGAGGAAAGCAAAATAGAATTAACTGCGGCACAAATATCAAATCTAGAATCTTTGTTATTAGAAAATATTTGTCGGTATTACAATTTTATAGATCTAATTAATTTAAATACATTAAAACTTCATAGCTATACAATAGTAAGAAATGAGTTATGTGATTACTGTGGAGATTTAGTGCTTGACTTACCAGCCACAGAAGAAGGATTGTATGAAGTTTCGAAATTGAAAAGGGATATTAGGGATTATAGAATAAAGTCAGGTCTTGAATATTTTGAATTATTAGAGAGTTGGGAAGACAAGGAGTCAGGAGTTTTTATACATAATTATGATGATTTTCGTTCTAAGTATATAAATGCAGTTGGTGTTGAAGTAAAAGCTAACAAAGATTTATTAATCACAGGATATGGTAGAAATAAATCACGAATAAAAAGTAAATGCATTGCTATGCTTGAGGCGATTGAAAGATACTGTGGCATGGCAAATAGAAAGAGTAACACGTGGATCTACGGTTCCTATAATGAACTAAAAAAGAAATATCCTGTTGTTGACCCAGAGAATTTTTCTCTGCCGCAAAAGGGGAATTCATTTAAGGAATACTCTCCAAATTTAGAATGCTATTGGGTCTGGGGATATTCATTAACTCATAACACTCCTTACCTTATACCTGAACAATTAGCATATTATGTAGATCCAGATCTTATACATGATAGCCGGGATAAGCCTATTAATAGATTTGTTTATGATACTTCTAATGGATTGGCTTTAGGTGGAACTAGGAGTGAGGCTGTTCTTCACGGCATATTTGAGCTATTAGAGAGAGACGCATTTTTAAATATGTGGTATTCAGGGATGAATGTTGAAGAGGTAGAACCAGAATCCTATAGTTCATCTTTAGATACGATTATTGACTATTTAAGTAATCGAAATATTGAGGTTCATTTCTATAAAATAAATCAAGATGTACCAATCCCTTGTATATGGGCTTTAGCCGTTAATAAAAATCCAGATGCAAAGATGAAATATTACTCTGCTGCAAGTTGCAATCCTAATCCTATAACGGCAATTGAGAATGCTGCGTATGAAGTTATTACATCTATGCCGATATTTGAAGAACTATTAGCGAAAGATGAAAGTATAATTTCACAGAAGGAGTATGTTGAGATTAGCGGTAATCGCGTGAAAAGCCAAGATGATCATATATTGTATTACGCTGGGGAAAATGGAGATAAGGTTTATGGAGAAGTACTAAAGAGTTCTAAAAAAGTTAATATTAATCAGCTATTTCCTGAAAAGGATCTTTTAACAAATAACTCCCTAGAAGAAGACTTGTTAGAGCTAAAATCTATTATTAATAAAAGTTTTGAAGATATTTTTGTTATTGATGTAACACCTAAGAAGGTTAGTGATATTGGATTATATGCTTATAAGTGTATTATTCCGAACTCTCAGCCAATGTATTTTGGGGTTCAAAATGAAAGAGTAAGTGAATTAAGAATACAAAAATATACAAACGGAAAATTAAATAAACGTGTCTTAAATGAGCCACATCCATTTCCATAAGGAGGTACATTATGAGTTGGAAAAGTTATCATTTATATCTTCATGATATAAATAAACATGAACAGTTGTTAAAAAAGATATATAAGAATATCAATGAATTGAAGGAAAAAGGTTTTATAGAATCATGGTTTTTTATTCGTTATTGGATGGGGGGGCCACATATTAGATTAAGAATAAAAGGTCGAATCCCTAACAATTTTATTGAGCATCAACAGGCTATACTAAAAAAAATGGCTCTTGAAAAAGGGGAACCGATTAACCTTACGCCGAGTATGTATTATGAGAATGTCAATTTGGAGTCGGAGAAAATAAGTAGGGAAGTTAAACTTCCCTGGTATGAATCGGGAACAATTAATAAGGAAACATATGAACCAGAGTTTGAAAGATATGGAGGGAAGAAACTTATTAATATAAGTGAAAAAGCATTTGAGATTTGCTCTGAATTGGTATTAAAAATGCTTAATAATAATGAGTCAAAGACTAATATTTTACTATACTCCCTAGTTATGATCGATTATCTAGCTAAGGAAAGCAATCCCAACTATAAAGAAACTGGACGGAAATTCTTTTATACGGGAGCTTTGAAGTGGAAAGAAGTATTTCAATTAAAAGATGATTTATCATCATCAAAGCTAATATATTTTTTTGAGAAAAATTGTGATTTACTAAGGGAGTTATCGGAGTACTTAAAAGAGAGTGAATATTACGATTATCTAAAAAATATAGCAATGTTGTTAAATGAAATTCGTATGAATACTGAGAGTGAAGAGTACTATTGGTCCATATTATTTTCCCATTTTCATATGTTAAATAACAGATTGGGAATTAGTCCGGAACTTGAGTATATTATGTATTATTATTTATCACAAAAGTCACTAGATTAGAGGGGAAGTTTGTATTGAAGAGCGAATTCTTTGATTACGAGTTACTTTATCATTATATAAAACATTTCGAACCTAGGAGAGATGGTTGGAATGAAACTCATAAACCACATGAACCGTATTCCTTTCCTACTTTTCAAGAAAAGGAAGGATCTATAAAGGTAGAGTGTACTGATGCTCTACAGAAATTATCTAATATATATCAAACGATTCATAATCGTAAAACTACCCTTTCTGAGCAGTTTAAAAATAGTTGGCATGTTGAAGAACTTATGGGGGTTTTTAATCTAGGAATTGGGACTAATGGATCTACCCGTCAATTAAATGAGTATTATAATAACCATAAGATCCATTTAAGAAACTATCCCTCGGCAGGAGCAATGTATTCAGTTGAACCATATTTTTATTCAAATGGAGTAGAGGGATTAGAAGATGGATTTTATAAATATCAAGGGGATTACAATTCAATTTATAAGGTTCAAAATGCTAGTAGTTTAATTGAATTACAAGAATTATTCCCAATATTAATAAATGAACATGTAAAAATAATCGTTTTTTTTATAGCTAATTTGAAATACACTTTCCCGAAATATGGATTTTATTCATATCAACTTTCTTTAATTGAAAGTGGACATATGGCTCAAAATCTTATTTTAGCATCAACTGAAATAAAGAAAAGTAATTTGCCAGCAGGTGGATTTTATTCAGACTGTATAATGGAAAAGTTAAAATTAAACCATGATAAATATAAGTTTTGTATATATACATTACTATTAGGGTGATTGATGTGGAAATTAATTCTGTAATAAATACAAAAAGAGAACAAAATTATATAGACATTTGTATTTTAGGAAGGGATAGGCCTGTTGCAAGAATAGAAGAAAAGTCTGACAGATTATCAAAAGATCTTTTACAAAAAATTATTCAAACAATCACAGTTAAGTTTGGGGTGGAATATCCTCTTGTTAACGGAAAACAAGAAGTAGATTTTATTAATTCGTGTATTAATTCGAGAAAAAAATCTGATAGTATTATTAAAGATGTAAATGCTTTATTAAAGAATAAATATGTATTGATTGATTTGGTGGAAAATGAAAAGAAAATTATTAATGATATAAATACAGCAAGTGTCGTTTATATTATCTACTATGAAAAAGAGGAATCCATAGAAAAATTAAATTCTTTATTAATTAAGGATGGTCAAAGTTCAATAGTTTTTGTAAAGAAGGACAAAAACAAAATAATAGGTGTAGGTCCAGCAATCCATGTTCCGTATGATTTATGTTTTTCATGTATTTCAAAAGAAATGAAAAATAAGTATAGAAGGGCAAGGAGGAAATTAAAACAGAGAAATACTCCAGCCATTGACATTTTTAAGAGTGAAATATTTAATTATTTTTGTGGGGTTAGTAGTGGTATAACTCAAGATAGTTATATTTATGGAGGGAAATATATTGAGTTTACATCTGAAGGAGTTATATATTGGGAAAGAATAAATTACACTTCAATAAATTGTAAATATCATACTTGATATGAGGAATGTTTGAAGATTTTTGATAATAATAGCTTATTAGTATGTAGTTAAGAATAGATAGTAGTGATCAATCAAAAAATCTGGCAGTTATATTAGGGCTGTAGTATACAAATGCTCACACTATATAATAGTAACAAGTATGTTAGTGGGACAAGAAAATTGATTAACCTTTTATAAAAAATACTGCATTTGTATTACTGGTTTTTTATATATAAACGTAAAGTTTTTTGGGTAAGTAAATTTATTATTAGTTAAAAATAGTTATTAGTACGCTCAAATTTTGAAGAATATTAGTTAATATATTTAAGTAATAAAAGCTGAAAACTATTATAAGTGAGATGACACAGACAAAATAGAATCGGTTTACAGCTATATAGGTCTTATTCATCTTATTTTATTGGTTATCACCTTTAAGAGATGGATTCGGGCAGTTGTATAAAAAACTAGTTAAAGAACTTACTCATACACGGTTATTACATGAAAACAGGTTTATTCCGACTTATTTTATTTATTGGAAAGATAGTTGAGAACAGCAGATTTATGCAAGTTTATTGGTGACTTTCTTTTTATAAAGAATATTTGTAAGTGCATCAAAAAAGCCCACTGAAAATTCAGTGGGCTTTTCATGCATCTTTATCTTTCTTCAACTTACCTTTTTGCTTTGCCATTTCTCGAAGCAAATACTCGATGTGTGCATTGACGCTACGAAATTCATCATTCGCCCATTTTTCGATGACTGCGTGTAATTCAGGATCAATACGTAATGGAAAACTTTTCTTTTTAGCCATAATTATTTACAACCTTTTAATATAGGCTTCCTGTATTAATAACTGGTTGCGCACCTTTATCTGAAACGATGGCAACTAATAAATTATTCACCATATTTGCTTTACGCTCGTCATCGAGTTCCAGTACGCCTTCTTCATCTAACATATGGATTGAATCTTTCGCCATCTTCACAGCACCTTCAACAATCTCTTTTCTAGCAGCTAATACTGCTTTTGCTTGTTGACGTTGGAGCATTGCATGGGCAATTTCTGTTGCGTAAGCTAAATGCGTTAAACGAGTTTCTAATACTTCTACACCAGCAATTTCAAGGCGTGCTTCTAGTTCACGTTTTAATTCTTCAGAGATTTCTTCAGTGTTTCCTCGTAACGTGATACAAGTTTCATCTTGGAAATTATCATAAGGATATTTTGTTGCAACGTGGCGGATTGCTGTTTCGCTTTGAATTTCTACGAATCGATCGTAATGCTCAACACCAAACATTGCTTTTGCAGAATCAACCACTTTATATACGATAACAGCTGCAATTTCAATTGGATTTCCCTCAATATCATTTACTTTTAATTTCTTACTGTTAAAGTTTTCAACACGTAACGATACAGTTTGACGGAATGCGAATGGAATTGTTAGAAATAAACCGTTTTGACGAATTGTTCCTAAATAATTACCGAAAAACGTAATGACTTTCGCTTGATTCGGTTGAACGATACCGATACCTGTAGCTAAAACAGATGCTAATATGAGAGCTAAAATAGCTATTACAAACATTTCTTGTACAAGGCAAAATACACCGATAGCGGCTAAAACTAAAATTCCAATAACGCCGAGAAATCCATTAACATAAAATACTTGTTTTTCTTTCATATGATCGCCTCCTGATATAAAAATGATATCACTTTTATATCATTTTGTGCAAGGGATTTACACCTAATTTTCTGAATTTTATCGATTGATGTTTTTATGTATGTTTTAGGGGTTAGGATAAGAATATACGTTCTGTTTTGTGGTAAAATAAAGAAGACTTAACCGCCCACTGCAGCAGCTAAGTCTCTTTGAGAGCATCTTGCATCGTGACAAATGATTCAAAGCGGCTTTGCCAGGATTAATTCTTCAATCGCTGACTCAATCTCTTTGTCAGAAGTATCATAACTTCCATTTGACTTTGGTTTGTCATGACTGGAAGTTTGATTCACTTCTTCTTTAGCATGTCCTTTTTCAGTAAAATTCATGCTAGGCATTTTAAATGCGCCCATATTCATATATTTTCCAAATTTACATGCTTCAACGATAGGGCAGAAACGAACGATGCCTTCTGCAATTTTCATGGCACCAATCCATAGTAAAACTTTAGACCAAGTGCACCAAGGTTTACGTACGAGTTTAGCTGTACTACAACCGAAGAGGATAAGTCCGAGTGTGATTCGAATTAGAGCACTAATTGTACCGATGTTTTGCTTCATTAGAAAAACACTCCTTTTTGATGAACTTCGAAATAGAAATACTATTTCATTTGTTAGTATTCCGTATAAGTTTTTTGATATGTAATCCAACATTTAACGTTGAAAAAGATGTTGGATTGGGCGTGTGTGTAAGTAGCTTTTTTTGTTATAATGAAAGAATGCATAAAAGGGAGCGCGAAACTTGACTCGCCTTTGTGAACAGATGTAGTAGAAGAATTTCAAAAATCCTAATAAAAACTAACTGCTTTTTTGAGCAGGGATATAGATATGATTAGAAAAAAGAAAGGGTGTTTTCATGTACGATATTTCCAAATGGAAACATGTATTTAAGCTAGATCCAAATAAGGAGCTAAGCGATGAACATTTAGAAATGATTTGTGAATCTGGAACGGATGCTGTTATTGTAGGCGGAAGTGATGGAGTGACAATTGATAACGTATTACACATGCTAGTTAGCATTCGTAGATATGCAGTTCCTTGTGTGTTAGAGGTTTCTGATGTGGAGGCAATTACACCAGGATTTGATTTTTATTATATCCCAAGCGTTTTAAATAGCCGAAAAGTAGAATGGGTAACAGGTGTTCATCATGAGGCATTGAAAGAATTTGGGGATATTATGGACTGGGACGAAATTTTTATGGAAGGGTATTGTGTTTTAAACCCTGAAGCGAAAGTAGCCCAGCTTACAGATGCAAAATGTGATTTAACAGAAGATGATGTTATTGCATATGCACGTTTAGCAGACAAGTTATTACATTTACCTATATTCTATTTAGAATATAGCGGGACGTATGGAGATATTGAGCTTGTTAAAAATGTAAAAGCAGAATTGAAACAAGCTAAGCTATATTATGGCGGTGGTATTTCTAATGCAGAACAAGCGAAAGAAATGGCGCAGTATGCTGATACAGTAGTTGTTGGAAATATTATTTATGATGATATAAAATCGGCATTAAAAACAGTTAAAGCAGTAAAAGGAGAGTAGGTGCAGGCACATATGAGTACGACAGATAAGTTATTAAATGGTTTAAATCCGCAGCAACAAAAAGCAGTACAAACAACAAATGGAGCACTTCTATTAATGGCAGGCGCAGGTAGTGGGAAAACACGTGTGTTAACACACCGTATTGCATATTTACTTGGTGAAAAAGGTGTGGCGCCATGGAATGTACTAGCAATTACCTTTACAAATAAAGCTGCTCGTGAAATGCGTGAGCGTATTGATAAACTTGTTGGACCAGAAGCAGAAGATATTTGGATTTCTACGTTCCACTCTATGTGCGTACGTATTTTACGACGTGATATTGACCGCATTGGTATTAATCGTAACTTTACAATCTTAGATTCAGGTGATCAGTTAACTGTAGTAAAAAAAATTATGAAGGAGCGCAATATTGACCCGAAGAAGTTTGAGCCGCGCTCTATTTTAGCGGGTATTAGCAATGCGAAAAATGAACTGTTATCTGCAGATAAATATGCAAAAAAAATTACAACCGCTGATCCATATGAAAAATTAACGAGCGATGTATATACAGAATATCAAAAACGTCTTTTGAAAAATAACTCATTAGACTTTGATGATTTAATTATGACGACGATTCAGCTATTTGAACGTGTTCCAGAAGTACTAGAGTTTTATCAGCGTAAATTCCAATATATTCACGTTGATGAGTATCAAGATACGAACAAAGCTCAGTACCTTCTTGTTAAACATTTGGCATCACGTTTTAAAAACCTTTGTGTTGTTGGTGATTCGGATCAGTCTATTTACCGCTGGCGCGGGGCTGACATTTCTAACATTTTGTCATTCGAAAAAGACTATGAGAATGCACAAGTTATTCTGTTAGAACAAAACTATCGTTCATCACAAAATATTTTAAATGCAGCTAATGCTGTAATTGAAAAAAATTCAAACCGTAAACCGAAGAAATTATGGACAGAAAATCAAATTGGAAGCAAAATCTCGTATTATCGTGCTGCAACCGAAAAGGACGAAGCGTATTTTGTTGCGAAAAAAATTCGTGATGATATTCAAATGGGGAACCGGAAATATACTGATTTTGCAGTGTTATATCGTACAAATGCCCAGTCTCGTATGATTGAGGAGATTTTCCTGAAATCTAATATCCCTTACAAAATCGTCGGAGGTACTAAGTTCTACGACCGTAAAGAGATTAAAGACATTTTGGCGTACTTACGTTTAATTGGGAATCCAGATGATGAGATTAGTTTTGCACGTATTATAAACATGCCAAAGCGTGGGATTGGTGCGACTTCTATCGATAAAATTATTAATTATGGTGTGCAAAACGGAATCTCATTAACTGCTGTATTTGATGAGATTGAGCATGTTGGTGTAAGTGCAAAAATAACAAAAGCAGTAAAAGAATTCGCAAGTTTATTACACAACTGGGTAAATATGCAAGAGTATTTATCTGTTACAGAATTAGTAGAAGAAGTTATTGAGAAGACAGGCTATCGCGATATGTTGAAAAATGAGCGTTCTTTAGAAGCAGAAGGTCGTTTAGAAAACTTAGACGAGTTTTTATCTGTTACACAAACATTTGAATCCCAAAGCGAAGATAAGAGCCTTGTTGCATTCTTAACAGACTTAGCTCTTGTTGCGGATATTGATCGTGTAGATGAAGATCCAACTGCTGGTGAAGAAGTTATTTTAATGACGATGCACTCAGCAAAAGGATTAGAGTTCCCAGTTGTCTTTATTGTTGGCTTAGAGGAAGGGATATTCCCGCATACTCGTTCTCTTATGGAAGAGGATGAAATGCAAGAAGAGCGTCGTCTTGCCTATGTAGGTATTACTCGTGCAGAAGAAGAGCTATACTTATCCAATGCTCAAATGCGTACTTTATTTGGTAGAACAAGTATGAATGCAGCATCTCGATTTATTACAGAAATTCCGACAGAATTAGTAGAACCATTAAACGAAACAGCACCGAAGCGTGAAACTTCGTTTGGTGCAAAAGGAAGAACGACAAGCGCAACTACAACACGTTCTCGTTCAGCTTTCGCGCGTCCGGCTGTTAAGACGACAGGTGGCGAGCAAATTGGCTGGGGAATAGGCGATAAAGCTGCTCACCAGAAGTGGGGAGTCGGTACAGTTGTAAGTGTAAAGGGTGAAGGAGATTCAAAAGAATTAGATATTGCGTTCCCAAGCCCAATTGGTATTAAACGTTTATTAGCAAAATTTGCACCTGTGACGAAACAATAGGAAAGGACTGAGGATATGTCAAAAGAGATAGCCAAAAAACGTATAGAAGAACTGCGTGATTTGTTAAATACATTTAACTATCAATATCACGTATTAGACAATCCTTCTGTTTCTGATGCGGAATATGACCGTGATATGCAGGAGCTTATAAAATTAGAAGCAGAGAACCCAGAGTTTATGAGTGAAGACTCTCCCTCCATTCGCGTTGGGGGGACTGTTCTTGATATATTTGAAAAGGTAACGCATAAATCACCAATGTTAAGTTTAGGAAACGCGTTTAATGAAGGAGATTTGCGTGATTTTGATCGAAGAGTACATCAGGGAATTGATGATGCGAATGTAAGATATATATGCGAATTAAAAATTGACGGACTTGCTGTTTCACTTCATTATGAAAAAGGACGCTTCATTCAAGGAGCAACACGTGGTGATGGTATAACGGGTGAAGATATTACCCAAAACTTAAAAACGATTAAAGCTATCCCGCTGCGTTTAAATGAAGAAGTAACGTTAGAAGCACGAGGCGAGGCTTATATGCCGAAGCGTTCATTCGTTAAATTAAATGAGGAAAAAGAGCAAAATGGTGAAGATGTATTTGCGAATCCACGTAATGCGGCAGCAGGATCGATACGCCAACTTGATCCGAAAATTGCAGCGAAGCGTAACTTATCTATGTTTGTGTATGGTCTTGCTAATGTAGAAGAAAAAACAATTCCATCCCACAGTGAATCACTGGATTTCTTAGGTGAGCTTGGATTTAAGACGAATCCAAATCGTCGTACATGTGAAACAATTGAAGACGTAATAGCCTATGTAGAAGAGTGGCAAGAAAAACGCCCGCATCTTGATTATGAGATTGACGGAATTGTTATAAAAGTAGACGATGTTGCTATTCAAGAAAGCTTAGGAACTACAGCAAAGAGTCCAAGATGGGCAATAGCTTATAAATTCCCAGCTGAAGAAGTTGTGACGAGATTAACAGGGATTGAATTAAGTGTCGGCCGTACAGGAGTTGTAACACCAACTGCAGAGCTGGAGCCAGTGCGAGTAGCCGGAACTATTGTCCGTCGTGCTTCTTTACATAACGAAGATTTAATTCGTGAAAAGGATATTCGAATTGGTGACTACGTTGTTGTGAAAAAGGCTGGAGATATTATTCCTGAAGTTGTGAACGTTATTTTTGATAAGCGTACTGGTGAGGAAGAAGAATATCATATGCCAACGCATTGTCCAGCATGTGAGAGTGAACTTGTTCGTTTAGAAGAAGAAGTAGCACTTCGATGTATAAATCCGACTTGTCCAGCTCAAATTCGTGAAGGATTAATCCATTTCGTTTCAAGAAATGCAATGAATATTGATGGACTTGGAGAACGTGTAATTACACAACTCTTTGATGCGGATTATATTCGTACGTTTGCTGATTTATATTCATTGACGAAAGAGCAATTATTAGAACTAGAACGTTTCGGTGAAAAATCAGCAACAAATTTAGTCCAAGCAATTGAGAATTCTAAGGAAAACTCATTAGAGCGATTATTATTCGGTCTTGGTATTCGCCACGTCGGTGCGAAAGCCGCACGTACATTTGCTGAGCATTTCGAAACGATGGATGAGCTTGTGAAAGCGACGGAAGAAGAACTAAAAACAATTAACGAGATTGGTGAAAAAATGGCTCAATCCGTTGTAACGTATTTCGATAATGAAGACGTATTAGAGCTATTACAACAATTTAAAGAGTATGGCGTGAACATGGCATACAAAGGTATGAAAATTGCTGATTTACAAAATGTTGAATCGTACTTTGCAGGAAAAACTGTCGTCTTAACAGGGAAATTAGAAGTTATGGGACGCAGTGAAGCAAAGAAGAATATTGAGGCATTAGGTGGAAAAGTAACAGGAAGTGTTAGTAAAAGTACGGATTTAGTTGTTGCTGGTGAAGCTGCTGGTTCGAAATTAGCGCAAGCAGAGAAGCACAATGTTGAAGTTTGGAATGAAGAGAGGTTCTTACAAGAGCTGAATAAGTAAGAGGTGCAAACTTACGATGAAAAAAATAGCGTTAGCGGTATTAAGTCTTAGCCTACTTGTAAGTGGGTGTAGTATGGGTTCCAATAAAGATGAAAAAGCAGTTGAGAAATCGGGGAAAGCGAAAGAGCAAGCTGTTATCCCGAAATACTCGATTTCGGATGAATATTATAAGACAACGGTTCCATTTGATCCAGGTCGTGCACGTGGTTTAGTTGGACAAAGTTTGAACAATCGTCTAGATATAGATGAATTTGAAACGGGACTAATGCGCATTGCGAAAGAATCATTTAGCACGAAAGATTATTTCTTTAAAGGTGGAGACGTTTTAGACACACAAACGATTCAAATGCTTGTGAAAAGAAAGCGTACAGATGCTGAACAAAAAGAGCTAGAGGATAAGTTGAAAAAAGATGCGGTTAAATTTCCGAATGTAGGGTTGAATCCAGCCTTAAGTGAAGGATCAGAATCGCTAGAAGTAAAGAATAAAAAAAGTCCAATGTATATCTCAAATATTTTAGAGCATGATTATTATGTAAGAAAAGGTGAGAACGATGTTGAACGTGGTGGCATTGTAGTTGGATTAGCGATGAATTCTGTTCAATATTATGAGGAAGAGCATGGTTATCCGCGTGAGGCTGCAATTCCAGATGCAAAAATGTTAGCTGAAGGGAAAAGGATGGCCCAAGAAATCTTGAAAGTAATGCAGCAAAAAAAGCCTGAAATAAAAAATATTCCGGTTACATTTGCGATTTATCGTCAAGGTCCAAAGTCTTCGCTTGTACCAGGGAATTTTGTTTCTTATGCTAAGGTAGAAAAAGGCAGTGAAACGGTTGAGGATTGGAAGCCGATCAATGAGAAATACTATTTATTCCCGTCTGAACAAGCGAAATCGGATAATAAACGTGAAGATCTTGCGAGGGTGTCAAACTTTAAAGCAAAATTAAGTGAGTATTTCCAAGGAGATTATACAGCTGTTATCGGTACTGGAATGTATAGAGATGATGAATTAAGAGAAATGAAGCTCGATATTCCTGTCCAATTCAATGGGAAAGCTGAAGTAATTGGTTTTACACAATATGTAGCTGGACTTGTTATGGAATACTTCCCGAATTATATGAAAGTACAAGTAACAATTAAATCTGTAGAACGTCCAGAAGCAATTATTATACGTGAAGCGAAGCAAGATGAACCGTTTGTGAAAATTTTAGATTAAAGATGAGAGCTGTTCCATAAAGGAACAGCTTTTTTTCTTGAAAAATTTTGTTATAATTTTAAATGTTACAAATAAAGGGGTAAGGGGCAAATTCATGGAAGAACTAAGCTTTCAAGTCATTATTTTATTAATTGCATTCGGATTTTTAGCTGCTTTTATTGACTCAGTTGTTGGAGGGGGAGGGTTAATTTCGCTTCCTGCACTTATGTTTGTTGGTTTATCACCAGCTTCGGCAATTGCAACGAATAAATTAGCTGCAACGATGGGGACGCTTACTAGTACAATTTATTTTATTCGATCAGGTAAGGTGGATTTTCGGATTGTAGGAAAGTTAATCCCGTTAACTATTATTGGAGCAGTCGCAGGGGCCTTAGTAGTAAAGTTTATTCCGCCTGATATTTTGCGGCCACTAGTACTCGTGATGTTGGTTTTTATTGCCATTTATATTATTGCGGAAAAAGATTGGGGAAGTGCATCTACCTATAAAAAGATGACAAAAGGGAAAACATTAATATTTTTCTTTGTTATTTTAATGATAGGGTTTTATGATGGTTTTTTTGGACCAGGGACAGGATCCTTTTTAATTTTTGCATTTTTATTAATTGGTTTGGATTTTATTCAAGCGGCAGCATCTGGAAAACTTTTGAACTTCGTTAGTAATATCGTATCTTTAATTACTTTTTTATTTTTAGATGTGATTCATTTTGAATACGGTATAATTATGGGCTTATCAATGATTTTAGGTGCTTATTTTGGATCGAAGTTTGCGGTTCAAAAAGGTGTTGGATATGTAAGGACTTTATTTTTATTAGTTACTATTTTATTAATCGGGAAAAATGTTTTGGAATATACTCATATTTTGTAGATTCATACGTATGTATGAATCTCTTTTTTTTATTATATTTTAAAAATTTATTAATTTTTAAAATATAAGTCTAGGAATATTTGAATAAATCTAAATTATCGTGTAGAATAATGTTGTAAAATGTAAACGTTTTTCTAAGGGGAGGCTAAAAGGATGGTAGTAGCATACAAACATGAGCCATTTACAGATTTTTCAGTAGAGGCTAACAAATTAGCGTTTGAAGAGGGTTTAAAGAAAGTAGAATCTTATCTTGGACAAGACTATCCATTAATTATCGGGGGAGAAAAAATCACTACAGAAGACAAAATTGTTTCTGTAAACCCTGCAAATAAAGAGGAACTTGTTGGTCGCGTTTCAAAAGCAAGCCGTGAATTAGCTGAAAAAGCAATGCAAGTAGCGGATGCAACATTCCAAACTTGGAGAAAGTCAAAACCAGAAATGCGTGCAGATATTTTATTCCGTGCTGCAGCAATCGTTCGTCGTAGAAAACATGAGTTCTCTGCTATTCTTGTAAAAGAAGCAGGTAAACCATGGAATGAGGCAGATGCTGATACAGCAGAAGCAATCGATTTTATGGAATATTATGCTCGTCAAATGTTGAAATTAAAAGACGGTATTCCAGTAGAAAGCCGTCCAATTGAATATAATCGTTTCTCTTACATTCCATTAGGAGTAGGTGTTATTATTTCTCCTTGGAACTTCCCATTCGCAATTATGGCAGGTATGACAACAGCTGCTGTAGTTTCTGGTAACACAGTATTACTAAAACCAGCTAGTACAACTCCTGTAGTAGCAGCGAAATTTATGGAAGTATTAGAAGAAGCTGGTTTACCAGCTGGCGTAGTAAACTTCGTTCCAGGTAATGGCTCTGAAGTTGGTGACTACTTAGTAGATCACCCTCGTACACGTTTCGTTAGCTTTACTGGATCTCGCGATGTAGGTATTCGTATTTACGAACGTGCAGCAAAAGTAAACCCGGGACAAATTTGGTTAAAACGTGTTATCGCTGAAATGGGCGGTAAAGATACAATCGTTGTTGATAAAGAGGCAGATCTTGAATTAGCAGCTAAATCTATCGTTGCATCAGCATTCGGATTCTCAGGACAAAAATGTTCTGCATGTTCTCGTGCAGTAATCCATGAAGATGTATACGATCATGTATTAAATCGTGCTGTTGAATTAACAAAAGAATTAACAGTAGGTAACCCAGATGCAAAAGATATTAACATGGGACCTGTTAATGACCAAGCTGCATTCGATAAAGTAATGAGCTATGTTGCAATTGGTAAAGAAGAAGGTAAAATCGTATCAGGTGGCGAAGGAGACGATTCTAAAGGCTGGTTCATCCAACCAACAATCGTTGCTGACGTTGCAGAAGATGCTCGCTTAATGAAAGAAGAAATCTTCGGACCAGTAGTAGCATTCTGTAAAGCAAAAGACTTTGATCATGCACTTGCAATTGCAAACAATACAGAATACGGTTTAACTGGAGCAGTTGTTACTAACAACCGTGACCATATTGAAAAAGCACGTGAAGACTTCCACGTTGGTAACTTATACTTCAACCGTGGATGTACTGGTGCAATCGTAGGTTACCAACCATTCGGTGGCTTTAACATGTCTGGTACAGACTCTAAAGCTGGTGGTCCTGACTACTTAGCACTTCACATGCAAGCAAAAACTACTTCTGAAACTTTATAAGAAATAGTAGAAGAGATCTTCACAGTCTGTGAAGATCTCTTCTTTTTGAGAAACTCTCTATAATAGGAGTTAGTTAATTTGAATCGAAAGGTATTACCATATATTACTATTTGGTGGTTAGAACTAGCTAAACCCTATTAATATCGGGATAAACATGTAAATAGAAACAAAACAACGAGAAAAATTGACTTATTAGTCATATTTTTTAGTATTCATTTTGAGGATTTCCTGTATAATACAATTTGAAAGAAAATCTATGGTTAGACAAGAGAACACTCCTTTCGGCTTTGCTAACTGAAAGGAGTGTTTTTTTAGGGCGCTAAAAACTCTTCTGTACTCATTATATTTGCGTATACTCCATTTAAACTCGCCAAAATTGTATTATGAATATAAACAGCTGGTATAGTAGCATTCTTAAATGAAAGATCTTTTGTAGCACAAGCATCGTGTATTACGGTACAGTGAAGGCCAAAATCAAAAGCAGCTCTTACTGTAGCATCAATACACATATGGGTCATCATCCCGCATATTACGACGTGCTCAATTCCTGAACGTTGTAATTGTTCTAGAAGATCAGTTTCTCGGAAGCTATTTGGATAATGTTTAAGGATAACGGTTTCCTCTCTAAGTGGACGGACATTTTCGTGAATATGGACACCTTCTGTATTGGGTAGGAAAAAAGTAGCGCTATCTTTTATAGCTACATGTTGGATATGAAAAATAGGTTCGTTTCTTATTCTAAAATGTTGTAGTAGCTGACTAGCATATTCACTTGCTTCTACTGGATTACGTAATTCCATCATTCCACTTGGAAAATAATCATTTTGAATGTCGACGAGCAAAAGAGCTGTTTTCATATATCTATCTTCCTCCGATTTCATATTCAAATAATGTTATTCAATGAGTAGAGAAGATGCTCCTTTTTAAAAGTATGAGTGAGAAGGATTTTACATAACTTTAAAAATCACTATTGTATTGTTACTTCTTATTTAAAAATTTAAATAGAGAAATAATTAATGTTTTTCTGAAAATTGTATTGACTCTCATTATTCTGAGTTCTATAATAAGACTTAATTAAACGACAATTAAATCGATACACTCTTATCCAGAGAGGTGGAGGGACTGGCCCTACGATACCTCAGCAACGGGTTTTTTAATACCGTGCTAACTCCAGCAAGCCTATAAAGGCTTGGAAGATGAGAAGATGTGAACGAGTACATATAAGTGCTCTCCTTCTTATCTTTTACAAGTGATAAGAAGGAGAGCACTTTTTATTTTACCTCGAAAGCTCTACTTCAAGTTTTTACAGCATATAGGAGGGAAGAAAATGATTTCTTTTAATAATGTAAGTAAAGTATATGAATCAGGTGGACAATCTGTTCATGCGGTTGAGGATGTAACGCTGTCAGTTGAAAAGGGCGAAATTTTTGGCATTATCGGATTTAGTGGTGCTGGAAAGAGTACGTTATTACGCTTAGTAAATATGTTAGAAAGACCAACTGCAGGAACAATTTCAATAGATGATAAAGATATTACATCATTATCGGCGAAAGAATTACGGACACTAAGACAAAGAATTGGAATGATTTTTCAAAGTTTCAATCTATTTAATTCAAGAACGGTGTTTGGGAACATTGCTTATCCATTAAGGTTAGCGAAATTGCCGAAGAATGAGATAAAAGAAAGAGTGAATGAACTACTAAAATTTGTTGGTTTAGAAGATAAAGCGAACTATTATCCAGAACAGTTATCAGGTGGGCAAAAGCAGCGTGTTGGGATTGCAAGAGCACTTGCGACATCACCCGATATTCTCATATGTGATGAGGCAACATCAGCTTTAGATCCGGAAACAACAACAGAAATTTTAAATTTATTAAAGAAAGTAAATAGAGAGTACAATTTAACGATTCTACTTATTACACATGAAATGCACGTTGTGAAAGAAATTTGCCATCGTGTAGCTGTTATGGAAAAAGGAAAAGTAATTGAAGAAGGAAAACTGTTTGATGTTTTCACACAACCAAAAACAAAGACAACTCAAAATTTTGTACGCTCTGTTATTAATGATCACTTACCAGAAAGTGTTCTAGCGAAAATTCAAAACGGAGGTCAGATTTATCGCCTGA
Source organism: Bacillus sp. RC51 (assembly GCF_044908115.1). NCBI lineage: Bacteria > Bacillati > Bacillota > Bacilli > Caryophanales > Bacillaceae > Bacillus > Bacillus sp. RC51. The sequence goes on along the minus strand of NZ_JBIYCW010000009.1, from coordinate 190,665 downwards.
CTTTTACTGGGGAAGAGACAGGGCAGCCTGTACTATCATATATTGCGAAAAACTATAACGTCGATGTAAATGTTCTTTATGGAAATATTATTGAACTCCAAAATGTGCTATTTGGAAATCTTCTTGTAGAACTACAAGGTGAACAGAAAGAAATTCAAAAAGCATTACAACATCTAAGACTGCAAGTGCAGCTGAAGGAGGTAGAAGCACATGCGAGTTGATTGGAGTATATTTTGGCCTCGCATATTAGATGCGACGGGGGATACCCTCTTAATGGTAATTGTAACCCTTATATTCGCTACAATTCTTGGTATACCTCTAGGTTTACTGTTGTATGTAACGAGGAAAGGAAACTTTTTAGAAAATAAATGGGTCTTTTCTATTCTTAATATCATAATTAATACAATTCGTCCGGTTCCATTCATTATCTTTTTAGTAGCTTTAAGCCCACTAACAAGAAGTGTTATCGGAACGACGATTGGAACGGCAGCAGCAATCTTTCCAATGACGCTAGTTGCATCAATTGGTATTGCTAGAATGGTTGAAACAAATCTTGTTTCTGTTCCGAAAGGGGTAATTGAAGCAGCGCAAGCAATGGGTGCTTCACCAATTAGAATTGTTTTTGAAATCCTCGTGCCAGAAGCGTTAGCACCATTAATCTTAGGTGTAACGTTTATGACAGTTGGTTTAATTGAATTTTCTGCAGTTGCTGGACTTGTCGGTGGTGGAGGTCTTGGCGACTTAGCAATGACATATGGTTATCTACGTTTTGATACGTCAGTTATGTTCGTAACGGTCGTTTTACTTATTATTCTTGTACAGGTAGCTCAAAATTTAGGGAACTACTTTGCGAAAGTCTTTTTACGCAGATCATAAAAAGGAAGAGGGGAAAAGAAAATGAAGAAAATTTTAGCATTTGCATTATCAGCGATCGTAGGAATTACAGCGTTAAGCGGCTGCTCAGGTGGAGACACAGGTGCAGGCGCGAAAGAGAAAGTAGTTCGCGTAGGTGTAACTGGAACAGATGGAGACGCTTGGGAAATTTTAAAGAAAAAAGCTGAAAAAGAAGGGATTAAAGTTAAACTGGTTGAGTTCTCGGATTACACAACGCCCAACAAAGCGTTAGCTGATGGAGATATTGAACTAAACTCATTCCAGCACATTGCTTTCTTAGAGCAATTTAAAAAGGAGCATAAGTTAGATATTACAGCTGTTGGTACAACGCAAATTGCGCCGATGGGCTTATACTCTGAAAAATATAAGAAAGCAAATGAAATTCCAGATGGTTCGGAAATTGCTATTCCGAATGATCCAACGAACCAAGCGCGTGCATTAAAACTTCTTGATGCAGCTGGATTATTAAAGCTTAAGAAAGATTTCGGTCTATTTGGAGATCCAAGCGGCATTGCTGAAAATCCGAAGAAGCTAAAGATTACACCGGTTATCGCACAGCAAACACCTCGTGTATTAAAAGATGTAGCAGCTTCAGTTATTAATAACGGTGTTGCTGGTCAAGCTGGATTAGATCCAGCGAAGGATCCTATTTTCTTAGAAGATCCAAAGAATGAAAATGCAAAGGCCTATATTAATATTTTCGCAGCTCGTACGAAAGACAAAGATGATCCAACGCTGAAAAAAGTAATTGAATTGTATCATTCAAAAGAAGTAACAGATGCAATTAAGAAAGAAACGAATGATGGTTCAATTTCAGTAGATCTTTCACTTGATGAGCTTGCAAAAATCGCAAAATAATATTGAGTTTAACGGACTAGCAGTAGGAACCCCTCCGCTGTTAGCTCGTTCAACATATAATCTACTTAACAAACAAAACCCTAATTCTGTACCTTCTAATTTTGTATAACATAGAATCCAATGTTTGTTAAGTAGAGTGATGGACCAGGAGTTTTCCTGGTCTTTTTTTAATTAAAGCAGCTGGCTAATAATAAGGAAATCCAAATTATGATTGGGTAAGAGATTAAACTAAAAATGAGTGTACTTGCTAATTTCTTTTTAGGGATTAATAGTTTCTTTGATGAAAATAAGAAAAGAGAAAATAGGATAATGATAGATGCTGAGATTACTCCTGGATTATAAGAACGATAAATGAAATACAAGATAATATGCTGAACGGCGTTAAAGAAGATACAGCCCTGTATAAAAATGATCAAATAAATAGAAGATATGATGCTTAATTGATATAGAATGACTATGAGTAAGACGAAGGTTGTTAATATGGAAATTGCAATGAAAAATTGTTTGTTAGTTATAAAATGGATCGAAAATCGATTAGCGATATATTGTGGCATTTGGAAAGCTTCTTCAAGGTTATGAAAAAAGAATAGAAGGGGGATTAGCCAGATTATATTAGTGGTGAAATGTCTTGTTGAAGATGTGTTTATCAACTTATATCAGCTCCAATAAAGGGATAGAAAGCCTATAAGAAAAGGCTTTCTACAAGGGTATAGTTATTCAATTATGATGCTTTTTAAATTACTCTCAGGTTGCGGTTGTTCTTCAGCATAAGAGGAGAGCTCCTCTTGCAAAATATTTAGTGCGTGCTTAGCTGATTGCTGAATCGGATTCGGTAGCTCTTCTAATATACGCATACCGATTTTTATTTTTGTACGAATTACCTTTCTTAGTAATTCATCATGCATGTACTACACCTCCAAACCGAATGTTTAGTACATCATCTTCAAACTTAGCTCCTTGAATAGAAAGGTGTGTTAATGTTTTTGGTAAGGTGATATTTCGCTTCATAGAGCCGGCTCGAATAATAAGTTCATCACCTTTTTGATTTAATGAAAGTTCACTTTTGTTTGAGAAGGGAATAGACAGAACGAAAATATACTCATCGCCATCTTTTTTTACATATTGTGTGCGGCCATTAAATTTCACTTCAGTAGGAGAAGGGTCTGATTTGAATAAAGCATTTCCTACACGCTCTAACATAGGTAAACCAACAACTTCTTGTTCAAACATGGGAGCTTCGTAAATAGGAAGTGGCTGAAAACTATCTTTAATTAACGCCTTATATTTCTTTTGTGTATCTTTCCATGCCTGAAAGTAAGGGTCGGTAACAGTGTTAGGGATGACGCGGTTAATCATAATGGCATCTACGTTATAATCGTATAAGTTTAAATACGTAAAGCTGCGCTGAGCTTCTTTAATGACCATTTTTTCAGGATTTACAACAACGCGAATACTCGTTACTTCTCGGTTTGATAAAATATCTCTCATTTCTCCAAGCTGTTCAAGTGTATTTGTTAATTCATCCATAATATCATCGGTTGGAAGGGGGACACCAAGAAGTGGTTGAGCTACAGGACGAACAACTTTTAAAATCTTCCTTTTAATAGGAAAGAGTTTTTCCATCCACCAGCCGAGCATGTCTGGAAAGCTAAGCATTGCTAAAGTTTCTCCAGTCGGTGCGCAATCAATAATGATGACGTCGTAAGTGTTGTGTTTATAATAATCGAGTACTCGAAGTAAGCTAATTAAATCTTCCATACCAGGAAACATTGTTAATTCTTCTGTTGTAATATCATCGGCTGCTTTGGAAGTGAAGAGTAGTGTAATATATTTCTGCAATTTCCCCCAGCCTTTTTCCATTTCATAAATAGTGTTAATTTCTTGTGCCCACAAGTTTTCACGAATTTCTTGTGGCTCAGAAGATAGTTTTATGCCAAATGAATCCCCTAAACTATGAGCAGGATCTGTGCTCATTACTAAGGTTTTTAATCCTTGTTTTGCACTTTGGATTGCTGTTGCTGCTGAAATGCTAGTTTTTCCTACGCCGCCTTTACCTGTATACAGAATAATTCTCATCATTAATATCCCCTTTGTTTCGAATGTCGAATATTACGAGTGTCGAAATATTTAATTGAATAAAAACCCAACTAGGGTCTTATTCAATCGGAATGTTTTTCATTTTAGGTGTAGAAACCTTTTCTTCTGTTTTTTGCTGTGACGTAGCAATGTGATTCATGATCTTTTGGAATATTTGTAGTAAGAATGCTTTTTCTTCTTCTGACAATGCGTCTGTCACTAGGCTAAAGTAATGGGCCGCATTTTGTTTTACTTCTTGAACGAGCATTACGCCGTTTTCTGTTAAACGAATTAATACAATACGTCGATCGCTTTCATTCCGGTAGCGTTCAATATATCCCTTTTTTACAAGGCGATTTACAACGCCCGTTGTTGTACTCATCGGTATATCAAGAAGATCGGCGATTTTTGTCATTGTAATATCTGTATTTCGCTCCATCCAAAGTAAACAAAATACTTCTGTTTTAGAAAGTGTTAAATCAAGGCTTACCCATTCTTCAGGATAGAAAAGTTTCTTGGCGTTATCTAGCAGTAAGTCTAAAAAATGTTCATATTGCAACAATTATTTCCACTCCTGTATATTTCGAGGTTCGTAATATTTGTTTTTATTTTATGTGGAATTGAAATAAATGTCAATGTTTTTAACTGTTTTTTCAGATTAGAAAGAAAAATACCTTCAAAATAGAAATTTTTTGTGATAGATTAATAAATAGAAAAGTGATTTTACATAAAAACCCATTGTGATAAATATATTTATCTATAATAGGTGTACAGCTAACGAGGGGGAGAACGATGAGAAGACGAAATACGCAAGCGTTCACGTTTTTAGCATGGACTTCATTTGTTTGTGCGCTTTCAGGGATGCTAATTGGGATTTATACGTTAGATGAAACGCTTAGTGTAAAAGGGTACTATTTACTTGGGACATTATTTTTAACGATGTCTTGTTTTGTATTACAAAAAACAATTCGTGATAACGAGGAAGATAATGAAAGATTTCCGAAAAATAAATCGTTAGATAAAGAGTAAATTGTAAAGAAAGGCATTTGCCTTTCTTTTTTTATGTAAAAATACCGTAAGTGCCATGTGTTGACTTGCTTGAAGTACTGAAAATTTGGTATCATCAATAGTATTGTAGATTGAACGATATATTATGGAGGTGGCCTAGCCGTGTCAAGAATTTCCGTTGAGAATGTAAAGCACGTAGCACATTTAGCACGTCTTGCAATTACTGATCAAGAAGCAGAAAAATTTCAAAAACAACTAGATGCAATTGTTACATTTGCAGAACAGTTAAATGAATTAGATACAACTGATGTAAAACCAACAACTCATGTATTAACTATGAAAAATGTTATGCGTGAAGATGTGCCAGAAAAAGGTTTACCAGTAGAAGAAGTATTAAAAAATGCACCGGATCACAAAGATAATCAAATCCGTGTTCCAGCAGTATTAGAATAGAGGAGGGAATTTCGATGTCATTATTTGATCATTCTGTATCAGAGTTACATAAGAAGTTAAACAACAAAGAAATTTCCGTTACGGATTTAGTAGAAGAATCTTACAAACGTATTTCGGATGTTGAAGATAACGTAAAAGCTTTTCTTACATTAGATGAAGAAAATGCACGCGCGAAAGCGAAAGAATTAGATGCAAAGATTGGTGCTGAGGATAATGGTTTATTATTCGGTATGCCAATTGGTGTAAAAGATAACATTGTAACTAACGGTCTTCGTACAACTTGTGCGAGCAAAATATTAGCAAACTTCGATCCAATTTACGATGCGACAGTTGTACAAAAGCTAAAAGCTGCTGACACAGTTACAATTGGTAAATTAAATATGGACGAGTTCGCAATGGGTTCTTCAAATGAAAACTCAGGCTTCTACGCTACAAAAAATCCATGGAACTTAGATTACGTTCCAGGCGGATCTAGTGGTGGTTCTGCAGCAGCAGTAGCAGCAGGAGAAGTATTATTCTCTCTAGGTTCTGATACGGGTGGTTCTATCCGTCAGCCAGCTGCATATTGCGGCGTTGTAGGTTTAAAACCAACTTACGGACGCGTATCTCGTTACGGATTAGTAGCATTCGCATCTTCACTTGACCAAATCGGACCGATTACACGTACAGTAGAAGACAATGCATACTTATTACAAGCTATTTCAGGTATTGACCGTATGGATGCAACTTCTGCAAACGTTGAAGTAGGAAACTACTTAGCTGGTTTAACAGGCGATGTTAAAGGTTTACGTATTGCTGTACCGAAAGAATACTTAGGCGAAGGTGTTGGCGAAGAAGCTCGTGAGTCAGTGCTAGCTGCTTTAAAAGTGTTAGAAGGTATGGGCGCAACTTGGGAGGAAGTATCTCTTCCACACTCTAAATACGCTCTAGCAACGTATTACTTATTATCTTCTTCTGAAGCATCTGCGAACCTTTCACGCTTTGATGGCGTACGTTACGGTGTTCGTTCTGATAATGTAAATAACTTATTAGATCTTTACAAAAACACACGTAGCGAAGGTTTCGGTGATGAAGTAAAACGTCGTATTATGCTTGGTACATTTGCTCTTAGCTCTGGTTACTATGATGCATATTACAAAAAAGCACAACAAGTACGTACATTAATTAAAAATGACTTTGAAAATGTATTTGCTAACTACGATGTTATTATTGGACCAACAACGCCAACTCCAGCATTTAAAGTAGGCGAAAAAGTGGACGATCCAATGACAATGTATGCAAATGACATTTTAACAATTCCAGTAAACTTAGCGGGTGTTCCAGCGATTTCTGTTCCATGTGGATTCGGTGCTAACAACATGCCACTTGGTCTACAAATCATTGGTAAACACTTCGATGAAACGACGATTTACCGCGTTGCACATGCGTTTGAGCAAGCAACAGACTATCATACAAAAAAAGCAAGTCTGTAAGGAGGCGAGCATAGATGAATTTAGAAACAATTATTGGGTTAGAGGTTCACGTTGAGTTAAAAACAAATTCGAAAATTTTCTCTGCGAGTCCAACAGAATTCGGAGCGGAGCCAAATACACAAACAAGTGTAATTGACTTAGGATACCCAGGGGTACTTCCTACTTTAAATAAGGAAGCAGTTAACTTTGCAATGAAAGCTGCAATGGCATTAAACTGTGAAATCGCAACGGAAACGAAGTTTGACCGTAAAAACTATTTCTACCCAGATAATCCGAAAGCTTACCAAATCTCTCAATTTGATAAGCCAATTGGTGAAAATGGTTGGATTGAAATCGAAGTAGACGGTAAAAAGAAGCGTATCGGTATTACACGTCTTCATTTAGAAGAAGATGCTGGTAAATCAACGCATGCAGCTGACTGTTCATTAGTAGACTACAACCGTCAAGGTATGCCTTTAATCGAGATCGTATCTGAGCCAGATATGCGTACTCCAGAAGAAGCATATGCGTACTTAGAGAAGTTAAAATCAATCATTCAATATACAGGTGTATCTGATTGTAAGATGGAAGAAGGTTCTCTTCGTTGTGATGCGAATATTTCACTTCGTCCAGTTGGACAAGAGAAGTTCGGTACAAAAGCAGAACTGAAAAACTTAAACTCTTTCACTTACGTGCAAAAAGGTCTTGAGCATGAGCAAGTGCGCCAAGAAAAAGAATTATTATCTGGTGGTATCATTCAACAAGAAACACGTCGTTATGATGAAGCAACGAAGAAAACAATCTTAATGCGTATAAAAGAAGGATCTGACGATTACCGTTACTTCCCAGAGCCAGACTTAGTTGAACTTTACATCGACGATGAGTGGAAAGAAGAAATTCGTGCTTCTATTCCAGAACTTCCAGATGCACGTAAAGCTCGCTATGTTGAAGAAGTTGGCTTACCAGCTTATGATGCGCATGTATTGACATTAACGAAAGAGATGTCTGATTTCTTTGAAGCAACAGTTGCAGACGGTGCTGATGCGAAATTAACATCAAACTGGTTAATGGGTGAAGTACTTGCATACTTAAACAAACAACAAAAAGAATTAAAAGACGTTGCATTAACGCCTGCTGGTTTATCTAAAATGGTTCAATTAATTGAAAAAGGTACAATTTCTTCTAAAATCGCGAAGAAAGTATTTAATGAATTAATTGAAAAAGGTGGAGACCCAGAAGAAATCGTTAAAGCGAAAGGTCTGGTTCAAATTTCTGACGAAGGAACACTTCGTAAGGTTGTAACAGAAATTCTTGATAATAATGAGCAATCTATTGAAGACTTTAAAAACGGTAAAGACCGTGCAATTGGCTTCTTAGTTGGTCAAATTATGAAAGCTACAAAAGGACAAGCAAATCCACCGCTTGTTAATAAAATCTTACTTGAAGAGATTAATAAGCGCTAAAAAAAGAGAAGAATTCTTATTTTTGAACGCTAAAATAGTATAGACTCTTAAAGATTAAACAGAAAAAACACCCGTATTTGGGTGTTTTTTCTGAGTTAATCAAACGTTTGTTTAAATGGTGAAAAATAATTTAAACAAACGTTTGATTAACTGTCAAAAGTGAAAAAATGTTTGTATAGCAACTATGGTATGATAGTTGCAAAAAGGTGGGAATAATGATAAATCTAGACATAGAGGTTTTTTTCATCTCATGAAATAATAGATAATTATTATTCGTTATATGTAAATTGTTGTGAGGAAATAGATGGACATAAATTTTTTTGTCAAATAAAACAAAACCATTGAAAATGAATAGTTACTTTTGATGGGCTACACGAATCGGGTTCTTACTGCCTGTTTGAGCGGAATTAAAGAAGGATAGGAAGATGAGAGGAGGTAAGCATAGGGATACTGAATAAGGGTTCGGTGTATTCGTTTTTCAATGAATAAGGAATTTCCTGTGCTAATAAATGATGAAGCGAGCAAGAATTATTTATAATCCTACTTCTGGGCGCGAGCTATTTAAGAAGAGCTTACCAGAAGTATTACAAAAATTAGAACAAGCTGGATATGAAGCGTCTTGTCATGCGACAACTGGTCCTGGAGATGCGACTGTGGCAGCGAGGCAAGCTGCGGATCGTAAGTTTGATGTTGTTATCGCAGCTGGTGGTGATGGTACGTTAAATGAAGTAGTGAACGGTTTAGTAGGACATGAGCATCGTCCAAAGTTTGGAATTATTCCAGTTGGAACGACAAATGATTTTGCGCGTGCGATCGGTGTACCTCGTGTTATTGAAGAGGCTGCGGATATTATTTGTGAAGGAACAACGGTACCGTTAGATCTTGGTAGAGCAAATGATACATATTTCATTAATATCGCTGGTGGCGGCCGTATTACAGAATTAACATATGAAGTACCAAGCAAGCTAAAAACGGTATTAGGCCAACTTGCTTACTATTTAAAAGGAATCGAAATGTTACCATCATTACATCCAACATATGTTGAAATTGAGTATGATGGGAAGTTGCTACAAGAAGAAATTACGATGTTTTTAATTACGAATACTCGTTCAGTTGGTGGATTCGAAAAAGTAGCACCATATGCATCTATTAACGATGGATTATTTGATTTATTAGTACTGAAAAAAGGTTCTATCGCTGATTTAATTAAAGCAGCAACACAAGCGCAGCGTGGGGAACATATTAACAATCCGAAAGTACTATATACACAAGCGAATCGTATTAAAGTGCATTCACCTGATAAATTAATGATCAACTTAGATGGTGAATATGGCGGAGATGCACCAATGGAATTTGAAAATATATATCATTGTCTGGAACTATTTGTTCCTGAACATCAAGAGGATGCCCTGTAAAGGCATCTTTTTTTTGCTTTCACCTCACTATTTGCGAGCAATAAGATTCCCCCACTGATTAAAGTTTCTCTATGTGCAGATGAATTGTAAATTGTAAGTTAGTTTGATTTTTATGGTATTTTTACAATTCGTTTATTTTATATCCATATTTTATTGATACACTGGAAGAGATAAGAAATGAGAGGTAGGATGCTATGGAGAAGGTAAAAGCAATATTATTTGATAAAGACGGGACATTAATGGATTTTCATTCAATTTGGATAAAAGTAGCTGAAGAGCTTGTTGCAGAATGTATAAATTTATATCAATTACCAGAATCAATGCAGCAGGCTTTATTAAAAGAGATTGGCGTAGATGGAGCATTTGTTCATCCGCGTAGTGCGCTCGCTGCTGGAACGAGTCTTGATGTGGCCAAGGGGCTTTGTAAGTATATTGCATCATCTAGAGAAGAAGAGATGCATCAATGGGTGAGTGAAAAGTTGTTTGCTCTTATGTACGAGCATCGTTCACATATGAGAATGACGGCAGATTTACCGAAAGTTTTACAAGCGTTAAAGGATAGAGGGTTTATTCTAGGTGTCGTTACAGCTGATGATTTCGCGCCGACAGAATTATTTTTAAAGCAATATCAATTGGAAGCTTTTTTTGATTGTGTTATAGCTTCAGATACATTTCCAGCACAGAAGCCAGATAAAAAAATTGTAGAATCGTTTTGTGAGAGATTTAATTTAGAGACATGTGAAGTAGCAGTCGTCGGGGATACACCGACGGATTTATATTTAGCGAAAAATGGTGGCAACTGTTATGCGATTGGCGTACTATCTGGTACGGGTGATCGTCAAACGCTAGAACCACTTGCAGATTTAGTATTACAATCTGTTGAAGATTTAATTTCTCATTCAGGTGAGTTTATTTGGGAACAAGGAAAGTCTAATGTATAAATGAATAAGTCTATAAGGACTCTATATGAGTCTTTATAGACTTATTTTTTTATGCCGAGATAGTAAGAGAATGGGATGAATACTAGAAAGAGGAAGTTGGCATACATCTTGCAATATAAAGAGAAAACATTGTATAGAAAAGGATGGGGTACACAATGAACACAAAAAAATTTGCTAAAGTAAATGAACAAATTCCTGGACCGAAAGCAGCGTCTTTATTAGAACGCCGCCAAAATATAGTACCAAAAGGAGTAAGTAACGGCATCCCAACGTTTGTACAATCTGCAAATGGTGCACTCGTAACAGATGTGGATGGAAATCAGTACATTGATTTCGCAGGAGCAATTGGGACAATTAATGTAGGACACTGTCATCCAGCTGTTAAAGAAGCGCTTCATAAACAAGTAGATCAATATATTCATACTGGATTTAATGTGATGATGTATGAGCCATATATTGAATTAGCGGAAAAGCTTGCCGCAGTAGCACCAGGTAATTTCGATAAACAAGTGCTGTTTTTAAATAGTGGGGCAGAAGCGGTTGAAAATGCAGTGAAGATTGCTCGTAAATATACGAAGAGACCTGGAATTATCGCATTTTCTAAAGGATTTCATGGGCGTACATTAATGACAATGACGATGACAAGTAAAGTAAAACCATATAAATTTGGATTTGGCCCATTTGCTCCAGAAGTATATAAAGCGCCATTCCCATATGAATACCGTCGCCCAGAAGGGTTAACAGAAGAGCAGTATGATGACTTTATCATTGAAGAGTTTAAGAACTTCTTCATATCAGAAGTAGCACCAGAAACAATTGCAGCAGTTGTAATGGAACCTGTTCAAGGGGAAGGCGGATTTATCGTTCCAAGTAAGAAATTCGTTCAAGAAGTACGCAGCATTTGTTCAGAGCACGGTATTTTATTTGTAGCTGATGAAATTCAAACAGGCTTTAGTCGTACTGGAAAATACTTTGCAATTGATCATTATGATGTCGTTCCAGACTTAATTACGGTATCTAAATCATTAGGTGCTGGTGTACCGATAAGTGGCGTGATTGGGCGTAAAGAAATTATGAATGAGTCTGCACCGGGAGAACTGGGCGGAACGTATGCAGGAAGCCCACTAGGATGTGCGGCTGCATTAGCTGTGCTTGATGTAATAGAAAAAGAGAAATTAAATGATAGAGCGATAGAAGTAGGGAAAGTTGTAATGAACCGATTCCAAGAGATGAAAAACAAATACAATTGCATCGGTGATGTGCGCGGCTTAGGGGCAATGTGTGCATTCGAGCTCGTTCAAGATCGCAAGACGAAAGCGCCTGATAAAACATTAGCGTCTAATTTATGTGCAGAGGCAAATAAGCATGGATTACTTCTACTATCAGCAGGAACATATGGGAATGTTATTCGTGTTTTAATGCCATTAGTGATTACAGATGAGCAACTTGAGGAAGGTTTAACAATAATTGAAGAATCATTGCAAGCTTGTTATGAGCAAGCAAATATCGCTCGTGTATAAAGAATTGGGATAACTTAAAAAAGGGCATAAAGCTTTTCTTTTTAGGCGAAAGAGAGCATCTGGCCATGCATAGAATCGGTCAGCCCCTTTTCCTGCCCCATGCCAAGCTAAAACAAAGTGAGGGTGTGGTTGCGATGGCATTCTGTATTTTTCAAGGCAGCGAATTATGTGTTGAAAAATATAAATAGATTTGTATAAATAACAAATTGAAAACATTCTAGCTTACTCTATGTTAAATGCAGAAAATTCACTTTATAATAAAGGTAGTGAAGTGAATCGATGGATTTGAAGTAAGGGGTGGCTAGGATGGTTGCAGAAAAGGAACGAGTGTTGATGGATTTACAAGATGTATTTGAATATGCATTTGACGAAATTTTTGTTACGGATGATAAAGGAATCGTTGTACGTGTAAATAGCATGTGTGAAAGACATTACCAGCTCTCTGCTAAGGAATTAGTAGGAAAGCATGTAAAAGAACTACAAAAAGAAGGGATTTTTTATCCATCTGCAACGTTAGAAGTAATTGAAAAGAAAAGGCCAGTTGAACTTGTTCAAACAACGAAATCAGGAGAGTATTTGCATGTTCGTACAAGGCCTGTTTTTGATGATGAGGGAAATTTAAGAAGAGTGATTAGTTATTCTCGTGATCTTACAGAACTCTATCAATTACGTCAAAAGGTAGAGGAAATGGATAATCAGTTAAAAACATATAAAAAAGAATTAAGAGAAACATATGAACACGAAGGACTTATTTTTAAAAGTATCGCTATGCAAAAAATAATCGAAACAATAAAAAAAGTATCAGTAGTAGATAGTACTGTTCTCGTATTAGGTGAGACTGGAGTGGGGAAAAGCCGATTAGTACGCCATTTGCATGAAGTGAGTCACCGGAAGAATGAAAGTTTCTATGAAATTAATTGTGCGGCATTGCCGACGAATTTAATCGAATCTGAGCTTTTTGGATATTCAGGTGGGTCTTTTACAGGTGCAAATCGTGAAGGGAAAAAGGGGCTATTAGAATCAGCGCATAAAGGAACTCTTTTCTTAGATGAAATTGGTGAAATGCCGCTTGAAATTCAAGCGAAGCTTTTGCAAGTATTGCAAGAAAAAACGTTTCGTCCTATAGGCGGAAGAGAATTAAAAAAGGTGGACGTTAGAATTGTAGCGGCAACAAATAGAGATTTAAGTACGATGGTGAAACAAGGAACATTCCGGAAAGATTTATACTATCGTCTGAATGTCATTCCAATTTCAATTCCGCCACTTCGGGAGAGAACAGAAGACATTTTGCCGCTCATCTATCATTATTTACAGCATTTTAATAAAAAGTACGGACGTGATGTGAAGTTAGCACCTAGTACGTTACAAATGTTTGTAGGGTACCCTTGGGAAGGAAATAATAGAGAGATTGAAAATGTAATTGAACGAATTGTTATCACTGTTGATGATTTTGTAACGGTAGAAGATTTGCCACTATCTATGCAAGAGGCAACAGTTGAACAATCTGGACAAAGTCTTTATAGAATGCTGGAAGAGGTAGAGAGAAATATTATTCTTAAAGCGTATAAAACGTATGGATCAAGTTATAAAGTGGCTGAGTTTTTGCAAATAAGTCAATCTGCTGCTACTAGGAAAATTAAGAAGTTTATAGAGGAGGAAGAAAACATTGGATAAAAAAGCGACGTTCGTAAACTTAGAGAAAAAGGCGATGTATATAAATGGTGAGTGGATTACACTGCAAGAACAAATCGAAGTGAATAATCCAGCGACAAAGGAAGTATTTGCAACTGTACCAAAGGGCGGGATTACAGAGGCAAAGCAAGCAGTTGATGCTGCACATGAAGCTTTTAAATCATGGTCAAAATTAACGGCAGCGGATCGTGCAGTAAAGTTAAAAAAGTGGTTCACGCTCATTGATGAAAATAAAGAAGAAATTGCAGCAATCATGACGAGAGAGCAAGGGAAGCCGTTTGCAGAAGCACTTGGTGAAGTGAATTATGCAAATAGTTTTGTTGAATGGTACGCAGAAGAAGGAAAGAGAATATACGGTGAAATGATTCCTGCTTCTCATCCGAATAAGCGTATTTTAGTTATGAAGCAACCAGTTGGGGTTATGGCAGCTATTACGCCTTGGAATTTCCCGGCTGCTATGATTACGAGAAAGGTAGCTCCAGCACTTGCAGCAGGCTGTACGGCAGTTGTGAAACCAGCGAGTCAAACGCCATTAACTGCATTGAAGTTAGTTGAATTAGCACATGAAGCAGACATTCCAAAAGGTGTAATAAATATTGTAACAGGTAGTGCAAAAGCAATTGCCGATACGTGGATGGAAGATGAGCGCGTTCGAAAAGTTTCTTTTACAGGATCAACTGAAATTGGGAAAGAATTAATGGCTAGCGCTGCGCAAACGATGAAAAAGGTTTCGCTTGAATTAGGTGGTCACGCTCCATTTATTGTTATGAATGATGCTGATTTAGATAAGGCGGTAGAAGCGGTAATTGGTTCGAAATTCCGTAATGCAGGACAAACGTGTATATGTACAAACCGCGTCTTTGTTCAAGAAGAAGTGTACGAAGAATTTGCAGTGAAGTTCACAAAAGCTGTAGAGCAGCTTAAAGTTGGAGATGGATTCTGCGAAGGAACAACTGTAGGGCCACTTATTGATGCGAATGCAGTTTCGAAAGTACAAGAACATATTGAAGATGCAATTCAAAAGGGCGGAGAAGTTTTATACGGTGGCCATAAATTTGCAGAGTTAGATGGTTATTTCATTCAGCCAACAGTAATTGGATTGGCAAATGACACGATGCTTTGTATGAATGAAGAAACATTTGGACCGGTTGCACCAGTTGCGAAATTTAAAACAGTTGAAGAAGTAATCGAACGAGCAAATAATACACCATATGGCTTGGCTGCTTATATTTTCACAAAAGATATTAGCCAAGCATTCCAAATTAGTGAAGCGTTAGAGTACGGAATTATCGGCTTAAACGATGGCCTTCCATCAGTTGCACAAGCACCATTTGGGGGCTTTAAAGAAAGTGGTATCGGCCGTGAAGGAGGCCATTTTGGTATCGAGGAATATTTAGAAATTAAATATATTTCGTTAGGACTATAAGTAGTATACTAGAATCTCTATAAGGTAACAGAGAAGGAGATTCTAGTATGGTATATTGGCTATTATTACTTGTAACAATTATTTTTGAAGTAGCTGGAACGATTGCGATGAAGTTATCGAACGGTTTAACAAAGCTTGTTCCAAGTGTACTTATTTTCGTATTCTATGGAATTTGTTTCAGCGTGTTTGCTATCGTTGTTAAAAAGATTAATTTAAGCATTGCTTATGCAATTTGGTCTGGTGTGGGAACGCTACTTATTACAATCATTAGTGTGTACTTTTTTAAAGAGCATATTAATTTATTCCAAGCATTTTGTATTCTCTTTATTGTTTTAGGAGTAATTGGACTGAAAGTGTCATCGGCATCATAAAAGGCTATCTTCCGGCGTGGAAGATAGCCTTTTATTTTTATTAAAACGCCCAGTTACCTTTACGGAAGATCGGCTCATGTCTTCCATCAGCTGTAATGCCGTCGATATCAAGCTCAGCTGATCCAATCATGAAGTCTTCGTGTGTAATACTAGCGTTTGCGCCATTTTCAGCAAGTTCTTCTTTAGACATTATTTTTCCGCCAACTAGGTTAAATGCATAAGCATTTCCGATTGCAAGGTGGCAAGATGCATTTTCATCAAATAGCGTATTGTAGAATAAAATATTTGTGTTTGAAATTGGTGAATCATGAGGTACTAAAGCTACTTCGCCTAAGAAGTGAGAACCTTCATCTGTTTCTACTAAATGTTTTAAAGCCTCTTCACCAGATTCAGCTTTATAGTCTACGATACGTCCGTTTTCAAATGTTAACGTGAAGTTATCAATAATGTTACCTGCAAATGCTAACGGTTTTGTGCTAGATACTTGGCCGTTCACACCTGTTTTAAGAGGCATTGTAAATACTTCTTCAGTTGGAATGTTAGCCATAAATGGTACGTTCTTTTCATTTAAGCTACCAGCACCAGCCCATACATGCTTCTCTGGAAGTTCGATTGTTAAGTCTGTTCCAGGGCCTGTATAGTGAAGAGCTTTATAATGTTTTTCGTTTAAGTAATCTACTTTTGTATGTAGTGTTTCATCATGTTCTTTCCATGCTTCCACAGGATTTTCTAAATCAGCACGAGTAGCTTTGAAGATAGCATCCCATAGCTTTGTTTCTTGTTCTTCTGGCGCTACGTCAGGGAATACTTTTGCAGCCCATTCTTTCGTAGGAACAGAAATTACGCACCAGCTTACTTTATCTGCTTGTACATAATCACGGTATACTTTCATCGCTTCTCCAGCTACTTTATGAGCTGTTGCAATTTTCTTTGGTTCTACACCTTTTAATAGATCAGGATTCTCTGCATAGATGGACATAAATGCAGCGCCTTCTTTTGCTAATTCTTCACGAGCATTTGCTTTCCAAGAAGGGAATTCAGAGAAAGCTTCTTCAGGAGCTAGATCGAACTTTAAGCGTGTTAACGTCTCATCATTCCAATCAACATATACGTGTTTTGCACCAGATTTATATGCTTTTTCTGTAACGAGGCGTACAAACTGTACAGCCTCAAGAGGTGCACTGATTGATAAAGTTTGTCCGGGTTGAATATTAACACCAACATTGACTGCAAGGGCAGCATATTTCTCTAACGTTTGTTCAAATGACATATGTATAATCTCCTTTAGTTTGAAAGATTTCTTACTATATATAATACAAGAAAATTCTAAAAATATATATAAATATAACGTAAAAAGAGAGCTCAAAATGTATTGAGCTCTAATAGTTATTTAATCGAAGAAGCAAATTGTTCTACAGTCGTTGTATGGTGTATGCGAACACGCTTCATTTTTAACAACTCATCAGGTTCACCTTTCGTAATGAATTGTCCAGGCTTCGTTGTTGTTGCAAATTGATAGTGTTTCTTTGTTTCTGCGACAACTTTATCATCTACATGACCGAATGGATAAGCAATTGCGATAACAGGCTTACCTGTTATTTTCTCTAGCTTTTCTTTTGATCCTTTTAACTCTTCATCATAGTTTGTAATTTTCGGCAAGTCTGCGTGTGTTGCTGTGTGAGATTGTACAGAAAAAATACCTGAATCAACCATTTCTTTTATTTCAGATGTAGAAAGAGCTCCTTCTACATCAACGTTAGCAACAATCATATATTCTGTTGCCGCTGGTTTAAATGTATCGTCTTTTAGTTTTTGTAAAACATGAAATGCATTCATATTATTTTTCATACCGTCATCAAATGTAACGAAAATCGGCTTGTTTACTTTATTTATATCGCCCCAGCGTTCAAACGTTAACAAAGTATAACCATTTTCTTTTAAATACTTCATTTGTGCTTCAAAGTTAGCAGGCGATACGAATAAATCTTTAATACCTTGTCCATGATAATCATCAATTGCGTGGTACATAAGAACAGGAACTTTTTGCTCGAAAGTAATAGTAGATTTCGTAAGTGGAATAGTTTTTCCGCCCTCTGTTGTTCCTGTAGCTTCAATTTGATATTCACCGCGTTTTCCTTCAAATTCTTTTATATCAAAGGGAAGTGTAAATTGTTGATCTTTCTCTTTAGAAGAAAAAGATTTAGCACTTTCCTTTCCATCAGCAGTACGCCAAATTTTATATTGTACTTCGGTTAAAGAATCTTTTATGTCTGTAATATGAATATTTGCGTTTGTAGATTCGTGCGTAATTGGATTATAAGAAATTTTACCTTGTTCCCGCACCGTCTCTTCTTGTTTCTTAACCTCTTGAACCTTTTTTTCTTTTTTAGGCTCTACATTGCTAGTATTACATCCTGCTAGAATGGCAGACGTACATAAAGCAATCGCTGCGTATTTTCTCATAAAATCACCTTCTATTGTGTATTATGTTGCATACTTACATTAAAATCCCCACCGCTATAAGAGAGGTGGGGATATACCCTTGTTTATCATATCATTTTTAGGTGAATGGTAGGTTAGTGACTTTGAATAGAGGTATTCTTGCGTTTCTTATTTGATTTGATAATGATATAACCTACTACAAAAATAAGAGGGATAATGAATACATAGATTGGCATTCCCCATACATAATAGCTTTTCATGCTTAAAACTAGTAAGTGTAAGAAGTCGAAAAGGGCGTGAGCTTTCATAATATCCTCCAATATATTTTTTACAAATTATAACATTGTTCATTTGTAATTTGTATATTTTGGTAAAAAATTTAAGTTAATTTTAAAGTAAGAGAAAGGTTTATTAATATGCAATTTTGCATATTTAGAGTAGTTTCTATTAAAATATCAGGATCTTGGACTATAATAAGAACCGCTATAAATGTAAGTAAGAATGATGTACGGAGTGGAGAACAGAAATGAAATATAAAAAACTAGTATATATCCTTTTCATATCGCTATTCATAGTCTGTTGTCAAAGTAAAGTGAGTAAAGCGAATAGTGTGGAGGAGTATATTCCATCACGCCTTATGAATGCGGAAGTTACGGCGGATATTATGACGCTAGAATTTCCTTATGGGATAAAAGAGAAATTGGAGAAAATCGGAAATAAGATGAGCGCTAGCATTACAAATAATTTAGATTGGTATTTGAAGTATGCAGAAGAAGAAATTATCCCGAAAAAAACTTTTCCTTATCATCAAAACTTGGGTATTACAAAAGAAGAATATGATTTTATGATAGATGAAATGAATAATGCAGAATATATAAATACAAAAGACGGAAAACTCTTTTTTAAAAAGAAAGACCATGAAATTCAAATTCTCTCTGATGAGAATTTGAAACTAATTAAAAATATTCGAATTGATACAGAGAAGAATACAATTAAAACTCCTTTTGGAGAGTGTGAATATGAAGGTGAAATAAAGGCATCGGATGAACAAAAAGCTACTGGGCCATGGAGTGGGAAGATGTGGACCTTAAAAAGCGATGGATTACTTTATCATTTTTCATTAGGAAAGTTAAAAAACATAAACAAATCTATCATTTATATTTCAATAAAAGGTATATATAAAGATAGGATTATCAATACAGAAGAAGCGATCGAATTTCACTCGGTTTCATAAAGAATCAAAAAATCACCTTACTTAAACAAGTAAGGTGATTTTTTATTAAATAAACAATCCAGCGATTGTTGCAGATAAAATAGAAGCAAGTGTTGATGCAAATAGCATTTTCCAACCGAATTTTGATACGATGCTTCCTTGCTTTTCAGAAAGGGCACGGATTGTACCAACGATTGCACCAATTTGGCTAATACTTGCAAAGCTAATTAAGAATACAGTAACGATTCCAACTGTACGTGGATCTAATGTTGCAGCAGCGCCTTTTAAATCAAGGATTGCTACAAACTCGTTTAATACAATCTTCGTACCCATAATACCACCAGCTGGGATAATATCATGAGTTGGGATACCCATTAAGAATGCGAATGGAGCAAGTATATAACCGAAGATTTGTTGTAAAGTAACAGCATATCCCATTGCACCTGAAGCAGCGCTAATTACGTAGTTTACAACTTCCATAACACCGATAAAGGCGATCATTAATGCGGCAACGATACCAGCTACTTTTAAACCATCAAGTGCACCGTTAATCATTGCGCCGATAAAGCTGTCTCCGAATAGAGTTCTATCAAATTTTTGAATCACTTCATCTTCCTTTTTCGTATCAACTGGTGTTAATAACGAACAAACGATTAAGCTTGAGAATAAGTTTAGTGGAAGAGCTGCTAGCACATATTTCGCATCTAACATCATTACGTATGATGCTGTAACAGAAGCAGAAACTGAGCTCATCGCAGAACAACAAATGATAAACATACGGTTTTTATTAAAATGTTGTAAATCATTTTTAATAACGATTAACGCTTCACTTGAACCAAAGAATACAGAATTTACTGCGTGGAATGATTCAACGCGTGGTAAACCAGTAATTTTTGAAAGTGCACCGCCGACAATACGAACGATGAATGGTAAAACACCTAAATAACTAAAGATAGAAAGTAGTGCTGAGAAAAATACGATAATTAGTAATACGTTTAAGAAAAAGACAAAATCTCTTTGAATTCCATTAAAGAGAAAATCGACACCTGTCGTACCAAGTTTAATTAGTTTGTTGAAAACTTTACTAATGAAGATGATAATTTGCTGTCCGATCTTTGTGCCAAACATAAACCAACCGATTAAAATTTGGAAACTAATCATAATAGCAATTGCACGGAAGTTGATTTTACTTCTATTGTTTGACAAAGCAAAGCATAAACCTAAAACGACAAGAATACCGATAATGCTCATTACATATTGCATGTAGTTGCCCCTTTCAGAAGTTCGTATAAAGTTTTTACATAAAACGCTCGTTATATTACTAAAAATAAAGTAATGGAAGTTTCATGTCATACGTAAGATGTCTGACCTTTTCGAAAAATAAAAAAAAGACTCCTATGGATTCACTTTCATCTATGAGAGAAAGCTAATCAATAGGAGTCTTTTTTATACATAGGCTAATATTCATTAGTTTTCCCCATAGTCCAGCAATTTAAGGTTGCCGGGTAGAAACTCTCGATCCATATTATCGACTATATATGAGGTAACATCGTCCGTATTAAATTAGTAGTAGCGTAACATTACTAGAGAACTATCGTCAATAGCTTTTTTTCTTCCAATAGAAATAGACCATATAAGTATGATAAAATGTAACGCAGTGTTATGAAAAAGAGAGGTCGGAAAATGAGTATAAAAATGACGCCACCAGTTGAAAAAAACGAGTTTATAGATGTAGTGTTTGAAGATTTAACACATGATGGTGCCGGTGTTGCGAAAGTGAAGGGATATCCTATTTTCGTAAAAAACGGATTACCAGGTGAGGAAGCGCAAATTAAAATTATTAAAGTGAAGAAAAACTTCGCGTTTGGTCGTTTAATGAAGCTTCATCAAGAAAGTCCATATCGTAAAGATGCAGAATGCCCCGTGTACAACGAGTGCGGAGGTTGTCAACTTCAGCACTTAACATATGAAGGACAATTAAAAGCGAAAGAAAAACAAGTACGTGACGTTATGCAGCGCATCGGTGGATTAAGTGATGTTCCTGTTCATCCTGTACTTGGCATGAAAAACCCGTGGGTATACCGCAATAAAGCACAAGTGCCAATTGGAGAACGTGAAGGTGGACTTGTAGCTGGTTTCTATCGTCAAGGAACGCATGACATCATTAATATGGAATCATGCTTAATTCAGGCGGAAGAAAACGATACATTAATTCAAGAAGTAAAACGTATTTGTGAAAAGCACGGTATTTCGGCTTACAATGAAGAACGTAACAAAGGAACACTTCGCCACGTAATGGCTCGCTACGGACAAGTAACAGGGGAAATTATGCTTGTCTTCATTACACGTACAGCTGAACTGCCAAATAAAGAAGCAATCATTGAAGAAATCGCAGCGAAATTCCCAGAAGTAAAATCAATCGTTCAAAACGTAAACACGAAACGTACAAACGTTATTTTCGGAGACAAAACGACAGTACTGTACGGATCAGAATATATTTATGACTTTATCGGTGACATTAAATTTGCGATTTCAGCACGTTCATTCTATCAAGTAAACCCAGAACAAACGAAAGTGCTATACGATAAAACGTTAGAATACGCAAAATTAAATGGTGACGAAACAGTAATCGATGCCTATTGCGGAATCGGATCAATCTCCTTATTCCTAGCGCAAAAAGCGAAAAAAGTGTACGGTGTTGAAATTGTTCCAGAAGCAATCGAAGACGCAAACCGAAACGCAGCACTAAACAACATGACAAACGCTGAATTTGGCGTAGGAGAAGCAGAAGTAGTCATTCCAAAATGGTACAAAGAAGGCGTAATCGCCGACACAATGGTCGTAGATCCACCGCGTAAAGGCTGTGACGAAGCATTACTAAACACAATCATCGATATGAAGCCAAAACGCGTCGTATACGTATCATGTAACCCAGCAACATTAGCACGCGACTTAAAAGTACTAGAAGAAGGCGGATATAAAACGCAGGAAGTACAGCCTGTTGATATGTTCCCGCATACGACTCATGTGGAGTGTGTGGCTTGGCTTAAGTTGGTATAATAAAAAAGCAGTTGATATAGAAAAATCTATACCATCTGCTTTTTGGTTTATAAAAATACCATTCAGCAACGATTTTAGTTAAAATGAATATTGCTGATTTTCACAAAATATAAATGTCCAAATGTACTTTTGCTATTTGGCTTTATATTTTTTATTGAGAGTTTGAAATTGCATTCATATTGAGAGGATTTGAATTTGAAATGATAGATAATTTTTGGAATGATTTACCACGACCATTTTTCGTACTTGCACCAATGGAAGATGTGACAGATGTTGTTTTTCGTCACGTAGTAAGTGAAGCCGGCCGACCGGATGTATTTTTCACAGAGTTTACAAACTCGGATAGCTATTGTCATCCAGAAGGTATGAAAAGTGTACGTGGCCGTTTAATTTTTACAGAAGATGAACAGCCGATAGTCGCTCATATTTGGGGAGATACTCCTGAATATTTCCGCCAAATGAGTATTGGTATGGCAGAGCTAGGATTTAAAGGTATCGATATTAATATGGGCTGCCCTGTACCGAATGTAGCATCAAGAGGAAAAGGTAGTGGCCTTATTCTACGCCCAGACGTTGCGGCAGAACTTATTCAAGCAGCAAAAGCGGGCGGACTACCTGTCAGCGTAAAAACACGACTTGGCTTTAAAGAGTTAAGTGAGTGGGAGGATTGGTTAACGCACATTTTCAAACAAGATATTGCGAACCTTTCTATTCACTTACGTACAAGAGAAGAAATGAGCCAAGTAGATGCACACTGGGAACTAATTCCGGAAATTAAAAAATTACGTGACCGTATCGCACCAAATACGCTAATAACAATCAATGGAGACATTCCTGACCGTCAAACTGGAATGGAACTTGCTGAAAAATACGGTATTGATGGCGTTATGATCGGACGAGGTATCTTTAAAAATCCATTTGCTTTTGAAAAAGAGCCAAGAGAACATAGCAGTAAAGAACACCTTGATCTTCTAAGACTGCAGCTTGACCTTCAAGATCAATATGCAGAAGTACTACCACGCTCAATCACAGGGCTTCATCGCTTTTTCAAAATTTATGTAAAAGGCTTCCCTGGAGCTGCTGAACTAAGAAATCAATTGATGAACACGAAATCAACTGATGAAGTGCGTGCGTTGCTTGATAAGTTTGAGGCGAGTGTTGATGAGGATGGAGATAGTGAAACAGTGTAACTTTTGAAAGTTAGAGGGGATAGGGTGTAGCGATTTTATGAGTGTTTGTTTCATTTTAATTAAGGTGAACCGTATCATAAGTAAGTGAGGTATTCTATGTAAAACAAGGGTAAGAAAAGAATACAGGAGAAAATTGAAAATGGCAGGTTGGTCTTGATTTTCACTGATATTATCATGTTTATTTTATTATGCCTATAACTTGGAGGCTATGTGAATGTTAAGTGATCAGACGAGATATTCTAGGCTCGCGAATATAACAAAAATAATAAATACAAAATTAGAACTACGTGAAGTATTGCAGCGTGTAACAATGGCGATATCAGAGGAGATTGTTAGGTGCAACGCTGTTGGAATTTATTTACCCCAGGAAGATGGAACATTTAGAGGGTTTGCAGGAAAACCAGAGACCATAAATGGCGTAACGCTCGATACTCAGGTAATTGATCCTGAAATAGACTTACTGGCAAAAGAAGTTATTGAAACCAAAAAAACCATCTATATCCCTGATACCTCAAAGGATCATCGGCCGGATCCGAGACCAGTTAATGCGTTCAAAGTTAAGTCCTTATTAGCTCTGCCTATCTCATTTGGACAAGAGTTATTTGGTCTGGTTTTTTTATTTGATTATGGAGTTCCAATGAACTTAACAGATTCAGAGATTCAAAGTGTTGAAGCTTATGTAAATATGGCTGCGGTCGCAATTCAAAACGCAAATAATTTAACACAAAAGGAAAACCTTATTGCCGAGAAGCAGCTGTTACTAGATGTTACCCGTGATTTATCAATGTGTTCCTCGATACAGGAGAGTTTTGATAAATGTTTTTTTTACTTAGGACAGATTTTAGAGAGTAAAAACATGGCTGCCCACCTTTTAGACCCGCTAGACAAAACAACGATTAAAACAACGAAGTTAAGCAAGGACTGTGATTGGACAGAAGCGGATTGGATGGAGAAAAGCTATGAAGCCAAGATCCAAGAGGTTATTCAAATAAAAAATATAGATAGTAAGGGTCTACTGATGATTCCATTGTTTTCAATGGGAGAAGTATTAGGGGTAATCGTCGTTGGCAAAGAGGGAAAAGCTCACAATTACGATAATTCCCAAATTCAACTGGCAAAATCTATCGTTGATGCCACAGCTCCTACGTTTTCAAACTTGTTATATATGGATCAACTTGAAAGCATGGTGGAAGAGCGAACGAGAGAACTAGCTACTGCTAATGAAAAAGTTACAAGTGTGATTGAAATTATTACGGATGGATTCTTTACTTTGAATAATAAATGGGAATTTACGTACGTAAATAAGCATCAATATTTTCCACAAAGAAAAACAGCAAAAGATGTATTAGGTAAGAATATATGGGAGGTCTTCCCGAGTAGCGTCGACGCAGTTATGTATAAGGAATTTCATCGTGCAATGTCAGAGCGAATTACAGTTCATTTCGAATTTTTTTCTATCTCTGATGAATATTGGCACGAAGTTATTGCATACCCGTATGATGATGGTATTTGTTGTATTTTTAAAAACATAACGGAAAAAAAGCAATATGAGCAGGAATTGAAAAGGTTATCCAACATAGATTTAATAGGACAAATGGCAGCAGGTATCAGCCATGAGATTAGAAATCCAATGACAACAGTACGAGGGTTTTTGCAGTTATTAAAAGAAGAGCACACCTATGAGAAACATAATAAGTACTTTAATTTAATGATTGAAGAACTTGACCGTGCCAATTCTATTATTACTGAATTTCTCTCAATCGGTAATACAAGGAAATCGGATTTGCAGATGTTAGATTTAAATTCAATTATCCACGATATTATTCCTTTAATAAAGATTGATACGTATAATCAAAATAAATATATTCAAGTCGATACAAATGACATTCCAGAATTACTTTTAAATCGTAATGAGATACGGCAATTATTAATAAACCTATACCGTAATGGCTTAGAAGCGATGAGCACAGGGAAAATTCTAACCATTAGCACCTACAAGGAAGGTCAAAATTGTGTGGTGCTTGCAGTGCGGGATCAAGGAAAAGGTATCAGGCCTGAAGTATTAGAGAAACTAGGTACTCCATTTTACACAACCAAAGATAATGGAACTGGATTGGGGTTAGGTGTATGTTATGCCATTGCTGCCCGGCATAATGCGAAAATAGAAATTCAAACAGGATCGGAAGGCACTACCTTTTTTGTTAAATTTAATTATGAAAATAATGAACAATAACCTCATTTAGATTAGTTACGGTGAACCGTACCACAAATATTCATATTTTGAGTTGCATAAAAAAATGGACAAACCTATATTAGGTTTGTCCATTTTTAAGTATGTTAATTAATAGTAAATCCCCATCCGTAATTTCGCACGATTATCCTATCCTTTTTTGCTTTATTAATATCATCCTCAAAGGAAGGTGATGTCCCACTACCAACTAAAATACCTTTTACAGTATTTAATTTTAATTCTTCTTTACATAGTTTAATATAATGTTTAATTTGATTTAAAGCGTTTCTATCAATAGGGCCTTTCTTAATTTCTACTACAATAAATTCGTTATTAGTAGTATCTCTTAATAACAAATCTAAACGTGATTCATCTGAGAAGATATGCTGTGATTTTTCAATTGTATAGTTTGCATCAAGTATTGAAGGGTTAGAAATGATGAATTTCTCGATATCTCTTTCTAAAATTTGAAATACTTCTTCAGCGGTTAAAACTCTATTAGTAAGTCTACCCTTGGACTCATTTTGTTCAATTAAATCTAATAATAAATTGATATCAGATGGATTCAATTCTTTCCAAGTACGAAGAGCAGAAGAAATTGCACTTAATAAAGTTTGATTAGGATTAAGGTTTGCAGACCTGGATAATTTACTCAATAATTCAGGTGTAATTTCCAAAGGAACTTGAAGGACTTTAGATTGAATAGGATTTCCAAACGCAATACATTCGCTTGGTGTCAGTTGCTGAATCTCTTTCTTTAGGTGAGGATTATCATATTTATTCATGATTAAAAGATTCTGTTTGATATCTTTTACAAGCACGACTTCTTCGACCAGATAATATGCGGTTATACAGCGCTTGTTATGTATTGTTTTATGAAAGAATAGAAAATCTCCCTTTTGTACTTTTAGGAGCTTTTCGGTATTAGCCCCTGACTCTCCATATGTATATTCTGTTAGCATTGGGTCCTCATGTCCGAAGTTTCGTTCAGCATCTTTATAACCAATTAGATAATTCACTATTGATTCCCTCCCGTATGAACTCTAGTATCATTATAATTCAATTGGTTTAAAATGGATAATCCCAAGTGCCTAAACAACATATATTGCTGTTTTAAACTCATCCCCAAAAGCATTAATCCACCTAAGACTACAAAACCTACCTCTAAAATGTTAAAGTAGTAACTTAACGATATTAATTTATACATGCTAAAAGCATTACTATAATCAACATTTCAGGAGGAAATACAATGGCAATGAGCAACAACGATATATTAAAAAGAGTAAGATACGCTTTAGATATAAGAGATATAGATATGGTAGAAATCTTTGAACTTGGCGGGATGGAAGTAACGAAAGAGGACGTACTTGATATGCTTACAAAAGTAAAGAGAAGTCCACAACATGAAGCGGAAGATGATGATGTAATCGAAGATGAGTACGTATTAACATGCGACATGATGATGCTAGAGGCATTTTTTAATGGATTTATTATTTTAAAAAGAGGGAAGCAAGATCCGAAACCAGGGCAACCGGCACCTGTACAGAGCAAGGAGAGTGCGAATAACCTTCTTCTAAAGAAAATGAAAATCGCACTATCTTTAACGACTGAAGATGTGCTTGATATATTAGATAGCGTAGGCGTTATCGTAACAAAAGGAGAGTTAGGCGCTCTATTAAGAAAAAAAGGCCATAAGCATTACAAAGTGTGCGGCGATAGATACGCAAGGAATTTCATTAAGGGATTGGCTGTAAAGTATAGAGGATAATAAGTTCAGTGAAACAGTAAATGATATAATAGATAGAGTAGGGTGTTTGTGTCCTATTCTTTTTTATTTGTAAAATAATACACTAGGTGATGAAATGGTACATACATATTTAGGTGAGACAATTAATTTTCATATAACTTATAAGAAGAAAAAGTCGGTGCGTCTTTTGGTAGATTCGTACGGAAATGTGGAAGTGCAGGCTCCAAAGGGAACACCTGTTGAATACTTAGTCCAATTGTTAGAGGAGAAATGGGACTGGATTCAGGCAACACGTAAGGAAATGCAGGATCGAGCGCTTGGACCACAGGAAAAGGGTTATGATCAAGGAGAGGGCTTTCTGTATTTAGGGAATACGTATCCGATACAGATTTCTCAAGATGCAAGTATTACGCAAGACAATGCAGTTTTTGAAGGGGATAAGCTACACATTTATGTGAATGAGCTTAAGGATGAGAAAATCCAGCAGGCTTTAAAACGATTTTACTATAAGCAGTGCAAGGCATTAGTAGAGAAGAGTATTAAAGCGTATCAAAGTAACTTTAAAACAAAACCGCGTTCTATTCGTATTACAGATAGTAGTCGTACGTGGGGAACTTGTGATTCGAATTTACAGTTAACATTCAATTGGAAGCTAGCAATGGCACCTCAGAGGGTAATTGATTATGTAGTTGTTCATGAAATGTGTCATATGGTTCATTTAAATCATGATCGCTCTTTTTGGCGTCTTGTCGGGAAGATAATGCCTGATTATAAGGAAATGGAAAACTGGTTAGCGTTATCGAGTTGGAAGATGACGGTTTAGTTATTACTTTAGATTGTGGAATGAAATAAAGTAGAACCCTAATGAATTAGGGTTCTCTTTGTACATAGATTATCGTCCAAACTTCACAGTGAAAGTATCGTCTATTCTCTCCATCGCATACCCACGATACCCCTCTGAAAGTAACGCTTGCTTTTCACTAACATCACTCATCGGAACACTTTTAACATTCGTCCAATCTCTTTCTGTGTCCTTACGCAATTCCTTCACAAAAACATACCGCATACTACCGCCATACTTCTCCTTCAGCGCAGCAATTTCCATCCCTTGCGCAAACTTATCTTTTAAACTAGGGATGTTGAAAGGTGCAACGGTGCAACAAACATAGTCGTACTGGCTGTCTTCTTTTTGTAATTTATCCATGATGACTGTGGCTAATATTTTTTGCATGCCATTTCCTCGGCAGTTTGGATGAACGTTTGAGATTTCTTGATAGATGACGCGGTGTAGCTGACTTTCTGGTAGACCAATATCAAGCCCTAAATGTTCATCGTCGATAGGAGGGACTAGTAGGGCACGAAATGCGATGAGCTCGTTTTGTATAAACGCACCGATCATCATGCCGTTTCCTTCTAGAATGTATTGAAATTCTTCTAGCGAGAGTGGTTGTAAACGACCTTTATCTTCTAGCGCTTCAACTATAACGTTTTGTAATGATAAAATTTGTTCCATATGTTCTAAAGATAGTAATGTAACGTGAAATGAATCGTTGTTTTGTTTTAATTTTCCTTCGTAAAGAATCGTCATGCGTTAGTCCTCCTTTAGCGTACAACGTCTTGAAAGACGGTTAGTTCTTGTAATGTATCTTCGTTTATTTCAATGCCGAGTCCTGGTTTTTCGTTTAAGCGAATAAATGGTACGTCGTAATGTAAGTTTCCGATGTCTTTTGTGAATTTTAATGGTCCTGTTAGTTCGACGCTAGTAATGATTTTTTTTGAGAAAGCGACATGGAATCCAGCGGAAGAGGCAACAGATGATTCAACCATGGATCCAACTTGGCATTCAATACCTGCCATTTCAGCTTGATGAGCGAGTTTTACAGCTGGATATATGCCGCCGCATTTCATTAGTTTTATATTCACTTTATCAGCTGCGTCTAATTTAATAATTTGGCGCATTTCACGAGAGCCTTTTAGTCCTTCATCAATCATAAGCGGAAGGTCTGTTTTAGAACGAATGTGAGCCATTGCGTCAATATCATCCGCTATAACAGGTTGTTCAATCCAGTCAATGTTTAAATGACCTAATGAACGAAGTGCTGTTAATGTGTTTGCGCTATTTTTCCAGCCTTGGTTTACATCAACACGAATCGCGATATCATTTCCTACACGTTCACGTACAGCTTCAATTCGTTTTACATCTTCTTTTACATTTGTGCCGACTTTCATTTTGAAAGATTGGTAACCTTTCTTAATCATGGAAGCCGCTTCTTCAGCCATATTTTCTGAATCGGCGATACTTAAGACGTGAGTGACAGGAAATTCTTCATGGTAGCGTCCTCCAATTAATTGATATACAGGTTGATTTAGTTTTTTACCCAGTATATCAAAACAAGCGATATCAATCGCAGCTTTCGCAGTAGGAATACCGTAAATTGTATTGTCCATCATATCGTGTATTTTTTCGATATTCATTGGATTTTTCCCAATTAGAGCAGGAGCTAGTGTATGTTTTAAAACATGGAAAGTACTTTCCCATGATTCACCTGTAACGTGATCATCAGCAACGCCTTCACCGTAACCGATAATACCTTCATCTGTTTCCATTTTGACGATAATAGAAGGCATATCAGAATAAGAACCATAACTAATAACAAACGGATCGCGAAGCGGTAAACGAATTGCGTAAAGGTGAATAGCTGTAATTTTCATTGAATAAAGACCCCTTCCTGTTTACAATGGTTTTGTACATTTGATATAGTTGACGTTAAATAGTCGTTAATTAATGATAAGGAGTTAGAGAAAATGATGATAAAAATTGCAGTTGTCGGTTCAAAAGAGTTTATGGAGAATCTTTTACCTATTGCTCATAAACTAGAAGAGATAGAGATTGATCCATATATTTACCTTCACCCGGCAGAATCTTCTGAACTATTAAAGCGTTTAAAACCTTGTGATGTTATCTTTTTCTCGGGTGCCCTACCTTATTATATGGCAAAAGAAATAAGAGAACAATTACCAATTCCAAGTACGTACTTACAGCAAGACGAGACAACTGTCGCTTCTTCACTTCTTTCTATAATATATCATCAAAGTATTCAACCTCATAAAATTTCAATTGATTTAGTAGATCGTTCGTTTATTAAAAATGTGTTCCATGATATCGGTCTGAAAGAAACTCCGCAAGTGATGGATTATGAAAATGTGTTATGGAGTAATGATGAAATTAAGAGAATCATTGATTTTCATTTAGCTAAATATCAATCAGGAGAGGCTGATTTAGCTTTAACTAGTATTCACGCTGTCTACGATGAACTTCAAAAAATAGGTATTCCTTCAGAGCGTATGATAGATCCAACGCAATCAATTATACATGGATTAAAAGATGCAAAAATAAAAGCTGAGTTAGCAAAAAGCCGTTCAGCTACTGTTGGTGCTTGTATTATATCCTTTATAGAGTTACAAGAAAAATCGTTTGAACAATTAAATGTAATTTCAAAAGAATTACGTGGTTCATTTAAACAAGTTGATGAAATGACTTTTATTTTGTATACAACTCGTGGTGATATCGAATCGAGTACAAAAACAAATACGATAGATCTTTTATTTACGAATATAGAAGGAGCTGTATCTATTGGATTTGGTTACGGAAAAACAGTAAATGAAGCGGAACAAAATGCAAAAATCGCTCAAGGTTTCGCAAAAAATAATCCGATAGAACGCTGCTTTTATATACTAACAAGTGATAAAGAATTATTTGGTCCGTTCCCGAAAGAACAGAGAGTACAAAGTTTAAAAAACGATAATCCAGAATTAATGAAAATAGCGAAGGAAACGAAGCTTAGCCCTGCAAACTTGTCAAAAATTATTCAGTTTAGTCAATCGCATCCATCATTGAAATTTACAGCGGCGGATCTTTCTGAGTACTTACAAGTGACTAGGCGATCGACGGAAAGGCTGTTAAAGAAATTAGTTGATTACAGATATGCCAATATTTGCGGCGAGGAAATGCCCTATCAACAAGGGCGCCCTCGCGCAATATATGAGCTGAATTTACCATTGTATTCGTTTCAAAAATTTTAAGCTTCTAGTTGCGCTTTTTGTTTTTTCAATAGGTCTGCTTTTTCAATATCCGATAGCTTCGTAATTGTGAAGCCAGTTATACCATAAATGATTGAAATAATAGGTACGATGAAATTCAATATAGCATAAGGAGCATATTCGAATGCGCCTACACCAAGTGTTGCGAGTATGAATACACCACATGTATTCCAAGGTACGAAAACAGAAGTTAATGTTCCACCATCTTCTAATGCTCTGGATAAATTTTTAGAATGTAGTCCTTTTTCTGTGTACGCATTTGCATACATTCTTGAAGGAACAACAATCGAAATATATTGTTCAGAGCAAGTAAGATTCGTTGCAAAGCAAGATGCGATAGTAGAAGCGATAAGTCCCTTTGCTGATGTCGCTAATTTTAAAATTTGATTTACAATTGAGCGAAGAATGCCAGTATGTTCTAGTACTCCTCCGAAAGTCATAGCGACAATTGTCATAGAAACTGTATTCATCATAGAGCTTAAGCCACCACGGTTAAATAGTTCGTCTACTAGCTTATTTCCAGTGTCTATAACAAATCCACTTTGGAGTGCACCGACAGCTGATGAGACAGAACCACCTTGAATAAAGACTTGTGATAAGAATCCTAAAATAACACCTACGAGAATAGCTGGTATAGCAGGGACTTTTTTAGCGACCAATACCATAACAACTACTGGTATAATTAATAGAAAAGGTGAGATAACAAAGTTTTGTTGCAATACTTGTAACGTTTGATCGATGCTTTTTGAATCAATATTGTTATCGCCAAAGCTTCTTCCTAAGAACGCATAAACGATAAGAGTAATAATTAAACCTGGAATTGTAGTAAATAACATGTGACGAATATGTGTGAATAAATCTGTATTTGTTAATCCTGCGGCTAAGTTTGTCGTGTCTGAAAGCGGTGACATTTTATCGCCAAAATAAGAACCGGAAATTATAGCACCGGCAACCATTGGAGCTGGGATTCCCATACTTAGGCCAATTCCCATTCCAGCAACACCAATTGTTCCCATTGTAGACCAGGAGCTACCGATTGCTAATGCAACGATAGAACAAATAATTGTAATTGAAACTAAAAATAGTGATGGAGTTAAAAGTTTTAAGCCGTAATAAATCATAGTAGCGACGATTCCACCGCCAATCCAAGCACCGATCGTTAAACCTACTAGAATAATGATAACGATAGCGGGTAATGCAAGGCGAATTCCTTTATACATCGATTCTTCAATGTCATTCCATTTGTAACCGTATCGCCAAGCGACGATAGAAGCAACGGTTGTACCGATAATAAGTGGGACGTGAGGGCTTTGTTTTAATACAACAATTGTAACCATCATAACTGCAACTGTAATGATAATAGGGATTATTGCTATGCCAAAAGGTATTTCTCTTTTCATAAACTGCCTCCTCATTATGTATGTTTGTATTTTTAGAATTGTCGCAAAATAGACGTTTATTAAGTTATAATAACTAAAGATATATGCAAGCGTCAACAAAAAACAGAAAATAAGGAATGTTCTATCTGTATAAATATCTTTATAAAATGAGTAAATATTGGTATTAATAGCATTTTAAAATAAATAATTGACTTTTTTCTTAAAATTCAATATGTTCATAAAAACATCTGTTTTTTCAGAAATATAATTAACTTTAATGGTTTGTAATTTGGGAAGGAGAATGAAAAGTTGAAAACATTAGAACTACAAGAGCGTTTAACTGAAATTTTTCAGCATTTACATGAAAACCCTGAAGTAAGTTGGAAGGAATATGAAACGACAGCTTATATTACTAACTTTCTAAAAGAAGAAGGAATTTCATATAAAATATTTGATGATTGCCCTGGCGTGATTGCTGAAATCGGAAGAGGGAATCCAGTTATCGCGATTCGTGCTGATATGGATGCACTATGGCAAGAAGTAGACGGAGAATTTAAAGCGAATCACTCATGCGGCCACGATGCTCATATGACAATTGTGATGGGCCTTATTTTACAATTGAAAAATATGAGATGGGATAGCGGTACTGTTAGATTTATTTTTCAGCCGGCAGAGGAAAAAGGAAATGGTTCCTTAAAGATGGTAGAGAAGGGCGCCGTGGATGATGCAGATTTCTTATTTGGTGTTCATTTAAGGCCAATTGAAGAACTGCCTTTGAAACAAGCTGCACCATCTATTCGTCACGGAGCTGCAGGATTTTTAGAAGGGATGATTCATGGAGATGATGCACACGGGGCACGCCCACATCAAGGTATAAATGCAATTGATGTCATTTCGATGATCAATATTGGATTGAAAAATATATGGTTACCGCCGCAGACGTCTTATTCTGTTAAGATGACGAGATGCCAAGCTGGTGGTGATAATCTAAATATTATTCCAGGTAACGGGCACTTTAGTTTAGATGTAAGAGCAGAAAATAACATATTACTAGATGAATTGAAGCGAAAAATAGAGCAAGTAATTCAGTCAGCTGAATCAATGGGATCTAAACTTTCTTATGAGTGGATCGATCTCGCACCAGGAGCTGAAGTGTCAGAAGAAGCTGAGCGTTTCATGCGGAAAGGTATTCTTGAAGTGTACGGGGAAGAGGGATGTACTGGACCACTGTATACGACAGGAAGCGATGATTTCCATTACTATACAGTGAAAAGACCCCATTTAAAAGCTGTCATGCTTGGACTAGGGGCGAACTTACAACCTGGATTACACCATCCGTATATGAAGTTTGATCATAGCTGTATAATGGATGGAGTAGAAATATTGAAACAAACTGTATTGAAAGTATTAGAAGACAGGGGCTAGAAAGCTCCTGTTTTTTTGGGTAGGAAGTTGTTGTTAAGTCGATATATTCGATTTCGCGATAATATAATTTCACGTACCAATTAA
Source organism: Bacillus sp. RC51 (assembly GCF_044908115.1). Lineage (NCBI taxonomy): Bacteria > Bacillati > Bacillota > Bacilli > Caryophanales > Bacillaceae > Bacillus > Bacillus sp. RC51. The sequence goes on along the minus strand of NZ_JBIYCW010000009.1, from coordinate 156,226 downwards.
TTTGATGAAAATGAGCATTCAGTACATGGTGTATAATAATAAGTACCATTTCTTAATAGGAGAAGACGAATGAACGAACAATATTACGATGCTGTATTACATATAAAAACTGTCGGTGAGCAAAGAGGATTTAATAAGTCTATGCATTATCACCGTTATGAACCGACGCCATATAGCGGATTAGATGAGTTATTGAATCAATATGAAATAACAAGTAGCGATCGAATTGTAGACTTTGGGTGCGGAAAAGGACGATTAAACTTTTACATGCACCATAAGTGTGGTGCTTCAGCGGTTGGGATTGAAATGAATGAAGAGTTTTATAAAGAAGCGATGGAAAACCGTGAGCGTTATGCCAGGAAGGTAAAAAACAGTAAAGATAAAATTGGGTTTGAATGTTGTTTAGCACAGGAATATGAGATTGATCCACGTGATAACCGATTTTATTTCTTCAATCCATTTTCTGTACAAGTGTTTATGAACGTAGTAAATAACATTTTGCTTTCAGTGGAAGCGGTGGAGAGAGAAATTGATATTATTTTATACTACCCTTCTGAAGATTATATTTTCTTCTTGGAGAATCAGACTGCTTTTGAATTGAAGAGAGAAGTTAGATTACCGGGTGCTTATGAGAAGAATGGGAATGAGAGATTTTTAGTTTATACATTAGGATTATAAAAAAAGCAGGTGCCTTGGCACCTGCTTTTTTAAAACTCACGTCTATATAATTAGTTACGGATTAAGTAATCAAATGCACCTAAAGCTGCATTCGCACCTGAACCCATAGAGATGATGATTTGTTTGTACGGATTATTTGTACAGTCACCTGCACCAAACACTCCTGGTACGTTTGTAGCGCCGTGCTTGTCTGTTACGATTTCACCGCGAACGCGTTCAACTGTTTCGCCTAACCAGTCTGTGTTTGGCACGAGACCGATTTGAACGAATACACCTTGTAATTCAACATGGTGTACTTCTTCAGTTTCACGATCGATGTAAGAAATACCGTTTACTTTATCAGTACCAGTGATTTCTTTCGTTTGAACGTTTTTCAGAACAGTTACGTTAGGTAAGCTGTTAAGACGTTCTTGTAATACAGCATCAGCTTTTAATTCTGGCATGAATTCAAGAACAGTTACGTGCTTAACAATACCTGCTAAGTCGATAGCTGCTTCAATACCAGAGTTACCACCGCCGATAACCGCTACATCTTTTCCGATGAATAATGGACCGTCACAGTGTGGGCAGTATGCTACACCTTTGTTTTTGAACTCAGCTTCACCCGGTACGCCAACATTACGCCAGCGAGCACCTGTTGAAACGATTACGCTCTTACTTTTCAGAATAGCGCCGTTTTCAAGTTCCACTTCAATAAGTTCTTTTTTCTCTAAACGTTTCGCACGTTGTAGATTCATTACATCGATGTCGTATTCTTTTACGTGCTCTTCAAGGCTTGCTACTAGCTTAGGACCTTCAGTGTGTTTTACGCTGATGAAGTTCTCAATACCCATAGTATCCATTACTTGGCCACCGAAGCGCTCAGCAACGATACCAGTGCGGATGCCTTTACGTGCTGCATAAATTGCTGCACTTGCACCAGCTGGGCCGCCACCAACAACAAGAACATCGTATGGATCTTTATCAGAAAGCTCTGATGCATCTAGACCGTTACCCATTTTAGCTAAAATTTCTTCAAGTGTCATACGACCGCTTCCGAAAGATTCGCCGTTTAGGTAAACAGTTGGTACTGCCATGATGTCTTTACTTTCTACTTCCTCTTTAAATGCAGCGCCATCAATCATAGTATGTGTAATACTAGAGTTTAGAACGCTCATCACGTTAAGAGCTTGTACAACATCAGGACAGTTATGACAACTTAGGCTGATATAAGATTCAAAATGATATTCGCCTTGAATGTTTTTGATTTGATCGATTAATTTTTGTTCAACTTTTGGAGCACGTCCACTAACTTGTAGTAAAGCTAACACTAATGAAGTAAATTCGTGTCCTAATGGAATACCAGCGAATACGACACCAGTTTCTTCACCAGGGCGATTTACGCTAAAGCTTGGTGTTCTCTCTAGTTCAACTTTTTCTACTGTAATCTTAGATGACATAGTAGCTAATTCATCTACTAGAGATAACATATCTTTAGATACGTTATCGTCTCCTGCGCTTACTTTAAGTAAAATATCGTTCTCCATTAACTGAAGGTATTGGGATAGTTGTGTTTTTATATCTGCATCTAGTATCATTTTGATCGAACTCCTTAGATTTTGCCTACAAGGTCAAGGCTTGGTTTAAGTGTTGCAGAACCCTCTTGCCATTTAGCTGGGCAAACTTCACCTGGGTTGTTACGTACGTATTGAGCTGCTTTAATTTTGTTAACAAGGATGCTTGCGTCACGGCCGATACCGTCAGCATTGATTTCCATAGATTGGATAATGCCGTCTGGATCGATGATGAATGTACCACGAGCAGCAAGACCTTCTTCTTCCATTAAAACGTTGAAGTTTGTAGTGATTGTGCGAGTTGGGTCACCAATCATAATGTATTCGATTTTGCCGATAGTTTCTGAGCTATCATGCCATGCTTTGTGAGTGAAGTGAGTGTCTGTAGATACAGAGTATACTTCAACGCCTAAGTCTTTTAGAGTTGCGTATTGGTTTTGTAAGTCTTCAAGTTCAGTTGGACAAACGAATGTGAAGTCTGCTGGGTAGAAACAAACTACGCTCCATTTTCCTTTTAAACTTTCGTCAGTAACTTGGATAAATTCTCCATTATGGTAAGCATTAGCTTTAAACGGTTTTACTTCTGTGCCGATTAATAACATATTAAAATTCCTCCTAAAGGTTGGTTTTGAGCATCGGAAATTAGTTTGCTCATAAAATATATTTTTTAATTAACTATAATAATTCTAATTCGATATTAATTATCATATAGAAGTGGTTATTTTGTCAAGAGAATAAACCAACTTTATACCAATTTAATTAATATTTATTCTCAATTAAGGCTGCTAGGGAATTAAAAGGTAATTTTCAAGTCATAAATTTTCAATGAGTGTTTGAAAGAGTAGTGTGTATGTTAGAGACATAGTGTAAGTATAAATTCTTAGGAAGGAAATATTTCTTAGAAGTTGTGGATTTGAAAAGGAACTGCTTACTTCTATTTTACAAAGAATTGTGCAATAAATAAAACAAAATGTATCGGAATCTTTGTGAACAATTATTGTCATCATAAATATATATAATAAGAAGTATATTGCAATGAGAAATAGAAACATTGACGCTCATTTCTAACAAGATATAATAAAAGCGAGATATGTATTGCAATAGAGAAGATATAGTATAGATTGAAAAAGTTTCAGTCTATTATTTTTTACGGCTTTTAGAAAACGTTTACATTTGGTATGGAGGGGAAACCATGTCTAAGTTCACGAAGTATTTTTTAATGGAAGCTAAAGATGTGATTGCATATGTGCAAGAGAAATTACCTAAGTTCGAGCATGCAAAGGGGCTAAAGTGTAAAGAAATAGGTGATGGTAATTTAAATTATGTGTTCCGCGTTTGTGATGAACAGAAGAGTATTTCTGTCATTGTAAAACAAGCTGGGGATACAGCGCGTATTTCAGATGAGTTTAAGTTGTCGACGAATCGAATCCGTATAGAATCAGATGTTTTACGATTAGAAGGAGAATTAGCACCTGGACTCGTGCCAAATGTATATTTGTTCGATAGTGTGATGAATTGTTGCGTGATGGAAGATTTATCAGATCACACAATATTGCGTACAGCACTCATAAATCATCAAATGTTTCCGAGGCTTGCTGATGATTTAACTACTTTTATGGTAAATACTCTTCTATTAACATCAGATGTTGTAATGAATCATAAAGAGAAGAAGGAACTCGTGAAGAATTATATAAATCCTGAGTTATGTGAGATTACAGAGGACCTCGTATATTCAGAGCCATTCACAAACCATAATAAACGCAACGAATTGTTTCAATTAAATGAAGGATGGATTAGGGAGCATATTTATAGTGATAAAGAGCTTCGTATGGAAGTAGCAAAACTTAAGTTTTCGTTTATGACGAATGCACAAGCGCTACTTCACGGTGATTTACATACTGGTTCTGTTTTTGTAAAAAGTGATTCTACAAAGGTTATTGATCCTGAATTTGCTTTTTATGGACCTATGGGATATGACGTTGGGAATATAATGGCGAATTTAATGTTTGCATGGGTGAATGCAGATGCAGTGATGCAATCTGGTATTGAGAAAGATACATATATGAACTGGATAGAATCTACCATGATAGATGTAATTGATTTATTTAAGAAGAAGTTTTTAGATGCTTGGGATATTCATGTGACAGAGATTATGGCGAAGGAAGAAGGCTTTAACCGAGTTTATTTACAATCTGTATTAGAGGATACAGCTGCAGTGACGGGTCTTGAGTTAATTCGTCGTATTGTTGGTCTAGCGAAGGTAAAGGATATGACTTGTATTGAGAATGAAGAGGCGCGTGCTAGAGCGGAGCGAATTTGTCTTCAGACAGCGAAGAAGTTTATTTTACAAGCGAATCAATATAAAACAGGTAGCAGCTTTGTAGAAACGTTAAAAAAACAGTCAATGCATAGTGCGAAATAAGGGGAGAAGATGATGGCAGAGCAATTAATACCAATTCAGTGGAAAGATGATGCTTTAGTGTTATTGGATCAAACGGTATTACCGAACGAAATAGTCTATGAATCTTTTAAAACGGCTGAGGGTGTGTGGGATGCGATTCAAGTAATGAAAGTACGAGGAGCGCCGGCAATAGGTGTTTCAGCAGCCTACGGTGTGTATTTAGGAGTAAAGGAAGTTGCGGAAAGTTCGGCGGAAGAATTCATAGCGCAAGTAAAAAAGGTATGTGCATACTTAGCGACATCAAGACCGACGGCAGTAAATTTATTTTGGGCGCTTGAAAGAATGGAAAGTGTCGCGAAAGAGAATGCTCACTTATCAATTGCGCAGTTGAAAGATAGATTATTAGAAGAAGCAAAAGAGATTCATAGAGAAGATGAAGAAATTAACCGTCAAATTGGAGAACATGCATTAACATTATTCCATGATGGCATGGGGGTATTAACGCATTGTAATGCAGGTGCGTTAGCAACGACTAAGTATGGTACTGCGACAGCTCCAATGTACTTAGCGAAAGAAAAAGGATGGGACTTAAAAATCTATTCCGATGAAACACGCCCTAGATTACAAGGTTCAACGTTAACGGCATTAGAACTGCAGCGAGCGGGAATTGATGTAACGGTCATTACAGATAATATGGCAGCAATGGTCATGTCACAAGGGAAAATTGATGCGGTAATCGTTGGATGTGACCGCGTAGCAGCAAATGGGGATGTAGCAAATAAAATTGGAACATTAGGCGTATCTATTTTAGCTAAATACTACAACATTCCGTTTTATGTAGCAGCACCAACGCCGACAATTGATTTGAAAACACTGACAGGAAAAGAAATTCCAATTGAAGAAAGGGATGCTTCTGAAGTGATCAATCGTTTCGGACAATACTCTGCTCCGCAAGAAAGTAAAGTATACAATCCGGCATTTGATGTCACGCCATATGAAAATATAACAGCGATTATTACGGAAAAAGGAATTGTGAGAGCACCGTTTATGGAGAATTTAAAAAAGCTATTTCAATAAGTAGATAGTTTTTAGAAAAATAGTCATCATAAGTTTCTTACTAGGGGGATGTATATGTTACTGCAAAAAGAAAGAGAAGAAGTTGTAGCGTACGGAAAGAAAATGATTTCTAGTGGTTTAACAAAGGGGACTGGCGGTAATATTAGTATTTTCAATCGTGAACAAGGTCTTGTTGCAATTAGCCCAAGTGGTCTAGATTATTATGAAACGACGCCTGAAGATGTAGTTATATTGAATTTAGATGGTGAAGTGATAGAAGGAGAGAGAAAACCATCAAGCGAATTAGATATGCACCTTATCTATTATAGAAATCGTGAAGATATAAATGCGCTTGTACATACACATTCTCCTTATGCGAAGACAATCGCATCATTAGGATGGGAACTTCCTGCTGTATCATATTTAATTGCTTTTGCAGGTCCGAATGTTCGCTGTGCACCATATGAAACATTTGGTACGAAGCAATTAGCAGAGGCTGCTTTTGAAGGAATGATTGATCGTCGTGCAGTTTTACTTGCGAATCATGGTTTAATGGCTGGTGCAAATAATATAAAAATGGCGTTTACTATTGCAGAAGAAATAGAGTTTTGTGCTCAAATTTATTATCAAACGAAAAGTGTCGGAGAACCGAAATTACTGCCAGAAGACGAGATGGAGAATTTGTCGAAGAAGTTTGAAGGGTATGGACAGCAGTAGAATGAAATGAAAACACCCTCAAGAAAAAATCTTGAGGGTGTTTCTTACACTTTCTTAAGCAACAAATACATAAAGTAAGGTGCACCAATTAAAGCAACGACAATACCAGCTGGAATACCGCTAGGTTCGACGATATTTCGTCCAATTGTATCCGCTAGTAGTAATAACCATCCGCCGATTAAAACGGCGATAGGGATGAATATTTGATGCCTTGGACCTACTAAAGATTTGGCGATGTGAGGAGCCATAAGTCCGATAAAGCTAATGCCTCCTGTTACGGAAACAGCAGCGGCAGCAAGTGCAACGGCTGCGATTAATAAGTATCTTCGTTCTTTTTCAATTTCAATTCCAACACCGATTGCTACTGGTTCGTTTAATGCTAGTATATTTAATCGATTTGCTTTATAGAAGACAAATGGGATCAATACGATTAGCCATGGAAGCATTGCTAAAACAAATGTCCAGTCATCTCCCCAAATGTTTCCGGCAATCCATTTAGCGATAAAGTCTACTTTCATACGATCTGCAGATGAAATAAGTACAATCATCGCGCCAGATAGTGCAAAGGAAAAACCGATGCCGGTTAATGTTAATCTTATTGGCTGAAGGCCTGTGGATTTGCTATATGAAAATACGTAAATTAGAACAGCTGTTAGAAACGCACCGATAAATCCAACGACTGGTAGTAGGTAAAGAAATGAACCTACGTCTATCGGGAAATATAGAAAGAAAGCAGAAACTGCAACACCAGCACCAGCGTTAATGCCGAGAATACCAGGTTCAGCTAAATCGTTTCGGGTAATACCTTGTAATATAGCACCTGATAAAGCGAGTGCCATACCGGCTAATAATGTAATGACGATTCTAGGTAGCCTTAAAGAATATAAAACGAATTCTTCTTTAAATGTACCTTGTCCCATAAGTGTTGGGATTAATCTGTCATAGGAGAGAGCGGCAGAACCGAGTCCCATTCCAATTACAATTGTTGTGATGGTAAGTATGAGTAATGCAAGTATGATAAGGCGTTGTTTCTTTAGAATAGATTGCATCATGAGAAAGTTCTTCCTCCTTTACGTACAATAAATAGGAAGAATGGTAATCCTACAATTGCGACGATTGCAGCAACTGGTGTTTCATACGGAGCGTTAATTGTACGTCCGATTGTGTCTGCGAGCAGCATAAAGGAAGCACCAGCAATCGCTGACATCGGTATAACAAAACGGTAATCTGGTCCAACGATTGGACGAACCATATGGGGTACCATAAGGCCGATAAATGCCATGTTTCCGACAAGTGCTACAGAAGCACCAGCAAGCAAGATAATAATGATAAATAAAATCGTTTTAATAACGATTATTTTTTGACCGAGTCCAACGGCAACTTCTTCACTGAAACTAAGAACTGTTAATTTCTTTGCAAGTAAGATAGCGATAAATATACTTATTGAAATAACCGGAATAATAATTTTTAATTGGCTCCAACTCGTTCCAATTACGCCCCCAGCCGTCCACATTGATACATCTTGTGAAATTTTAAAGTAAATGCCAACACCTTCTGAGATTGCAAGTAGAAATGCTGAAACAGCAGCACCAGCTAATACAATTCGAAGAGGGGAAAGTCCGCCCTTTTTCACCATGCCAATTCCAAATACCATAATAGCGCCAATTGCAGCACCGATAAAGCAAGCTAGTGTTAAGTAAAGGTAGCTTATAGAAGGATTGAAGGCAAGTGTTAGTGCAAGTGCAGCATTTGCGCCACCAGTTAGGCCAAGTAATCCAGGATCGGCAAGTGGGTTTCGCGTTAATCCTTGCATAATTGCACCAGAAACAGCGAGTCCAGCTCCTACAAAAATAGCAGCAACTTCACGTGGTAAACGTATTTCACGAAGGATGGATAGTTTATCTCCTTTAGCAGAGGAAGTAAGTGCTAACCATACGTCTTTTATAGAAGTATCTGCAGCGCCTAACACCATTGCAAACATAAAAATAAGAAAGAATGCAATGATACTCAAAATTAATTTGTATGTAAAAGCGTTGGAACGTAGGTTGTCTTGCTCTTTTTTCATTCGTTTCACATCTTTTCTTTTCATAGAATAAAGGAAGAGGAATTCTTAAATTAAGAATTCCTCATGTTTGTATTATTGACCAAGAAAGCTCTTCTTGAAGAAGTCTAGTTGGAAATCTAATGTAAGTGGATCATTGAAATAGAATTCCATCATGTTTGCTTCATATACACGATTATTTTTTACTGCTGGAATGTTTTTATATGATTCTGTCTCTTGGAATGAGTTATCAGTATCTTTGTTTTTACTTACGATTAAGTAATCACCAGCAAACTCAGGTAATACCTCAGTAGATAATGCGTAGTATCCTTCTTTTAAAGCTTTTTCTTTTACTTTTTCAGGCATTTTTAATTTCATTTCTTGGTAAAGAATTTCTGTTCCGCGGCCCCAGTTTTCGCCGTATACGTAAAGCTGTTTGTTGAAGTTTTCAACAACAGAAACGGTTGCATCTTCACCAATCTTCGCTTTAATGTCTTTTCCAGCTGTTTGTGCGCGTTTCTTGAAATCATCAACCCAAGTTTTTGCTTCTTTTTCTTTATTTAATAATTTACCGATTTCTAAGTGTTGTGTTAAGTAATCAACTTTTCCGTAAGTGTATGTTACAGTAGGAGCGATTTTCTTTAACTTATCAACATTTTTAATATTTGATAAACCAATGATTAAATCTGGATTTAATTCAGCAATCTTTTCAACATTCTCATCTGATACTTCAGCGACATTTTTCAGTTTGCTATCGAAACGTGGGTTTTGTTTAGACCATGAATCTACCCCAACAAGATTTACACCTAATGACATTACGTTACCAGCGAATGATGATAGGACAACAACACGTTGTGGATTTGCTGGAACTTCAACTTTACCATTTTCAGATTGGTATGTAATTGTTTCTGATTTCTTACCTTTTGCGTCGTTCTTCTTGTCTGTTGAACCATTGCTACAAGCACTCATAACAAGGACGAACAGAACTGTTAGTGAAATGAATAATTTTTTCATCGTCTTTCTCCTTTTGATAGATGATATGTGATATACAATAAATTGTTTGGCTTTGATCTTTTGAAAAGTTAGTGGTAATACAAAAGTCTTATTAACAATCTTGAACTTGAGATTTTACCATATAGTATTCACCATAGTAATAGAAGAAGATGTAATCTCACAGTTGCTAATAATTAACAAATTGATAATGATTATCACTATTGATTCTTTAAATACTATAATTTTATATAGGTGTATTGTCAATAGTGATTTTGATTGTAAAATTTATAAAAACAAGTTATATTTTATTGAGAATGATAATCAATTATTAGTAGCTGAGGAGTGACACGAATGAATCAAGAAGAATTGTTTGATGTAACTGTGATAGGCGGAGGACCTGCAGGGCTTTATTCAGCTTTTTATAGTGGACTAAGAGAGATGAAAACGAAAATAATAGAATTTCAACCACAGTTAGGTGGAAAAATACATGTTTATCCGGAGAAAATGATTTGGGATATTGGCGGATTATTACCGGTTACTGGTGATAAATTAATTGAGCAACTTGTACAACAAGGATTAACATTTCAGCCTGAAGTTGTATTGAATACAAAAATAGAATCAATTATTCGTAATCAGGATGGCATTTTTACATTGAAAACAAGCTCTGGGGAAGAACATTTTTCAAAAACAGTGATCGTCGCAACTGGGAGTGGTATATTAAATCCACAAAAGTTATCAATTGAAGGTGCTGAGAGATTCGAAGTCTCAAATTTAAATTATACAGTTAAATCGTTAAAACGTTTCAAAGATAAAACGGTAATTATTTCAGGCGGAGGGAACTCCGCAATTGATTGGGCGAACGAATTAGAACCAATCGCAAAAAAAGTTTATTTAACATATAGAAAAGAAGAATTATCTGGTCATGAAGCACAAGTAAAACAACTTATGAACAGTTCAGCAGAATGTTTCTTTAATACATCGATTACAAAATTAATTGCTGGTGATAACCATGAAGCGATTGAATATATAGAATTAACAAATCATGAAACTGGAGAAATTTCTCATTTATCTATCGATGAAGTTATTATTAATCATGGATATGAACGCGATATAACATTATTAGAAAATAGTGAGCTAGATGTTGCTATTGTTGACAATTATTATATTGCAGGGAATGCAAATAGTGAGTCCTCGGTAGACGGATTATATGCCGCTGGAGATATTTTAAAGCATGAAGGGAAATTGCATTTAATCGCAGGGGCATTCCAAGATGCTGGAAACGCTGTGAATAAAGCGAAACAATTTATTCAACCTGATGCAAGTGAGTACGGAATGGTTTCTTCTCATAATGAAGTATTTAAGAAGAGAAATCGAGAATTGATTAAGCAGATGATGAAATAATAAAGGAACAAGTATACCCCCATTTACATCTCTATTTCTATGGACGAGAGATACAAATGGGGTTTTTCCTGTTTACTATATTTTCAATCATTTTCATGACACCGTTTTCATTAGTTCATGTCATATGAATGTATTTCTATAAAAAGGGAATACAAAGACTTGAACATTTTATTTGTAAATCTTTCTAAGAAACAATGAATCTATAGTTGGTTTGTGCGGACCATTATTAAATTATGCGGTCCCTTTTGTCTGCTTATTAGGAAATGGAATATTTTGTATAGAAACAATATATTGTTTTCCATGTTGTCGAGCTAATGATTCTAATATTTGACGAACGCGTTTTGTAAGATTGCCTTGTTTTTTTATAGCTTCACAATATGCATCATAGAAAACGTATTTAGCCCAAAGGAAATCATCTTGTTGGAATAAGAAATGATTTTTGTACCATTCACCAATCGTATGATAACAATTATTTTCATGTACTGCTGCACTTTGTGAAAGAATACGATCGGATAAAGACTTAGATAGATGAGAAATTGTTTTTTCTGTTTCAACTCGTAATGTTTTTTCTAACATTGTAATGATGTGACGAGTAGCCATATGTTAACTCTCCTTTGTGTAAATGGGTAATACCATTCTATATTTAAAAAATACTTACTATAGTATTATACAATATATGGAATGCATCTACCTGCTTTTTAATTTGTATTTACAAAATCTTTTTTATTTGTTTACAAAAATAAAGTAAGATACATTATGTATATGAAAAAATAATAAAGGAATGAACACATTGTATATAACGATAGAAGAGGCTGCGGAGTATTTGAAATTACCAAAATCGTATGTTGAAGACTTAATTCAGCAAAAGAAAGTTCGTGCATTGTTTGATGGAGAGCAATATTTAATAAATAAGGAACAGTTTAATACACATTTAGAACAAATGGAGAAATATAAGCAGTTAGTGGAAGAAATATTAAATGAACCAATTCCAGAAGATATGGATGTTAAAGACGAAGATTAAATTTATAAAAAGCCCCCGTATTAAGATATGCAGAAATGTATCTTAATACGGGGGCTTTTTATATTAAGGGATGAAAAAGTCATCCGAAATCCTAGAGTTACTTTAAGGGAAAGAAGATTTTATAGGGATTAGTATTATTAGTTAAAAGCATATTTTTTCATAGCGGGGACAAACATAGCGAACATAACCTGTACAGATACATATACTATCAGTGCAAAAGCTTATAAATTAATGGAAGGGGTTTTCTCGTGAGTTTACTTCATTGTGATTTTTTGAAAGATTTAATTGGATCTTATGTAAGAGTAAACAGAGGTGGACCAGAATCTCAAAAAGGAACAATAGTATCAGTGTGTACGGACTACTTCGTATTAAAGAATGAAAAAGGAGAGCGCTATTACTATCAGCTTCGCCATCTGAAAAGTATTACAAAGAATACGAAAGATTGTGTAACAGATGATTGTGGCTGGTTGGAATATGACTGCGCAGAAGATTTTGAAAAGCTACTTCAAAGCTTCAAATACCGCTGGGTAAAAATTAATCGTGGTGGTCCAGAGAAAGTTGAAGGTATTTTACAAGACGTTTCTTGTGATTATGTAACGTTAATTATAAAAGAGGAAGTTATATTAATTGCACTAGCTCATATTAAAAGTGTTAGTTATAACGAATCAGTATGTGGAGAGAGCGATGAGAAAAGTGATGAAAGTAGCAATGATTCAAGTCGAGCTCGTGCACAAAGACAATCAAGAAGAGGAAGATAATAAGAAAGGAGGATATGAAATTGGAGAGTCTATTATGCTGTGATCAAATTAAAGGTTTAGTCGGTGAAAATGTAAAGGTAAATCTGCGCGGGTCGGAAAGTCGAGTAGGTGTACTTTTATCGTTGGGGAAAGATTACCTTACACTACAATTACCTCATGGAGAAGTAGTATATTATCAGTTGAAACATGTGAAGAGTCTAGTCAAGAAAGTGAAAGAAACAAAATGTGACGATTACTATGGTTCATGTTTCTATTCTGATGAAGATACTTTTTTAGATGTATTAAGTGACCTGAAGTATAAGTGGATAAAGGTTAATCGTGGTGGACCAGAGTGTGTGGAAGGTTTATTAAGTGAAGTACATGATGAATGCATTACGCTAGTAAATGGTGATGAAGTCATTTACGTGATTATTTATCATATTAAGAGTGTGAATCAAGTAGTTAAGTGTAAAAAGAATGAAGAAGAATAATGTTTGATAAATAAGAGGGGCATTATGATTGGAAGTGAAGAACGATTTCATAGTTCGCTACAATTATTAGCGATATATGAAAAAAAAATTCTTACTACTAAAAGACAGAACATTGCCCTGATTATTTTTTTAGAAATGGAAGGCAGGAAAAGTAGTATTTTATAGAAAGGAGGATATAGATGAATGAGTTAAACAAAAATATTGGAGAAAATATATACGTTAAATTAATCGGTGAAAAAAGATTTAAAGGTGTATTAATTGATGTAGGAAATGATATTGTAGTTCTTTACAATGGACAAGACTATGTATATATATCTTTATACCATATCCAGTATTATAAATTTTTAAGAGAGCATGATGAAGAAATATTAAAGCCTGGTGTGGACTCTGTAATTAAGAGGGAATCACCTTCAATTTCTTTGAGAAAAGTATTAATCACATCTAAAGGGATTTTTACAGAAATTTATGTGGCAGGAAATGTTCCGATACACGGTTATGTTACAAGTGTGATGAACGATTATATTGTTTTTTATAGCCCTGTTTACAAAACTGTATATATATCTTTAAAGCATTTGAAGTGGTTAATTCCTTATAAAGAGAACCAAGTACCTTATTCCCTCAATAAAAATGAACTCCCCGTAAATCCATTAAATATTACTCTAGCTAGAACTTTTGAAGAACAGCTTATTAAAATGTCAGGGAAAATTATGGTGTTTGATTTAGGCGAGGAATCTAATAAAATCGGAAAGATGACGAAAATTGATGAAGGGCATATTGAAATATTAAAAGCACGTGACGCAAAAATGTACGTGAATATTCAACATGTGAAATCTGTCCATTGTCCGTAGGCTAGTTGAAAGGGCTGGCTTTTTCTTTTATATATAGGGAAGAAAAGGTCGAGCCTATTTGTTTAATTCGATTTGGATATGAGGGGAAAATGAATTGAATATCATATAGGTATGTGTGATCTTTGAAGGGGCAATCTTGTACTAAAGGTGTACGAGCTACCTTTTGGTGTATTCAACTCACTTTTTGAGGAAGAGCTGCTCAACTACTTTATTAAAGGGGTTTTGTTTGTGGAGCAGTTTCCAAATTCGTTTTCGATTACATTACTTGGCAGTGCTGGTGGAGCAGCAAAAGCAGTGTTAGCAATTTTGAATCAAGCGGTAGTAAATGAAAAAGATCCAATTTATGAAGTGATAAAGAATGTGAACTTCTATTTGGTGGATATGAAACAAAAAGATAACAGTTATTATGATGAGTTGTTTCCAAATCTGAAAGAGCAATTTTTTTTATATGAAATAAATCTTCAAGATGTAGTCAAATTTAAACATCATTTAAAGGAAAAAAGAACGAAGGTTGTTATTGATGTTTCAGGTGCAGATACGATTAGGTTGCTGAGTTGTTGTAATGACCTTGGCATTTGTTATATTAATTCGGCTTTGGAAAATGAGGCAGTAGATCAAGACGATAGTTTACTTGGTTTTCAGCTTACGGAAAGGTATACGAGGTTTGAGAAGGAGAAAGAAACATTTACAAATACAAGAGCGATTATAGGCTCAGGTATGAATCCTGGTGTTGTTCAATGGATGGTTGTTGAGCTTATGAAAGAACGTCAAAATGAAAAGCCGCGAGCATGCTATATTGTAGAACATGATAATTCATTTTTGAATGATAAAGAGCTTATAAAACCTCATACACTTTATGCATCATGGGCAGTTGAGCGTTTTCTTGATGAAGCGATATGGAGTTATCCTATGTATATGAGTCATCATCGTCCACTTTACTTTTATGAGGATGTATATGCTTCAGAGTATAAAGTAAAGTTAGGTGAAAAAGAATTTTATGGTTGCTTAATGCCACATGAAGAAGTTTTAATTTTAGGGAAATCTTTTAATATGGAAGTGGGTTTCCTTTATCGGATCAATGAGTATACAACAAACTTAATTAGACAGAACTTAGATAAAGTGGAAGATTTATGGAGTTGGAATCGTAAAGTATTTAATCCAGTAGAAGATGATATTATAGGAGAAGATTTAGTCGGTGTGTTACTCGTTTATGAACATAATGAGACATACATGTATAATGTAATGAATAGTAGCCAAGTTTTTCAAAAATATAAAACAAATGCGACGTACTTCCAAGTAGGGTGTGGAATTTATGCTGGCTTATGTAGTTTACTGTTAGATACTTTTGGAAAAGGTGCTTATTATGTAGAAGAATTATTATTAAATACTGAAAGTAAGTATGGGGAATATTTAAATTTATATATGAAGGATTTTGTAGTAGGACATAATAATTTTACAGATGGATTGCTAAATGATAGGGTAAGATGGATATAAATTGTAACTGAAAAGGAAGGAGCTGTATCTCCTTCCTTCCTTTTAGTATTAGAAGGTTACATGTTGCCCTGAAAGCAATTTCATAATTATAATTTAAAGAGATAACACTTGAAATGTTTTTTTGTATTGATCAAGAGGAGTTTTTATATGAACAAATACAAGAGCTTGATTTATGAAGAAAGAGAAGCTTTAAAAGTATTTATATTATTATTCTATATTATTTTCTTTTTATATGACGTTATCTATTATTTTGTTTATCCTGCTATGAATATTAATGAAGCAAGGGTAGGGTGGCCAGAAGGTGGTATGGGAATAGGTGTATATATATTAGTAATATCTTTATTTCCTATTTCAATATATCTTCAAAAACAAGGTTATGTATATTTTGTGAAATACTTATTTTTAATTGGGTACATGCTTATTGATCTTATTAATAACTTAATGATTTATTTACACAGTGATCGTGTTTTTGAAAATGGAAATATGGTTGAAATATTTTTAATTCTATTTGCACCGATTTTTGTGAACAGAAAATATTTTTATTTCGTTTCCTGTAGTGTAATTGGAAAATATGTATTTTTTACTTTGATATTACAAGATGTAAAAGTTGTGATTCCGCTTGTATTATGTATATTCTTTTTCATCATTTCGCATTCTTTATTAAAGAGATTTCAATCTTATGTAAGGACAGTTGTTGAGATGATGAACAGTATGAAAGAGACGGAAAATTTAGCTGTTATTGGGACAATGTCTACAACAATTGCTCACGAAATTCGAAATCCATTAACAGCTTTAAAAGGATTTACACAAATTCAAAAAGAAAGAAATCCTGAAGATACGATGAGCTATGAGATTATGCTGCAAGAAATTGAGAGAATTAATGGGTTTGTTAGTGAATTGATGTTATTAGGAAAACCGAAACCAACAAATTATGAATGGTGTAATATAGGGGAAATCCTTTTATATGTTGTACAGTTAATGGAAAGCTATGCGACTCAATATAAAGTGAAATTTCATTTGCAAGTAGATGGAAATTTACCCGTTATAAATGGTGATGATAAGCAATTAAAACAAGTGTTGTTAAACATCATCAAAAATGGAATTGAATCGATGCCAGGAGGCGGGAATATTCGGATTCTGGCATATGAAAAAGCTGGAGAGAACTTGTGTATTTCTGTTGAAGATCAAGGTCTTGGGATAGAAAATGAGAAAATAGAAAAGATCGGAAAAGCTTTTTATACAACAAAAGAGAATGGTACAGGTCTTGGATTAATGATTACATATAAAATTATTGAAGAACATCAAGGGAGTATCGCGATTGAAAGTAGTATGGGGATAGGAACGAAAGTGGAAATTTATTTACCAACAGTGTAGTGCATTAGACGAAATTACTTTTCAGAAAAGTGTTCTTGTTGTGTAAATATAAACATTTTATAAAATGTTTCAAGAAGGGTTTTTTTTATAAAAAACTTCGTTTATAATGGAGGAAAATATCGACATAGAGCTTTTAGCTCATGTAACGGTTCAGTAGTGTTATGAAAAGAAAAGAAGGGGTGCACGCGCATCCTTTTTTCTATGCGGATATGATGAAAGGGGTGGTATGATGGAATTAACATTAAATTCGACTGTATGCTTACACACGATTCAATTTCGAAAAGAGCAAAAGAACTATATTGTAAAAGATACGATTACAGGAGAGACATATGAAATGCCGCCACTTTGGATTGATGCACTAGCAATGATGCGTGACGGTTTTTTATTGGGAGAAATTGAGGAGAAATTAAAAGAAGAATATCCAGCAGAAGAAGTAAATATGGTAGCATTTACGAGGCAACTGTTAGAGCTAGAACTTGTCGAAATGGTAGATGGAGAAGAGATAGCTTGTACAAAGAAGAAAGATAAAGATTATTTAGCGTGGATACGACCAAAGGTGGAGCAATTCTTTTTTAACTTAAATAAAAAATATAAAAGCAAAGGTCAAAAGTGATCTTTGCTTTTTTTGTAGACCATGTTTAAAAAATAACAGCGAATGCCCTTGCGAAAGCACCGTCACTATTTTTAATTTTTAAAGGTGCTGCTGAGAAAAAGAATCGTTTCGCTTTAATGGCATCTAAGTTTGTTAAGTTTTCAATTAAGTAAATATTATTTCCTAACAGTATGTGATGAATCGGTGATGTTTCTGTCGTTACCTCATCAGGAGAAATAAAATCTAAACCGACAGATTTTACTTTTAATTGAACTAGTTCTTCAGCTAATTCTTCGGAAAGATAAAACGCTTCTTTCTCATAAGCTTCGGTATTCCATTTATTAGATAGATTGGAATGGAAAATGACAATATCGCCTTCTTTTATGTCGACAGTATGTAATACTTCCTTAGGTAATTTTCGCTCTTGAACATGAGTCACATCGATAAGGACAGCTTCGCCTACAAATTGATTTAGGGGTAATTGATCAATAGTGGTTGCGCCTGAAATGAAATGAGCAGGCGCATCACAATGCGTACCAACATGAACGACAGAATGAAAATTCGTAACTTGATAACCTGTTTCTTCAACGCTTGTAATGGCTTCTAGTTGGATTTTTGGTGTTCCAGGAAATTGAGACATATTATTTTCAAACGTTTGTGATAGATCAATTACTTTCATTTTACATACCTCCAATATATTTTTTTCAAATAATAAAAAGCCCATCCTTCATAATCAAGAAAGATGAGCTTTACATACTAGTTGAGTTTTATCTTCCAAAATGCAATGCATTTTGCAGGAATTAGCACCTATTCAGTTTGCATAAACTGAGGTTGCTGGGCTTCAAAGGACCGGTCCCTCTGCCTCTCTTGATAAAGGTTTATTCGGTTTTAAATTCGGAATGTTTGTGATATTTAAATTGTAATTCATTTCCTTTTTTCGTGCAATACAAATTAGGTGTTCACCCAAATAAAGTTGCTCGCATATTGTAGCTTATGTAAGTAGACTGTTGCGAAGGAGTGAGTGCAGTGACAGGGAATGTATTGAATTATTATGCTGGTGGCAATACAGCTAGAGGATTTCACAGCTTATACGAAGAGAATTTAAAAGGACTAGATAGGTTGTTTATTTTAAAGGGTGGTCCAGGAACGGGAAAATCTTCTTTAATTAAGGCAATAGGTCGTGAATGGGTTGAAAAAGGATATGATATTGAACTTTTGCATTGTTCTTCTGATAATAAGTCAGTTGATGGGGTGATTATTCCGAAATTAAAAGTAGGAATTGTTGATGGAACATCACCGCATGTTATTGAGCCGAAAATGCCAGGAGTTATTGAAGAGTATATAAATTTAGGAGTTGCTTGGGACTCAGATAAATTAAGAAAGCAGAAGTTAGAAATTGAACGGTTTGTATCAGAAGCGGGAAAGGCTTTCAAATCTGCTTACGGATGTTTTAAAGAGGCATTAGTTATACATGATGAGTGGGAGAAAATATATATTAATAACATTGATTTTAATAAAGCAAATGAACTAACAGATCAGCTAATTCAGAAATTATTTGCAGATAAAAAGGAGAAACAATCGATTGTGAAACATCGTTTTTTAGGAGCTGCTACACCGAAAGGAGCAGTTGATTTTGTTCCTAATTTAACAGAAGGGTTACCACATCGTTATTTTATAAAAGGACGCCCGGGCTCTGGAAAATCAACAATGCTCAAAAAGTTATCGAAGGCAGCAGAAGAAAAAGGTTTTGACGTTGAAGTATATCATTGCGGATTTGACCCGAATAGTCTTGATATGGTTATCGTAAGAGAATTAGGATTTGCAATTTTTGATAGTACCGCACCACATGAATATTTTCCAAGTCGCGAAGGTGATGAGATTATAGATATGTATGCTCTTATTGTTAAACCGGGGACGGATGAGAAGTATGCTACAGAAATTCGTGACGTTTCCATTCAATATAAAGCAAAAATGAATGAGGCAATGTCTTTCTTAGCAAAAGCAAAATCAGTTCGTGATAAATTAGAACGAATTTATATTGCTGCTATGGATTTTTCAAAAGTGGATGCATATAAAGAGGAAATTCAAAAAGAGTTTGAACGAATTACTGCTACTGTAATTGAAAATAAAAAATAGGTGCTTTATTGAGCTGTCAGAAATTGTCTGACAGCTGTTTTGGTATATAGTAAAATTAGTCGTATATTTGTCGAATTCCCAGGGAAATAATCAAAAAATGGAGATGGTATGAAATGAGAGAGAAAATTGAATTAGAACTAGAGCGAATTGAAAAAGAGAATGGTGTGAAAATTTTATTCGCTGTGGAATCAGGGAGTCGGGCGTGGGGGTTTCCATCGAAAGATAGTGATTATGATGTTAGGTTTGTTTATATACACCCTGTAGAATGGTATTTATCAATCCATGATAAGCGTGATGTAATCGAATATCCAATTAGTGATGATTTAGACATAAGTGGTTGGGATATTAAAAAGGCTTTGCAACTGTTTGCAAAGTCAAATCCAGCGTTACTCGAATGGATTCGATCGCCGATTTTTTATTCGAAAAACTCGAACCTTCCAGAACAGCTTCAGCAAATGAGTGAAAAGGATTTTAATTCGAAATCAACGATATATCATTACTTACATATGGCTTCAAAAAACTATCGTGAATTTTTACAAGGTGAAAATGTAAAGTTGAAAAAGTACTTTTACGTATTACGTCCTATTTTAGCTTGTAAATGGTTAGAAGAGAAAGGGACATTGCCCCCAGTAGAATTTGACCGGTTAATTATGGAACTATCAGTAGAGCCTAGTGTATTAGATGAAATTGAAAAGTTGTTAATAAAGAAAAAAGCAGGTACGGAATTAGATGTTGGATTGAAAATTGAGGTGTTAAATCAATTTTTAGAAGAACAAATTGATTATTATGAGCAATACGTGAAAGGGATTGAAAAGGGATTAGGGATTGATATTGAGAGTTTGAATACATTATTTCGAAATATGTTGTTTGAAGTATATGAAAAAGAGCACAAGTGAGTTTGTGCTCTTTTTTATCCCGCATTAACGGGCAGTAAGACTCCCACCTCAAGATTCGGCTGGAGCGAAGAAGTTAGGTGGGAGGTCAACTGTCCGTAAACGCCCGATTGGTGAGGGCTGATTAAAGTTTCACTTTATTTTGTAGGAATAAAGAAAACAGATATAGCTGCGATAAGACCTGCAAAGGAGAATAAGTAAAAATTCCACGCCAAGTCATATTGCATTGTCATAATAATACCGACAAGAATAGGGCCAGCAATCGCACCAACTCGGCCAAGTCCAAGTCCCCAGCCTAAGGAGGTAGCTCGTACATGTGATGGGAAGTATTGTGTTACATAAGCATTTAATATTTGAGTAATACCGACTGATCCAATTCCAGCAAGACCAATTAAAAGATAAATGATTGTAACAGATGGTTTAATTGTTAATAGTCCAATACATATGGCTGCCATAAGATAGGAGATACTAATAACAATTTTTGCTCCTATACGATCGGCAATCGCCCCAGCAAATAATGCACCGATAGCTGCAGTAATATTTAGTATAAGTAGAAATGATAAACTAGATCCAAGAGGGTATCCTGCCTGGCGCATCATCTGTGGTAGCCAAGTATTTAAACCGTATATTAAAAACATTCCCATTATATAAGTGAGCCAAAAAAGTAGTGTTGCTTTTATGTAATCTTTTGAGAATAACGTAAGAAATCCATTTTTCTTTTGTATATTAGATGGTGTTTCAGGAATTTCATCTTTTACATGGAGTTCAATTTGAAAGCGATTAAGAATTTTATTCACTTCTTCTTGTCGATTTCGCGATAATAAAAATTGAATGGACTCAGGTAAATAACGAATAATGAAAGGAATGAGGAGTAGCGGAATCATTCCGATGCCAAACATAATTCTCCATCCGAAATCTTCTAGCATAAACATGGATAAAATAGCGCCTAACACGATACCTAAAGGATAGCCGGTAAACATAAGAGCATAAATAAAAGATTGCCGTTTTTTTGGTGAATATTCAACAGTAAGTGCTGAAGCCGTTGGGATAACACCGCCTAATCCGATTCCTCCGATGAATCGAGATAACCCAAATGATTCAGGAGAAGGAGCAATTGCAGCTAAGCCCATTGTGATAGAAAAAAGGGCTAAACAGCATATAAGTGTCCATTTTCGTCCAATTAGATCTGTAATGGTTCCAACTAGAATAGCACCAATAAACATCCCAAATAAAGCATAGCTGGCAATTGTTCCAGCGTGGGCTGGTGATAGTGCCCAGCTTTTGTCTTCTAGGAGCTTTGGCAGAACGGCGCCGTAAATACCTAAATCATATCCGTCAGCTAGAATGGCTAGCCAACAAATAAAAACAACAAGTTTTGTAATAGAACTTGAAAAGATAGTTTCTGTAGATTCTAGATGAGGTGGAGCAGAAGGTTGCATAGTATTCACCCCTTTTATTTGTAGATGAATATATTATTTTATTTAATGTTAATATTCCCCTTCTTATGTCGAAATTTATATGAAAAGGTGTCATGAAAAATAAAGAAGTTCAACAGGTTTCTTGTTGAACTTCTTTGTTTTTTTACTCGTTATCAACTCGTTTTAATGGTTGATCTGCAGGACCTTCCATAACATCCCCATCAATTGAAAAACGGGAACCGTGACAAGGGCAATCCCAAGTACAATCACCGTTATTCCATTCAACTTCACAGCCGAGGTGTGTACAAGTCGTATCGACGATATGTAATTTTCCTTCTTTATCTTTATAAGCACCTGCTCGTTTACCGTTAACATGTACAACAGATCCCTCGCCAACTTCAAGATCTTCTGGTTTACGTAATGCGGTTTCAATTTTCCCTTCAATTAAATGTTTAGCAACATCAATGTTCTGAGAGAGGAAAGTTTTTATATCCGGATTTGCATGAAAGCGTGATGGTGCAAACAGTTCTTTATATGGGCTGTGGACTTTTAGAATGGAGTCCTTCAGTAAATGAGCTGCTGCAGTTCCAGTCGTCATTCCCCATTTACGATATCCAGTTGCAACAAATATATTTGGATTTCTTTCGTTAATATGTCCGATATAAGGGAGCTTGTCTAGAGTAATTAAATCTTGCGCTGACCATCTATAGGGAACTTCATCTACTCCAAAAGTTGCTTCAGCAAAAGAATAGAGTGCTTCATAATGAAGCATCGTATTTATTCCCTGTCCCGTTTTATGGCTCTCTCCGCCAATCAAAATCAACTTTTCTCCATTGTTTGTTATATAGCGTAAGGAGCGTTTTGGATCATCAATACTTAAATACATGCCACCTGGATAATCTGTTTTTGCTTTTATTGCAAGAGCATATGAGCGTTCTGCATACATTCGCGTAAAGAAAAAGCTATTAGCATCATAAAAAGGAAAATGTGAACAAGAGACAATATATTTACAAGTGATGCGATGGTCACCCTTTGTAATGACTTGTGGACAATCACCTTTTTCCACATCAATAGCTGTTGTTTGTTCATAAACTCTGCCGCCCATCTCCACAAACTTTTCTAAAAGTGTTTTCAAATAAAGGAGGGGATGGAATTGTGCTTGGTTTTTCATGACAAGTGCAGATTGTACTGGAATCGGAATCGATAGAGATTGAACATAGTCACAAGGTATATTTAATTTTTGATAGGCCTCATATTCTTTCGATAAATTTCTTAATCCATTATCAGTAGTTGTATATAAATACGAATCTTCATTTGAGAAATTACAGTCGATTTTATATGTTTGCACAGTCTCATTTATGAATTGTAGAGCATGATTATTTGATTCATAGTAAAGTCGGGTTTTTTCCACACCGAAATGATTTATTAATTCATCATAAATAAGATCATGTTGTGCCGTTACCTTTGCGGTTGTATGCCCAGTCGTTCCATTTAAAATAAGACCAGAATCAATTAAAACGACTTTCATTCCTTCTTTAGCGAGTAAATAGGCAGTGGTAATGCCTGTAATACCAGCTCCGATAACAGCAACTTCTGTCTTTATATTTTCGGATAAATGAGGAAAAGTAGGAACTTGAGTAGATTCAATCCAATAGGATGATGGTAACTGCGGAAATGTGTCATCTGTCATTTTGAAAACCTCCAAATTAGAACAATTTTCCTTTTAATATTTCCATATTATATGGAATTCATGTATGTTGTTTTCGTAGCGTTCTATTTTTACTAAACGAAAGAAAAAATATTTTAATATAATTATTTTATTGGGGCAGTATGAAGAAGTAGGATTTATATAAAGCTAAATTCAAGTGATTCCATTTGTTGATTACATAGAGAGTTCTTGAATAAGATAGAGTCTATGTTGTTTAAGTGGATATGTATATATACCTGATAAAGCCTTATGAAATCTATGCTTTTTCTTTAGTGAAATAAAGTATGATTATAAAAATATAACCAACTTTTATTACTAGGTCATAAAAGTTGTTGACAATATAGAAATTCTATTGTTATGATTCATCATGTGGAAAGGTTGATAGAGAGTAAAAAGAGAAATGTTTTTCATTGATAATAAAAGCGAAAATTAAGTGACGATAGAGTGAGTATATTTTCCTTATGATAAATGCTTTTTGGATCACGTAGTAAAATCAATCTGGAAGCAAGAATTGATATATGCAAGTTGCGCGGGGCGCGGCATAAGAAAGGGGCAAAAGGATGAAGGAGCTTCATACGTTTGGGTGGTATGCAGCACGTGTAGCACCACATTTGCCGAAAAAAGCATTTAAACCAGTTCCTAATCGATTATTTGGTGGACTGGCTTATTTACTTGTGGCATTGGCTGGTTTAATAACGATCGGTGTATTTGAATTGAATGTGTGGGCAAATCTAGGAATTGCAATTGTTCTTGGATTATGTTTTGCTTCACTTGGATTTTTAGGACATGAAATTTTACATGGAACAGTTGTAAGAAAGGCATGGCTTCGTGATTTTTTAGGTGCGATAGCATTTATGCCATTATCAACTGGCCCAAAACTTTGGAGAAAGTGGCATAATGCAACGCATCATGTTCACACACAGCATGAAGAGAATGATCCAGATGCATGGCCGACATTTGAGAAACTGAAAAAGAGTAAGTTTTTGAGTTGGGTATATCGCATGCCTCTTCATGTACGTTCATTCTTTAGTTTCCTGTCACTAACAATTCAATTTACGTTACATTCGACTCGAATGTTCTTTCATTTTATAAAAGAATTTAAGTCATCCAATCAAAAATCTGTATGGCTTCAACTTCTTTTGCCCTGGACAGTTTGGATTAGTTTATTGTTTATTATGGGACCTACAAAGTGGTTCTTTGCATACGTGATTCCGTTGTTAATTGCTAACTTTATTGTAATGGCGTATATCGCAACAAATCACCGCTTAAATCCTATTGTTCCAGTAAATGATCCTTTAGCAAACTGTTTATCAGTAACAGTACCGCGCTGGGTAGACGTTTTACATTTCAATTTCTCATACCATACAGAACATCATCTGTTTCCTGCTATGAGTTCTAAATACTATCCATTAGTAAAAGATAAAATTAAAGAAATGTGGCCGGAACGCTATCACGAAATGCCGATGACAAAAGCTTTGGCAGCACTTTGGAATACACCACGTGTGTATTATCACGGAAGTGAATTAGTTGATCCGCATAGGGAGCATTTCTATGGTTCTTTAGGAAATGGATTGGATCCTCATAATATTTCATATCGTGAGGAACATATAGAGGAAAAAGAGACTATAAAAAAAGTAAATCAATAATAGACATATTTTACGATGAAAAAGCAAGCTCTCTTAGAGCTTGCTTTTTGTTATAAAGAGACTTCTTTCTTGTTCTTCGTCTTGACCTGGACAGAGTTATTTTCTTTTCGTTGAAGTCGTTTTTCTAAAAGATTAACAAAATAAGTAAATAGAAGAACAAGTACGAGGTAATATAAACCAACAATTATGTATGTATCTAATTGTTGGAAGTTACTTGCAGCAATTGATAAACCTGATCCCCATAATTCGGACAATCCTACGTAAGCAACAAGAGAAGAATCTTTTAATCCAATAATAAATTGGTTCCCTAGAGGGGGAAGAGACAGACGAAATGCTTGTGGTAATATAATTCGGCGCATAGCTAAAGGGTAAGGCATACCTAAAGAGCGAGCGGCTTCCAATTGTCCACGGTCAACGGACTGAATGGATCCGCGGAAAATCTCAGTAATATATGCACCGTTATGGATTGCTAAAGCAATTGCTCCTGCCCAAAAAGGAGTGAAGACAATAATCGATGTAATACCGAAATAGAGAATGGCAATTTGAACAATTAAAGGTGTACCACGAATAATGGCGATATATACATGAGCAATACTATTTAAAACCTTATTGTTAGAGATTCGAAAGAAAGCGACTAGTAATCCAATTAGTGAACCGAGTAATAGGGATGTTAATGTTAATTGTAATGTGACAATAGTAGCCTTTAAGAGTGTGGGATAGGTAGAGATAAAAATTTCAAACATATGTGTCACCTCATATTGTATGGATTTTAGTAGTGAATGAAGTGCCCCACATACAAAGTGGGGCATGATTTATGAAATCTCTAAATGGCTAACTTACTTTGTTTTTGCCTCGTCTCCAAGAATATTACGCCCAAACCATTTTTTACTGATCTTTTCATACGTACCATCTTTAATGATTTCATCTAAAGCTTTATTTACTTTCTCAACCATTTCTTTATCATCTTTACGAATAGCAATTCCCATTTCATCAAGATTTAATGGTTTTCCAGCTTCTTTTATATTTGATTTACCTTCTTTGATCATACGTAAACCGACCATTTGATCAGTGATTACTGCATCAATACGTCCAGGCTCTAAGTCCATAAGTGCAGTAATATCGCTATCATATTCTGTGATTTGATCTGTATGTTTTGCAACAAGGTCTTTAAAGGTACTAGCTTTTACAACGCCAATTTTCTTACCTTTCAAATCTTCTGGAGAAGAGATAGATGCATTCTTTTTAGCCACAAAAATTTGGGCACCAGAGCGATAATAAGGATTGGAGAAACTAACAGCTTTTAAGCGTTCTTCTGTAATTGCCATACTGCCCAATATAGCATCATATTTTTTCGATTGTAGACCTTGAATTAGCGTTTCCCATGGATTTGTAATAGGAGTGGGTTTCATATTCATTTTTTTCGCAAGTGCCTCACCAATTTCCACATCAAAACCGGCAAGCTTTCCGTCATTTTCTTTATAGTTAAAAGGTTTATATAAGCCACTCATCGCATAACGAAATTCTTTTTCACCATTTGAAGAAGTAGTAGCACTTTCCTTACTACAGGCTCCTAGTATGAAGGATGTACATAATGTAATACTCGCAACAATGGTTAATAGTTTTCTTTTCATAAAACCCCTCCTATATATTGATCATACGGATGGTTTTAAGTATGTTACTGAGATATTTTATTTGGACAATTAGTTGTGCACCGTATGGATGTATTTCTTTTCATTTGAAACAGAAGTTACATTATAAAACGTTGCGTAAAAATTGTTTTGCTCGTTCATGTGATGGAGCTGAAAAGAATTGTGCTGGCGGAGCGTCCTCTACAATCTTTCCGTCATCCATAAATATGACGCGATCAGCTACATCTCTTGCGAAATTCATTTCATGAGTAACAATAATCATGGTCATTCCTTCTTCAGCAAGTTCTTTCATAACTTGCAATACTTCTCCAACAAGTTCAGGGTCTAAGGCTGAGGTAGGTTCATCAAATAGCATAATTTTAGGGTTCATAGCAAGAGCTCGTGCAATCGCAACGCGTTGTTTTTGACCACCTGAAAGTAAGTGAGGAGTTACATCCGCCTTATCTTGTAGGCCGACTTTTTGTAGGAGTTGATTCCCAACATCCTTCGCGTCTGCTGTCTCTAATTTTTTTACGTGAATAGGTGCTTCTATGATGTTTTCTAGTGAGGTCATATGAGGAAAGAGGTTAAAGTGTTGAAAAACCATACCGACATTTTCACGGACTTTGTTTAAATTTGAATGCTTTGGATCAATTCGCTCACCTTGTAAGTGAATTTCACCTTCATCGTACATTTCTAAAAAGTTAAGACAGCGAAGTAATGTACTTTTGCCGGAACCACTGGCACCGATTAAAACAACAACTTCTTTTTCTTTTACTTCTAAAGCAATTCCTTTTAAAACATCAAGTGAGCCGAATGATTTTACTAGATTTCGAACTTGAATCATACAAAACCCCCAGTCAAAAATATATTTACAAATGTTGCCCCTTATTTCTGTTATTAGTCATAAATTGTCAGAATCCTTTATTTTTTTCAGGAGGATTTAATATTCAAAGAAATAATGATTTTTAAAATCCTTATATCTTTCTATAACGAAAATATGGATAATAATATATAGGTAGTACTTATATTGCTTATAAGAAGGGGGAAAGAAGAGATGGGAAAAGAAAGAAAAACATTTTCTTTTGGCTTACGTACACAACTTATGCTATTCACTACAATTTTAGCTTTAATTACATATTCAACAAGTTTAATTTTCATTTACGTTATATATGATTATTTTCAAAGTTATGTAAGTCAAACTGTTTATAATATTATCGTTATGTTATTAGGTGTAGTATGGTCTGGAATTTTAGCGTATGGGGCAGCAATATTTTTAATTAAACCACTTCGAAAGTTGGAAGAAGCAGCAAGGAAAGCGGCTGAAGGTGATATTCGTGAAGATGTCCCATTGCCAAAGACCGATGATGAGATTAAATCTTTAAGTGTTGCATTTAATATGATGCTAGGGAACTTAAGGGGCATGGTAAAAAATATCGATACTACATTTTCGTATACAAATAATCAAGTTCAGCAAATTAGAAAACAAACAGGTGAAGCGACAAAGCAAGCACAAGGTGTGTCTGAAACTCTTGCGGAGATTTCTTCCGGTGCCGAGCAATCAGCAGCATCGATTCAAGCGATCGTTTCTACTGTTGATACAACGACTTCTATTGCAAATGAAGTAGAAGGAAAAGCAAAACAGTCTGACGAGTTGTCTTCAGAAATGGTTCAAGCTTTAGGACAAAGTACACGTGTCTTTACTTCTTTAATTCAAGGTATTCAAACATTGGCGAGAGAAAATGAAGATTCGATGGAAAATGTACAGAAATTAGAAGAGCGAATGAAACAAGTTGAACATATTGTTTCTGTTGTGAGTGAGATTGCTAGTCAAACGAATTTATTAGCACTCAACGCTTCTATTGAGGCAGCTCGTGCAGGAGAGCATGGAAGGGGCTTTGCGGTTGTAGCAGAAGAAGTACGTAAACTTGCTGATGAAAGTGATCATTCCGCAAGAAACATATCGCAGTTATTACGGGATATGCAAGATGAAGTACAGCAAGTCGCATTGAAAATGACAGAGCAGGTGAAGACAGCTAAAGAAGAGGCGAAACGCGGAGAAGCTACAGAATTAATTTTAAAAGAAATGTCATCAAGTATTATGGAAGTAGCCGATGCAACCAAGCAAATTAGTAGTTATATGAATGAACAAGCGAGTCACATTCATCAAACAGGAGCACAAACAAAGGCTGTAGCAGCAATTGCGGAAGAAACGTCAGCTGGTTCACAAGAAGTGGCACGTGTGACATTACAACAGTCTAAAAATATGATAGCAATCGATCAATTATTAAAAGACTTAGAGAAGCAATCAGCGGATTTAAAACAAACAATTGAACGATTTTCAATGTAAAAGAGAAGAACAGAATGCTGTTCTTCTCTTTTTTTAGCTAGATTTAATATCTACAGTTAAAAAGTATAAACTATGAACGTTTCCGCAACATTCTTTTCTGTCCCTTTCGGATGAAAATTATAGCGAGCTATAATATTAAAAGGGGTGTCTTTTATGAAAAAAGAAAAAAGACAACGATTAATTAAACAATTTGTAAAGGAGTATGAAATAGAGAAGCAAGAAAGATTAGTAGAATTGTTAGCAAAAAAAGATGTATTAGTAACACAAGCTACAGTTTCTCGAGATATTCGTGAGTTAAACTTAACGAAGGTACCTTCTCAAGAAGGATTAATGATATATAAATTTTTCTCAGAAGAGCATTTACAAACTGATATAAAGTTAAAGAAAAAATTACGAGAGGTTGTTGTAAAAATTGATTGTGTAGATCAATTAATGGTTATTAAAACATTACCCGGTAATGCACATGTTATTGGTGTTTTGTTTGATGAGTTAGATTGGAAAGAAAAAATAGGATGTATATGTGGAAATGATACATGCCTTATAATTTCTCAGTCGAAAT
This sequence comes from Bacillus sp. RC51, assembly GCF_044908115.1. NCBI lineage: Bacteria > Bacillati > Bacillota > Bacilli > Caryophanales > Bacillaceae > Bacillus > Bacillus sp. RC51. Next base: position 126,491 of record NZ_JBIYCW010000009.1, on the reverse strand, counting down.
CAGATAGGGAGATTTTAGAAGAAAGGTTAAATTTAATTATTTAGATGCAAAATCCTGTTTTTAATAAAAATTAAAAACAGGATTTTTTTTAAATACGGAAGTTAAATATTCAGCATATATGCGTAATATATGTATTTTTTTATTGAAAAAGCGGGATGGAATGTTATAAAAATACAAATTTATATGATTTTTAAAAAATAACTTGTTTAATATTTCACAATGATAATGTAGATGTTTTCACAAAGATGAAAGCGCGTAGCATTTATTATGTACTTGTAAGACATCAAACATATTTAAAAGGAGGTACAACAAATGAAGCATCCGATACATGTTACTTCAGAAATTGGGGAATTACAAACAGTTTTATTAAAACGACCTGGTAAAGAAGTGGAAAACTTAACGCCAGATTATTTGCAACAATTATTATTTGATGATATTCCATACTTACCAATTATTCAAAAAGAGCATGATTATTTTGCACAAACATTACGCAATCGGGGTGTTGAAGTTCTTTATTTAGAAAAACTAGCTGCTGAGGCATTAGTAAATAAAAAACTTCGAGAAGAATTTGTTGATCGTATTTTAGAAGAAGGACAGGCTGACGTAAATGTTGCACATCAAACTTTAAAAGAATATTTACTTTCCTTTTCAAATGAAGAATTAGTTCAAAAAATTATGGGTGGTGTACGGAAAAACGAAATTGAAACAAGTAAGAAGACACATTTATACGAATTAATGGAAGATCATTATCCGTTTTACTTAGATCCAATGCCTAATTTATATTTTACTCGTGATCCAGCAGCTAGCGTGGGCGATGGTTTAACGATAAATAAGATGAGAGAACCGGCGCGTAGACGTGAATCATTATTCATGGAGTACATCATTAAATATCATCCAAGATTTGCAAATCACAATGTGCCAATTTGGCTAGATCGTGATTATAAGTTTCCGATTGAAGGTGGCGATGAGCTAATTTTAAATGAAGAAACAATTGCAATTGGAGTATCTGCCCGTACGTCAGCTAAAGCAATTGAACGTTTAGCTAAAAATCTTTTTAGCCGACAAAATAAAATTAAGAAAGTGTTAGCAATAGAAATTCCAAAATGCCGAGCATTTATGCATTTAGATACAGTGTTTACAATGGTTGATTATGACAAGTTTACAATTCACCCAGCCATTCAAGGGCCAAAAGGAAATATGAATATTTATATTTTAGAAAAAGGCCCAGATGTGGAAACTCTTAAAATTACACATCGTACTTCTTTAACGGAAGCATTAAAAGAGGTATTAGGTTTAAGTGAATTAGTTCTTATTCCTTGTGGAGGAGGAGATGCAATTGCTTCCGCTCGTGAACAATGGAATGACGGTTCTAATACATTAGCAATTGCGCCAGGTGTAGTTGTTACATATGATCGCAACTATGTATCCAATACGTTATTACGGGAACATGGTATAGAGGTCATTGAGGTGCTAAGTTCGGAATTATCTCGTGGTCGTGGGGGTCCACGTTGCATGAGTATGCCAATTGTTCGTAAAGATATTTAGTATAAATAACGGAGAAAGTAGGGATGAAGTATGTTAATGACTAGACCAAATTTAAAAGGAAGAAGCTTTCTAGCTGAAAAAGATTTTACACAAGAAGAATTATTATATTTTCTAGATTTAGCAGCAGAATTAAAAGAGAAAAAGAAAAACGGTGTCCCACATCATTATTTAGAAGGTAAAAATGTAGCGCTATTATTTGAAAAAACCTCTACTCGTACGCGATGTGCATTTACAGTAGCATGTACAGATTTGGGAGCGAACCCTGAATATTTAGGGAAAGGTGATATTCAGCTTGGGAAAAAAGAATCCGTAGAGGATACAGCAAAAGTGTTAGGACGCATGTTTGACGGAATTGAGTTTCGTGGATTTAATCATGAAACTGTAGAATCTTTAGCACAAAATTCTGGTGTGCCGGTTTGGAATGGATTAACAGATATGTGGCATCCAACACAAACACTTGCAGATTTATTAACAATTAGAGAACATGTAGGGAAATTAAAAAATGTGAAGCTCGTTTACGTTGGAGATGGACGAAATAATGTTGCTAATAGCTTACTAGTTGGTGGAGCGATCGTTGGAATGGACGTACGTATTTGTACACCGGAATCTTTATGGCCAGAGCAAGAAGTAATTGATTTAGCAAAAAAATATAATGAACAAGTAATGATAACAAGTAATGTGGAAGAAGCTGTTGCGAATGCAGATGTAATTTATACAGATGTATGGGTGTCTATGGGTGAGGAAGAAAAATTTGCTGAACGTGTCGAGTTATTGAAACCTTATCAAGTAAATATGAAAATGATTAAAGAAACAGGAAATGAAAATGTGATTTTCTTACATTGTTTACCCGCATTCCATGATGTTGAAACGATGTATGGTGAGGAAGTTTATGAGAAATATGGGTTGAGGGAAATGGAGGTAACTGACGAAGTATTCCGCAGTAAACATTCAAAAGTATTTGATCAGGCTGAAAATAGAATGCATACAATTAAAGCGGTTATGGCAGCTACTTTAGGAAACATGGAGTAAAGAAGAAAGGGAGTCTTCCTTTCTTCTTTCTCCTCCTTTAGACACTATCATTCACTATTGCTTTCGTATTGTTATTGCAATTAAAGAGAGGTGAGTGGAATGGATGAAGATAAGAAATTAGGGTTGTTTACATTAACGGCGCTTGTAGTGGGGTCTATGATTGGCGGTGGAGCATTTAATTTAGCAAGTGATATGGCAAAAGGTGCTGGTGCTGGAGCCATTATTATTGGTTGGGTTATAACAGGAATTGGGATGATTGCGCTTGGATTATCTTTTCAAAATCTAACTGTAAAACGGCCAGATTTAGATGGCGGTATTTTTAGCTATGCAAAAGCAGGATTTGGTAATTTCATGGGATTTAATAGTGCGTGGGGATATTGGCTATCTGCCTGGCTTGGTAATGTAGCTTACGGTACATTATTGTTTTCTTCATTAGGGTATTTCTTCCCCATCTTTGAAGGCGGTCAAAATGTAGCATCCATTATTGGTGCAAGCGTATTATTATGGTGTGTTCACATGTTAATTTTACGTGGAGTTCAATCAGCAGCACTTGTGAATTTAGTAACTACAATCGCAAAATTAGTACCTGTATTTGTATTTATTGTTATAGGAATCTTCGCGTTTCATATTGATACGTTTCTAGATGGATTTTGGGGACAAACTGGTTCTTTTTCATGGGGAGCGGTTGGCAGCCAAGTTAAAAGTACAATGCTTGTAACTTTATGGGTGTTTATTGGGGTAGAAGGGGCTGTTGTTTTATCTAGTCGAGCAAAAAATAGAAGTGATGTAGGGAAAGCAACGGTTATTGGCTTAATTGGTACACTCATCATTTACATTTTAATTACATTACTGTCTCTTGGACTTATGCAGCAAGCAGATATTGCTAATTTGAAAAATCCGTCTATGGCTTATTTATTTGAAAGTGTTGTTGGAAAATGGGGGGCTATCTTTATTAATTTAGGTTTAGTCATCTCTGTATTAGGTGCTTGGTTAGGCTGGACTTTACTCGCATCTGAAATTCCATATTTGGCGGCTAAAGACGGAGTATTTCCAAAATGGTTTGCAAAAGAAAATAAAAATAAGGCTCCAATAAATTCATTATGGATAACAAATGGCTTAATTCAAATGTTCTTATTAACATTCGTCGTTTCCGATCAGGCGTATAACTTTGCATTCTCTTTAGCATCTTCAGCTATTTTAATCCCATATGCTTTTTCAGCATTTTATCAACTGAAGCATAGCTTAAAGTCTGAAGAAGTGGATCGAAATAAAAATATAATAATTGGTTTGATAGCAAGTATTTATGGTGTGTGGTTAGTTTATGCAGCTGGTTTAGAGTATTTATTATTAACAATGACTTTATATGCGCCAGGTATTTTTATTTTTTACAATGTTCAAAAGCAAAAGAGTTCGAAGCAAATATTTACTCGAGTGGAATTAGCATCATCGGTAGCAATTGGTGCTTTAGCATTCTTTGCGATTTATGGATTAATTACAGGCAGTATTACTTTATAAAGCGCTGTGAAAGCGAAATTAACTGGAGGGCTGAAATATGGCACGAAGAAAAATTGTAGTTGCACTAGGGGGAAATGCGATACAGTCTGGAAAAGCTACTGCAGGGGCACAGCAAGAAGCATTAGAAAAAACAGCGGAACAACTTGTGAAAATAATGGAAAATGATGTAGATATAGTAATTGCGCATGGAAATGGCCCGCAAGTGGGGAATATTTTATTACAGCAAAAAGCTGCAGAAACGGAAAAGACACCTGCAATGCCATTAGATACTTGTGGTGCAATGAGCCAAGGGATGATTGGATATTGGATGGAAAATGCGATTGAAAAGGCATTGAAAAAACGGAATATAAAAAAAGACGTAGCAACGGTTATAACACGCGTTGTCGTGGATGAAAAAGATGAGGCATTTAAAAATCCAACTAAACCAATTGGTCCTTTTTATACGGAAGAAGAAGCAAGAAGATTAATGGAAGAAACAAAAGCAGTGTTTAAAGAGGATGCTGGCAGAGGGTGGAGACGTGTTGTTCCATCACCGAAGCCTGTAAGTATTCATGAGCATAAAGTAATTAATTCTTTAGTTGAGGATGGAAATATAGTGATAGCTGTTGGTGGTGGTGGAATTCCAGTAATTGATTCCGAAGAAGGGTTAAAAGGAACTGAAGCGGTTATCGATAAAGATTTCGCTGCGCAGAAATTAGCTGAATTAGTAGATGCTGATACGCTCGTAATTTTAACTGCAGTTGATCATGTGTATGTAAATTATAATCAACTGAATCAAAAGAAATTAGAACATGTCACAGTGAATCAATTAGAAGAATACATTGAGGAAAAACAATTTGCTGCGGGAAGTATGCTTCCAAAAATTGAAGCTGCTATTAATTTTGTTAATACAAATCCAAAAAGAAAAACAATTATTACGTCTTTAGAAAAAGTATATGAAGCACTAGAAGAAAAAGCTGGTACTATTATTTCTAAACAGAATGTATGCATGTATGTTTAAATAATTGTGTGCGCTATTTATTAGTAAAAAAAGAATGAAGTTAGTAACTTCATTCTTTTTATTTATTAATATTTTTTGTACTCATTGTTCATAAAGTTTTCATGGTGAAATCCGAATATATAAGTTAATTATGATAAAATTTAATTTGAATACGCTTTCTTAATTTTTCGCTCTAACATACAGCAAGAGAGAAGGAATTTTATGAACAGACGGAACGTAGTTAAAGATTTAAAGCAGTTTGAATTATTTGCTCATTTAACAGAAAAGAAATTGAAAGGTTTGACGGAGTTTGTCTATTGGCGAACTTACAAAAAGGGTCAATTTTTATTTTTAGAAGGGGATTCAAGAGAAAGAATTTACTTCATGTTAGATGGTTTTGTAAAGTTAGAGCGGGTAAATCAAAGTGGAAATTTATTATATGATGACTATGTAAAGCGGTATTCTATTTTTCCTTATGGTGGTATGTTTACAGACAGAGGATATAACTATACGGCAGAAGCGATGACAGATGTAGAGGCATATTATATTCCGACAGTAATTTTCGAAGATATGGTGAAATCTAGTAGGACGCAATTAATGTACGTTGTTCAGCAATTATCATCGATATTAAAACTGAATGAAAATCGAGTGCAAAATATTACAATCCCTAATGCACAAGATCGTGTCATTCAAACATTAAATTATTTAATGCAGGATTTAGGAGAGCAGAGTGGCGAAACAATTGTAATTTCATGCCCACTTACAACAATTGAAATATCGAAAATATCTGGGACGTCTCGAGAGACGGTTAGCGGCGTATTAAAACAATTGAAAAATGATAGTATAGTTACAATTCTGGATAAAAAAATTACAATACATAATCCAACATATTTTGAGGAGATCTCTATGTGAAAATTACATATTGATTTTCTAATTCACATTGTATATTAATAAGGTTCTTTATATATTTATAAGGAGGTTTTTTACGTTATCCTTTATAAAAAGGTTGTATAGTATGGTAATAATAGCTAAAATCGATAATAAAAAGCAAAGGGAAGGGGAGAATGAATGGTTCGAATTGAGTATGATCGATTAGTAGCTATTTGTTACAGTATAGGGGTTTTGTTATTATTAAAAAGTCCAAACGATAATGAATTAATTGGGGAAAAACTATTCAATTTCTATAAGGTTCCGGTATATACATATATTTATATGGATTATAAAGTTTCAAATATATTAATTGTTTCTTTCGTACTACATGTAATCGCATTTATATTATTTGTAAAATGGCTAGTAAAAAAGAAATCTAGTACATTTAGAACAATGAATAAGATAAAAGTAGCAGGCATTAGTATTTTGATTTTAATGATGCCGTTTATTCTAAATAACATCCTCCATACATTGAATAAAACATGGTACTACGCAGGAAAAACAGGGGTAGAGGCGATAGAATATAAAAAAGAAGATAGTCAGTGTAGAATGGAGAAAAATGGAGAGGATATCGAACAAAAGTGCATTGTGACTTTAAAAAATTATCGTAATCATTCACAGGCATTAAAAGTTGTTTTATATGATAATGTAAACGAGAATTCAAAAGGTTATCCAGTACCGAAACCAGTCTATTTACAAAAACATGAGACAAAGCAATTCGAATTTCAAATTCCTGTTGCTTATAATAGCGGTATTGAAAAAGATAAAGTACCAAATATTAAATTACATTCATTGCATAAAAATGATGAGAAATACAATTAATCCGTAATTGAAAGTTTATGAATAGGAGCAATAATTTGAAACGATATAGAAAATCAACTTGAATCATCCAACATGCTGTGAGGTAACGGCATATTGGATGATTTTTTATTTTATCCCCTTTTTTACGTATGAAAGGGTGGGATACTTTGTTGAAAACGAAAAACATTACAAGGGTCATATGCTGTCTTCACTTTACGCAACCTTTGAAAATTAGAGCCATAATAACTAGTTTGCCAATTTTTTATGTCGATATCGGGCCAATTGACATAATCTCCTAGTGTGTAAGGACCTAAGCTTTCCCGTAAATCTTTAACCCAGCGTATATTTCGGTTTTCTTCATCATCGCATTTCCAAGAGGTAATATATTCTTGAGCAATAATTGCCTTACGGTGGAAATAAGCTGTTTCATTAGGGGGAATGTTTTCTATAGCACCTACGAGTGATTGGTGCCAAACACTCGCATCTTTATTTGGTGCATGAGAAAGAAAATATTGTAAGATTTGAATACCTTTAAGAGGGATAGGTTTATATACGTAGGAACCAGAGCGTTTGAATTTTTCAGGAATATTGCCGCTATTAAAGAATTGAACAGCCTTTATATACGGGACTTTATCTATAAAGAGAGAAGGATTACCAGTTTCAAGAAGAGGAGATAATAAATGATAGAGTTCAGAAGTAGAGCCGACAAATTCACCTTTCACCTCAATTTTATTTCGTTGTTTAGAGAATAATTCAATTGATGAAGTGAGACGTTCATCTATATAAGGTGCCCAGTTTTGCCAAGCTTGAAAGGCAGCAACAAAGTCTTTCCATTCCCATGTAAGTGAGAAAATTGATACGTTTTTTATAGGGTGGACTCGAAAGGTTAAGGAAGTAACAATTCCGAAATTTCCACCCCCACCGCCGCGGCATGCCCAAAATAGGTTAGGGTTTTCTTGTTCATTTGCACGAATAATTTTTGCACCAAATTTTCCGCACGCTTGTACCATTTCGACTTCTAATAATTGATCACATGTTAGTCCAAATAAGCGTGAAAGCATGCCAATGCCACCGCCAAGTGTTAATCCAACGATACCAACACTTGCACTTGTGCCAGCTGGTATTGTAACACCGTGTTTCCAAAGTTCTTTATAAACAGTGCCAAGATTTGCACCCGCTTCAATTGTTGCTGTTAATTTCCCTGTATTAACCGTAATTTGCTTCATTTCACTCACATCAATAATAAGTCCTCGATTTAAAAGAGAGAAATTTTCATAGCTATGACGTCCGCTTCTTAAGCGAAATGGTACATGATGCTCACGTGCCCACTTTAAGGCGTTACACACATCATTTTTATTTTGACAAAAAACAATAATACAAGGGAGTTTTGGAATACTTAAATTTAAATTCATTCGGGCTATGTCATATCCGGGATCCGAAGGAACGACGATACGACCAGTTAATTTTGTTTGTTTCAATTTGTATCTCCTTTCTGAAATAATATGAGTTTGTATTAGTATATGAAGAGTGTGTTTAACGCGTATGGACAAGAAGAAGAGAAGTGTTAGATTTATCCTGCTAGTTGTGAGCAGTAAGACCCCCACCTCAAAATCTGGCTGAAGCAAAGAAGTTAGATGAAAATCAGGATGCTCGTAAAAGTACGATTGGTGTGGGCTAATAATCAGTGGGGAATGGACACCCCCCACTGATTAAAGTTTCATTTTACCTTTGCGAGAAATAAATAAAGCATAAGAATAAGGAATCTACATGGAGTTCAATGAAAACAGTTGCAAACTCTCCATATTTTGTTATGATAGTGTTACGAAAACGTTTGCATAAAAAATAGAGATGCAAAAGGAGAGAGTTATTATGAAGAAAACATGGTGGAAAGAAGCAGTTGCTTATCAAATTTATCCACGCAGCTTTATGGATTCAAATGGTGATGGTATTGGAGATTTACAAGGTATTATTGCAAAACTGGATTATTTAAAAGATTTAGGTATAGATGTAATTTGGATTTGTCCAATGTATAAGTCACCTAATGATGATAATGGCTATGATATTAGTGATTATCAAGACATTATGGATGAATTTGGTACGATGGAAGATTTTGATATGCTACTAGATGAAGTTCATAAGCGTGACATGAAGCTTATTATTGATTTAGTTATTAATCATACAAGTGATGAACATCCATGGTTTATTGAATCAAGTTCTTCTAAAGACAATCCGAAGCGTGATTGGTATATTTGGCAGGATGGGAAAGACGGCGCGGAACCAAACAATTGGGAAAGTATCTTTAATGGTTCTGCATGGGAATATGATGAAGTGACAGAGCAATATTATTTACATTTATTCTCGCGTAAACAACCAGATTTGAACTGGGAGAATAAAGAAGTTCGTGAAGTTTTATATGATACTGTTAATTGGTGGCTTGATAAAGGTATTGATGGTTTCCGCGTCGATGCGATTAGTCATATAAAAAAAGAAGATGGCCTCAAGGATATGCCAAACCCAAAAGGGTTAAAGTATGTGCCTTCTTTTGACAAACATATGAATGTAAATGGTATTCAGCCATTACTAGAAGAATTAAAAGAAAACACATTTGCTAAATACGATATTATGACTGTTGGAGAAGCAAATGGTGTGAAAGTTGAAGATGCTGATCTTTGGGTTGGAGAAGAGAACGGTAAATTCAATATGGTATTCCAATTTGAGCATTTAAGCTTATGGGATGCAGAAAAGAAGAAAGACCTTGACGTTGTTGAGTTGAAAAAAGTATTAACAAAGTGGCAAAAAGGTTTAGAAAATAAGGGATGGAATGCTTTATATATTGAAAATCATGATAAGCCACGTATTGTGTCTACTTGGGGAAATGATAAAGAATATTGGCGTGAAAGTGCAACGGCTTTAGGAGCGATGTATTTCTTTATGCACGGCACACCGTTTATTTATCAAGGACAAGAAATTGGTATGACAAATGTTCAGTTCCCAAATATTGAAGATTACGATGATGTAGCAATTAAAAATTTATATCGTGAGAAAATTGCAGAGGGCGTATCACATCAAGATATGATGGAAATTATATGGGCTTCTTGCCGCGATAATTCACGTACACCTATGCAGTGGAACGATGAAATGAATGCTGGCTTCACAACAAGTACACCTTGGTTTAGCATGAATCCAAATTACAAAGAAATTAATGTTGAAAAGCAAAAAAATGAAGAGAACTCTATTTTCAATTTCTATAAGAAAATGATTGCCTTGAAAAAAGAGCACGATGTACTGAACTACGGTACGTACGATTTACTTTTAGAAGACGATCCACAAATTTATGCATATACACGTACGTTACAGGATGAAAAAGTCATTGTAATTAGTAATATCTCAAAAGAGGAAGCTGTGTATAATGCGAGTTTATTCGCATTAGAACGCAAACGTTTGCTTTTAAATAACTATAAAGTTGCGGAACATGAACAAATAACTACAATCACGTTAAAACCTTATGAAACAAGGGTTTATCGCATTTCATAATGAAAAAGGATGCTCCTTGAGCATCTTTTTTTATGAAAAAAAATAAATTTCTATTGCAATGTGAAAACGCTTTTATTAAAATAGATTTATGAAAACGGTTGCGTAAAGAGAAAAAAGTAACATAAGGAATCGTTTTCATAAGAGAAACAGAAATTATAATTTAAATCATTATGTTGTTATAAATAAAGGGGAGGAAGAACAGATGAAAATTACGTCTTTTGATTTTTGGCAAAAGTTCGGGAAAGCATTATTAGTGGTTGTAGCTGTAATGCCAGCAGCTGGTTTAATGATTTCCATCGGTAAGTTAATTGGGATGTCTGCTGGGGATATTAACGCAGTTCATACAATTGCTCGAGTAATGGAAGACATCGGTTGGGCAATTATTACAAATCTACACATCTTATTCGCAGTAGCAATTGGGGGATCTTGGGCGAAGGATCGAGCAGGTGGTGCATTTGCAGCACTATTAGCATTCGTCTTAACAAACAGAATTACAGGAGCTATATTTGGCGTAAACGCTCAAATGTTAACGGATTCAAAAGCGACAGTTTCTTCATTTTTAGCAGGAGATTTACTTGTAAAAGATTACTTTACTTCTGTACTTGGTGCACCAGCATTAAACATGGGAGTTTTCGTAGGGATTATCACAGGTTTCTTAGGAGCTACTTTATATAACAAATACTACAATTATAATAAACTGCCACAGGCATTAGCATTCTTTAATGGAAAACGATTCGTACCATTCGTTGTAATTGTTTGGTCTACAGTCACTGCGATTGTATTATCACTTGTATGGCCATTTATCCAAAGTGGATTAAATGAATTTGGTCGCTGGATTGCAGCATCTAAAGATAGTGCACCAGTTATTGCACCGTTTGTATATGGAACGTTAGAACGTTTATTATTACCATTTGGATTACATCATATGTTAACAATTCCGATGAACTACACAGAGCTAGGCGGAACATATACGATGTTAACTGGCTCAAAGGTTGGACAAATTGTAGCGGGACAAGATCCGTTATGGCTTGCATGGATTACAGATTTAAATAACTTATTAGCAAATGGAGATACGAAAGCATATAACGATTTATTAAATAACGTTGTACCAGCTCGTTTCAAAGCTGGACAAGTTATCGGCTCAACGGCAGCGTTAATGGGGATTGCGTTTGCGATGTTCCGTAATGTTGATAAAGAAAAACGTGCAAAATATAAACCAATGTTCTTATCAGCTGCATTAGCAGTATTCTTAACAGGTGTAACAGAACCAATTGAATTCATGTTCATGTTTATTGCACCAGTATTATATGTTGTGTATGCAATTACAACAGGACTTGCATTCGCATTAGCGGATTTAATTAATTTACGTGTTCATGCATTTGGATTTATTGAGTTAATTACACGTACACCAATGATGATCAATGCAGGTTTAACGAGAGATTTAATCAACTTTGTCATTGTTTCATTAGTGTTCTTCGGCCTTAACTTTACGTTATTCAACTTCTTAATTAAAAAATTCAATTTACCAACGCCAGGGCGTGCAGGTAACTATATTGATAATGAAGATGAGTCAACAGAAGGAACAGGAAATGTACAAGATGGTTCATTAGCAACAAAAGTTATTGATTTATTGGGCGGAAAAGATAATATTGCTGACGTGGATGCTTGTATGACACGTTTACGTATAACAGTAAAAGATTTAGATGTTGTTGCACCAGAAGCACAATGGAAACAAAATGGTGCTTTAGGACTTATTGTTAAAGATAAAGGTGTACAAGCCGTATATGGCCCGAAAGCTGACGTATTAAAGTCAGACATTCAAGATATGTTAGGTGCGTAATAATATGAAATTGCTAACTTTAAATTGTCACTCTTGGCAAGAAGAGAATCAAATTGAAAAAATAAAGTATCTTGCTAAAGCAATTCAAGAAGAAGATTATGATGTGATCGCATTGCAAGAAGTAAGTCAGTCTATACAAGCTGAAAATGTATGCGGTAACAAGAAAAAAGATAATTTTGGACTTTTACTGCTAGAAGAGTTAAGAGCATTAAATGTAAAAGAATACAATATTATTTGGGATTTCTCTCATATTGGATATGATGTGTACGAAGAAGGATTAGCAATTATAACAAAGCACAACATTGTAAAGGAAGATACGTTCTTTGTCTCAGAAAATAAGGATACAACGTATTGGAAAACACGCAAAATTGTAAGTGCAACAATTGCTTATAATGATAAGAATATAACGTTTTATTCTTGCCATCTCGGTTGGTGGAATGATGAAGAAGAATCATTCAAAGACCAAGTTGATCGTTTAATGGAGCGTGTAAATAGCAATGAACTTTCCTTCTTAATGGGTGATTTTAATAACAATGCTCGTTTGGAAGGAGAGGGTTATGAGTATACGATGCAAAAAGGTTTATATGACACATATGAACTAGCGATAAAGAAGGATGAAGGAACAACTGTCCAAGGTGAGATTGCTGGTTGGGATGAAAATAAACAAAACTTACGAATCGACCTAATATTAAGCAATCAAAGTAAAACAGTTACTTCTTCAAAAGTCATTTTTAATGGAACAAATCGAAATGTAATTTCTGACCATTTCGGTGTAGAAGTACAATTAGATATATAATAGAAGAAACCCTCACAGATAATGAAAAGCTGGGAGGGTTTTTTGATAAATACAAGTATTCCCAAGAGAAAATACTTGTATTTTTTATGACATTTCCTATATATTTGTTATTATTGAATGTAAAACTAATTTGGTCATTTTGTATGCATACTTTTTTTACTTCGTTATATAATGAAGTAAGTGAAATATTTAATGGGAAAAATAGTATGTTTTCGTTTAATCCACGATGTAGAAAGTGATATAATTACAAAATGTATGTATCATTTTCTAAAGAAGGAAAAATATATAATTAGGTGATAACTTTTATGAAACAAATTTGGCGTATTTATAAGACAGATTTACGGAATGTAGCCAAACATTGGGCTGCAATTGTTATTGTTTTAGGGTTAATGATTTTACCATCGTTATATGCATGGTTTAACATTAAAGCTTCTTGGGATCCTTACGGAAATACGAAAGGAATCCAAATTGCAGTTTCTAACCAAGATGTTGGATCAAATTTAAGAGGGAAAGATATTAACATCGGGGAAGAAATTGTAGATTCACTTAAGAAGAACAAAAATTTCGGGTGGAAGTTTGTTGATGAAAAGCAAGCAATTTATGGAGTAGAGCGTGGAGATTATTCCGCAAGTATTACTATTCCAAAAGATTTTTCTGAAAAGATTGCAACGGTCTTGAATGAAAATCCACAGAAACCAGAACTTGATTACTATGTAAATGAAAAAGTAAATGCGATTGCACCGAAAATTACAGCTAAAGGTGCATCGGGTCTTACAGAAGAGGTTAGTAAAAACTTTGTTAAAACAGCAAACGGTGAGATTTTTAAAATCTTCAATGACCTTGGAATCGATTTAGAAACTAACTTACCGAGTATTGAGAAGGTCAAGGATCTCGTATTTAAGTTAGAAGCACAGTTCCCAGAAATGAATACACTTGTGGATAAGGCATTAGATGATGCGACTCGGGCAGAAGATGTTGTGAAAGTAGCGCAGAAAGAGTTGCCAGTTGTAGAAAGTGTTATTAATGATGGGCAAGAAGCGTTAGGGAATTTAGATAAGTTCTTTGCAAACAACGATCAAACATTGCAAAATGCACCTGGGACGATACGAAATCATTTAACAACGGCTAAAGATGTAATGGACAAAGCAAATGCTGTTACGAACTTTTTAATGAACCCAGGGGTAGACCTTTCTGGTATGAAGGGATTACCTGAGTTTCCAGCGCGTCCGGATCTTTCAAAGTTGAATGATGAAGGTTATAAAAATATTGCAAGAAATCTTAATCAAACAGTGAATAATGTTTTAAACTCGGCGCGTGCAGGAACATCATACGGGAAAAGTGTTGTAAACGGATTACAAAATGGCCAGTTCGATCCAGAAAAGGCAAAGCAAGATCTTAATGCGGTTTCTGAGAATCTTCAAGGTCGTACGGATAGTATTGTGTATCTTATTAATGTATTTACTGAACTTCAAAAATCAGCGACGACTGATTTTGGTCAAAGCTTCTTCCAAGGGCGAGTGGATCGCTTAACTAGTCTTAAAGGCAAAATGGAAAATGCAAACAACGGTATTAAAGATATTGTAAATGTTATTGGCACAGGACAAGAAGTAAAGAAAGATGTAACAGATGCAGCAAATCAAAAATTAGATGCAGCAAATGGATTAATTGATCAAGCTGAAAAAGATTATAATGAAACATTTGTAGCAGATTATAAAAAGGCAGTTAGCACAGTTGATCAAGCGAAAGCTGATGCAAATGAAACATACGATACTGTGAAAAATGAATATGATAAGGCAAAAAATACTTTTGAAGGTGTTATAGCAGACGTAAATAATAGAGGTGTTAATGGATTAGATAGCACAAAAGTAGCTTTAAACGATTTAAATGGTCAATTAAAAGCTACTAAGAATCTAATTGGTGATGCGATTCCGGTTCTAGAAAGCACAAATAAGGTATTAGCAGATGTAAATAGTGGCAAAAACCTTAATAATGGAATTGCAAAATTGAATAAAGCACAAAATACTGTTCAAAAAGGTATAGATGCAACGAATAAGGCAACTACACTAATTAACAATGGACAGAAGCCTACAAAAGAGGTTGTAGAAAGTATTAATGAAGCAACTAAAAATGCTTCAGCTCAATTAGGAGATTTCTTAGCAACATATGATTCAGAAATTGTTCCAAACTTTAACACAGCAATTGCTCGTACAAAAGAGATGTCTAAAAATACATCTCAAATTTTAGGCGAGGCAGATAAGAAGCTTCCAGATGTAAAAAAATTACTTGAAGATTCATCAAAAGGCTTAGTAGATGGTCAAAAGAAAATTGCAGACATTAAAGCTGAAATGCCGGAGACTGAGAAAAAGATTAAAGAATTAGCAGATAAAATTCGTGATTTTGAATCTGAAGAGGATATAAAAGACATCATACGCTTATTAAAGAATGATGTTGAAAAGCAAAGTGACTACTTTGCAAATCCAGTAAATTTAAAAGAGAATAAATTATTTGCAATGCCGAACTACGGTTCAGCAATGTCACCATTCTATACAGTGCTTGCATTATGGGTAGGCGCATTATTAATGGTTTCATTATTAACGGTAGAAGTACACGAAGAGGGCGCGAATTATAAGAGCCATGAAGTTTACTTCGGACGTTTATTAACATTCTTAACGATAGGTCTTTCACAAGCGTTTATCGTATCAATGGGAGATATATTCTTACTCGGTACGTACGTAGTCGATAAGTTCTGGTTTGTGTTATTTAGTTTATTTATTGGGGGAGTCTTTGTTTGTATCGTATACTCACTCGTTTCTATTTTCGGAAACGTTGGGAAATCGATGGCGATCATTTTACTTGTACTGCAAGTAGCAGGATCAGGCGGAACATTCCCAATTCAAATGACACCACCGTTCTTCCAAGCGATTTATCCGTTCTTACCATTCACATATGCAATTAGTGCAATTCGTGAAACAGTTGGCGGAATGCTTTGGGATATAGTAACTAGAGATTTACTTGTGTTAAGTGTTTTCGTAGTAGTTATGATTGTTGCTGCGTTATTACTGAAAACACCAATTAACAAATCAAGTGAAAAGTTTGTTGAGAACGCAAAAGGAAGTAAAATTATTCATTAAAAATAAAAGGTTCCTACCGATAGCGGTAGGAACCTTTTTGTTTAATCAAATTTTAATTTCTTTAAAGCTTCTGCGAACGGATTATTTAATGGTTCTTCTTCTTTGTTCTGCTGTTTCATATATTTTTGAACGTCGCGTTTATCAGCTTTGCTGCCGGATTCTTTTTTACGTCTCTCTTGGAATGTAGAAAGTTTCTCACGATAGCCACATTTACATGCGAAAATTTGGCCTGCTCCTTCACCACGAAGTTCTAGTTTCTTTTTACACTGAGGACAGCGTGCATTTGTAGTGCGGGATACATTTTTACGGTGACCACATTCGCGATCTTGGCATACAAGCATTTTACCTTTTTTACCGTTTACTTCTAACATTGGTTTACCACAGTCTGGACAAGACTTCGTTGAAATGTTGTCGTGTTTATATTTCTTATCACTCGATTTAATTTCAGCAACAATTTCTTTCGTATAGTTCTTCATTTCTGAAATGAATACTTCTTTCTTTAATTTTCCTTTAGCGATAGCTTCTAACTTTTGCTCCCATTCACCAGTTAGTGTAGGAGATTTCAGTTCTTCCGGCACTAAATCAAGTAACTGACGGCCTTTTGAAGTAATGTGAATATCTTTACCACGTTTTTCAAGCAAGAACGAATTGAATAACTTGTCGATAATATCAGCTCGTGTAGCTACAGTACCTAATCCACCAGTTGACTTTAACGTGTCAGCAAGTTGTTTGTTTTGCGTATCCATGTATTTTGTTGGGTTTTCCATCGCTGAAAGTAATGTTGCTTCATTAAAACGTGCAGGTGCTTTCGTTTGCCCTGATGTTTGGACAATTAGTTTTATGTTTAATGTATCGCCTTTTTCGATGCGAGGTAAGATTTGTTCTTTTACATCATCGCTTGCATCATCATCTTCAAATCGATTTTCATAAACCTCTTTCCAACCAGCATGTAAAATCGTTTTTCCGCGTGCGATGAACGTTTCATCACCAATTTTCGTGCGCAATGTTAGTTGTTCATATTCAAAGGCTGGGAATAAAACAGCTAAGAAACGTTTTACAACTAAGTCATAAATTTTACGTTCTTTATCTGTGAAAGCTGAGAAGTTTACATAGCTCTCTGTTGGAATAATTGCGTGATGATCGCTTACTTTACTATCATCAACAAATGATTTGTTAGATTTTACAGGTTTCTGCAATACTTTATGTGCTAAAGGACGGTATTCTCCAACTCCGCAAGCCTTCAGACGCTCTGGAAGTGTGCCGACAATATCAGATGAAATATAGCGTGAATCTGTACGAGGGTACGTTAAAACTTTATGCTGTTCATATAATTTTTGCATAATGTTTAATGTTTCTTTCGCAGAATAACCAAATATTTTATTCGCATCACGTTGTAGTTCAGTTAAATCGTAAAGACCAGGGGCGAACGATTTCTTTTGTTTTTTATCAATGTCTACAACAGTAGCATGTTGCTTACTAATTTTGTTCACGATTGCATCAGTTTTTTCTTTATTAAAGCTACGGCTATTTCCTTTTGTATCTTGCCAAGTTAGCTTTAATCTCTCAGCTGTTTGAGCTTCGATACCATAGTAAGTTTGAGCTTTGAAATGTTTGATTTCATCTTCACGGCTTGCAATCATGGCTACAGTAGGTGTTTGAACACGACCACAATTTAGTTGGGCATTAAAGCGAGTAGTTAATGCTCGAGTCGCATTAAGTCCGATATACCAGTCAGCCTCTGAACGTGCGACAGCTGAAGCGTATAGATTGTCATATGCTTTTCCTGGTTTTAAATTTGCGAAGCCATCTTTAATTGCTTTATCGGTAACAGATGAAATCCATAGACGTTTAATCGGTTTCTGCATTTTAACTTTATCGATAATCCAGCGTGCGACCAACTCCCCCTCACGACCGGCGTCAGTAGCTATAATGATTTCATTTACATCTTTTCTAAGAAGCTGACTTTTTACAGCGTTAAACTGTTTCCCTGTTTGTTTAATAACGGTTAGTTTTAAACGCTCCGGTAGCATTGGTAAATCTTCTAAATTCCACTGTTTATATTTCACATCATAGCTTTCTGGATCAGCTAATGTAACAAGGTGACCTAAAGCCCAAGTAACAATATATTTACTACCTTCAAGATAGCCGTTCCCTTTTTTATCACATTTCAGTACACGTGCGATATCACGTGCAACAGAAGGTTTTTCAGCAATTACAATACTTTTTGCCATGTTTAAAAACATCCTTTCAAATTTCCATACGTTAAATATAGCATACATCTTTGTTCTATTCAGTCTTGCTGACGGTTTGAGTTATTTGTGGTGAAATATACGTGTGAGAGTTTTACTTATATAAAGGCGAAGAATGGTTGAACCAGGAGAGTTATGATCTCTATCATTTTATAAAAGTAAAGAACTTGTTATTTTACTAGAATAAGAGTAGACTTTGAAGTAGATGAATAATAAACACATGGGAGTTTGTGGATGCAAACTGAGAGTATGACTAATCCGTCATTGACCATTTGAACCTGTTGGATAATGCCAGCGTAGGGAGAGTGTAAAAGCACATGTTCAGGCACTTTGCGTACGCGCAAAGTGCCTTTTTGTGTATCTCCCATCATTAAAGTTAGGAGATGAAAAGGATGAATATGAAAGAAATTAGTAAAGTAGTGGATTTGGTGAGAGAGTCTAATCCACTTGTGCATAATATTACAAATGCTGTTGTAACAAATTTTACAGCAAACGGTTTGTTAGCATTAGGAGCATCACCTGTAATGGCGTATGCAAAAGAAGAAGTAGCAGAAATGGCTAGCATTGCGGGAGCCCTTGTTTTAAATATGGGTACACTTCGTCCTGAAGAGGTAGAAGCGATGTTACTTGCTGGTAAATCAGCAAATACGAATGATGTACCAGTATTGTTTGATCCAGTTGGGGCAGGAGCAACTTCTTATCGAACAGAAGTCGCGAGATATATTCCAGCTGAAATCGATTTAGCTGTTATTCGCGGAAATGCAGCTGAAATAGCTAACGTTATTAATGAAAAATGGGAAATTAAAGGTGTAGATGCTGGTACTGGAAACGGTAATGTTGTAAATATTGCAAAACAGGCAGCGGATGAATTAAATACAGTTGCGGTAATTACTGGAGAAGAAGATGTTGTTACAGATGGAGAGCGAACTATTCTTATTCGAAATGGCCATCCTATTTTAACGAAAGTTACTGGAACAGGTTGTTTACTAACTTCTGTAATAGGAGCATTTGTAGCGGTAGAAAAGGATTATGTAAAGGCAGCAGTAGCCGCATTAACATTCTATGGAGTAGCAGCAGAAATAGCGGCTTCGAAAACAGTAGAGAATGGACCAGGAAGCTTTCAAATTGAATTTTTAAATCAGTTAGCGAATACAACTTCAGATGATATTGAGAAGTATGGAAAGATTGAGGTTATACAGTAAGGAGGGGAACTAGATGTCGCGCATTACAATGGATGAAATGTCTAGGTTATTACGAGTATATTTTATTATGGGAAGTAACAATTGTACGAAGGAGCGACTACAAGTATTGAGAGATGCACTTGAAGGCGGTATAACAATTTTTCAATTTCGTGAAAAGGGGGAAGGGGCTTTAACGGGAGAGAAACGTATTGATTTTGCGAAAGAACTGCAAGCGCTTTGCAAGGAGTACGATGTACCATTCATCGTAAATGATGATGTGGAACTAGCCCTCGAGTTAGATGCAGATGGCGTGCATGTTGGACAAGATGATGAAGGAATTACATCTGTTCGTAAAAAAATGGGAGATAAAATTATTGGAGTATCTACACATACAATTGAAGAAGCACGCTGGGCGATTGAAAATGGAGCCGATTATTTAGGAGTTGGTCCAATTTTTCCGACGAGTACGAAAAAAGATACAAAAGCGGTTCAAGGAACGAAAGGTCTAAAGTATTTTAGGGAACAAGAGATTACAATACCGATCGTTGGGATTGGTGGGATTACAATTGAAAATACAGCTTCTGTTATAGAAGCGGGTGCGGATGGTGTTTCAGTTATTTCAGCGATTAGCTTAGCGGAATCTGCGTATGAAAGTACGAAGAAATTAGTTGAGGAAGTAAATAAGAGTTTGTAGAAAAAGCCCATGTAATATTTTAAATGCTATATGGAGGAATAGACTGCCAAAAAAGTTTAAACAAACGTTTGATTAAAAAAGCACAAACCTTTTTAAATAAAGGTTTGTGCTTTTTCTTTAAAACATAATTGAAATTAAGAGCATTCCAATTCCAATAGAAGTAAAGGTTGCGATCAGGCCCGGAATCATAAAGCTATGATTTAAAACATATTTACCAATTCCTGTTGTACCAGTACGGTCAAAGTTAATTGCAGCAACGATTGTCCCGTAGTTTGGAATGAAGAAATATCCATTTACTGCAGGGAACATCGCAATAAGTAATGCCGGCGGAATACCAAGTGATAGTCCGAGTGGCACTAAAGCACGAACTGTTGCTGCTTGGCTATACAGTAAAATAGATAGAATGAATAGTGCAATAGCAAATAACCATGGTGCACTTGTCACTAAGTGTTGAATTGATCCTTGAATTATATTTAAGTTTCCGTTGAAGAAAGTATCTCCCATCCAAGCGATACCAAAAATAGCAACAACTGCTGTTGCGCCTGCTTTAAAGACGTTACCAGTTACAATGCTTTCCACATTTGGTTTACAGAAAATAATAATAAGAGCAGCAATGGTTAACATGACCATTTCAATTGTGTTTGGCATGGAAAGACGAGCTAACTTTCCGTCAACCATCCATCCCGGACGAAGGGCTTCAAATGAACCAAGAAGTACGACAAGGAAAGTTCCTACTAGGAAAAGGATAACTGATAATTTAGCGCCTTTTACACCCGAAAATTCTTTTTTCTCTTCAAGTTTAGGGATCATTCCCTCTTTTAATCGCTTCAAGTATTCAGGGTCTTCATTTAATTCTTTTCCCATTTTACTAGCAACGAATGCAGCTACCATACAAGCAATAAAAGTAGAAAGGATACTGACTTTTAAAATATCTAACAAGGTGATTTTATAGTCGGCTAACATTGCTAAAAGCGCAACTGTTGCAGCCGATATTGGACTAGCTGTAATTGCCTGCTGGGAAGCGATAACGGCAATTGACATTGGTCGTTCAGGTCTAATTCCTGATTCGCGAGATACTTCGGCGATAACGGGAAGTACAGAATAAGCGACATGACCAGTTCCCGCGCATAGCGTGAATAAATAAGTAACAATAGGAGCAAAAAATGTAATACGCTTTGGATTTTTTCGTAATGCTTTCTCAGCAAGGTAGACAAGGTAATCCATTCCTCCAGCAGCTTGCAAAGCACCGGCAGCTGTAATTACTGCTAAAATCATAAGCATTACATCAATAGGAGGAGCTGTAGGTTGTAAGTGGAAGACGAAAACAAGTATTGCCATACCAACGCCACCCATTACTCCTAGACCAACTCCGCCTAGGCGTGCACCGATAAAAATGCAGAGTAGTAACGTAAGAAATTGTAGCCAAAACATGATAAACTACCTCCGAAATTCGTAAGTTAAGATATATTCGAATAATTTAATTTGAATGAAAATTAAATAAACATCCGTAATAGTCCTTATTTTATATACATTTTTTATTATATAACACAAGAAATGTAACATTCACGTACTTTGTTAAATTATTTCGAAAAAATAATCCGTTAAAACTTTATATTTATATGTACAAATGGGTGGACATTTTAATTTTTATGTTGTAATCTTTGAAAGAGAATATTGTAATTCTCATAGAACTCCCATATCGTTCAACTCGTTCAGCGAGAAAGGCAAACTTATGGAAACATGAGGACGCAAAACTACAGGAGCTAAGGTCGAAAGGCTATGCTAGCCAGTTACCGGACGGATAGGGTTGGTCTTGGCCAATGTTTTTACATTGGTCTTTTTTTATTCTCGAACATATTGAGAATCATTTTCAAGCAAAATATTCTTATATTTTGTTTTTTTGCTTTTAATTTTGATAATTAAGGAAGGTGAATATTAGTGAAAAAGTATTGGCATAAGTTATCATTTCTTCAAAAGAACGTCCTATTAACTGTCTTAGTTATTTTGACGCTTGTTGGAAGTATGGGTGCATTAAGCTTCAACATGTTTCAAAATAGTATGATGTCTTTATTTGAAAGACAGTCTATTGAAACGGGAGAGATAGTGCTAAAAAAACTGGATGTAGAATTAGTTAGAGACATGACGAAAGATCCTACAGCCGAAAGAGTGAAAAAAGAAAAGTTAACAGAGCAATTAGATGAAGTGTCAAAAGAGTTGAAAAGTGTTGGACAAACGTATGTTACAGGAGCAAAAGCGAATGAAAAGCGAGAGCTACAACTCGTTGGTTTGACTACAGAGTTAACAAATGCAGTCCCTGTAAAGCCGGGAGATTATTATGAACAACCCGCTCATTGGATGAATGCATACGATAAAGTGATGGATACGAAAAAGGCTCAGATGACAGAAGTATATGAAGATGAATTAGGTTCGTGGGTGACAATATTAGAGCCAATTACAGATGGAGAAAACAATATTGTTGCAATTGTTGCGGCTGACTTAGACGCTTCTATCGTTCCTAGTACAAAGAAGAATTTTGTGCTACAGGGTATACTCTTTATTATTATTTCATTAGCAATTGCAACTATTACTCAATTCTTTATCGTACGTCACTCGTTAGCTCCATTAAAAGATTTACGAGAGGGATTACGTAAGATTGGTGAAGGTGATTTAAGTATTAAATTAAAAGAAAGACCAGATGATATTGGAATTATTAATGTATATTTCAATAATACGATTGATAAATTTAAAGGAATTATAGATAAAGTAAGGCAGACTGCTGAGCAAGTTTCTTCTTCTTCACAAGAATTGTCGGCAAGTACAGAGGAAAACAGTATGGCAGTTCAAGAGATTGCAAGTTCTATTGAAGGTTTAAGAGTAGGAGCGCAATCTCAAGAAACTTCAGTACAACAATGCCTAGGAATTGTACATGGAATGGAAAATAAGGTAGAAGAGATAACTGGGGCCGCGAAACAAGTTGCAGTTGCTTCAGAAGGTATGGAGCAACATTCAATTGAAGGTAATGAAGTCATTGGACAAATTATTAATCAAATGAGTTTAATCCAAAATGCAGTACAAGATTTATCTTCTATCATCTATTCGTTAGAAACAAGGTCAAAAGAAATTAGTGATATTGTAACTGTAATTACAGGTATTTCAAATCAAACAAATTTATTAGCCTTAAATGCTTCTATTGAAGCTTCACGTGCTGGAGCAGCTGGAAGAGGGTTTGCAGTTGTTGCTGATGAAGTGCGCAAATTAGCAGAACAAACTGAAACGTCAGCGAAAGATATAGCGAAATTAATTAGTGAAACGCAGGCTGAAACAGAAGAGGCTGTAGTTTCAATGCAGAAAGGTTCAAAAGAAGTAGAATCTGGAATTACTCTTGTTCAAAGTAGTGGTGCGTTCTTCGAGAAAATTTCAAAGTCAGCACAGTCTGTTACAGATCAAGTTAGGGCTGTTTCTAGCAACTCAGGTGATATTTTACAAAATAGCCAGAATATCGTTCAAGTCGTAAATGAATTATCACATATTGCGAATACTTATGCGAATAGCAGTAGTAATGTTGAAGAAAGTATGAAGGAGCAAGAAATATCAGTACAAGATATTGCAGAATTGGCGACTTCTTTAAGTTGGCTTTCTCAGGAATTACAAGAGCTAATTGGTGAGTTTAAAAGTGAATAAGGAGAAAGTGAAATTCTAATCAGGGGTTGGTTTATCCAGCCCTCTGATTATGAATTGAACCAATCTGCCTGTAAATACGGGATGAAAAAAGGTGTGGATTTTCACACCTTTATTATATTTAGGAAAGGAATTTACATAAATATGAAATTAACGATTTCTTATAATGAGATGGTAAAAGAATTTTTAGGAAAAGTAGAAGGAAGTATTAAAATACCTAAAGATGCGCAGGAGATGGAGTTTAGAATAAAAGGAAAAACTATGCCATTCCCAAAACTGACTCATATTGTAGATTTAATAGGAGCAACTGCAACGTGGTTATATCATATTTCTAAAGAAAAGCACATTATCGTGCTCTATCATACAAGAGGAAGTTTATTTCCTATTACTATTGAAGTTTCTAATTATCTCTCCTATGAAAGTTTGAATTTGCAGATTGTAGAGCAAGTGGAACAAATCCAAGAAATGAATGAGGAAGAAATAGGAGAGTTTCAAAACAGTAATAATTCATCTGAAATTTCACCTATTATTATTGGTGAAACGTATTATGATTTACAAGACAAGAATACGTTACAATTTGTATTGAATAAAAATATGCAAAGTGTAGAAGTGATATTTAATAGTGTTAATTGGAAAGAGACAACAATTATTCGTTATGCACAACAAATAAATGGTGTTTTAATTGATGCATTACAAAATACAAGTAAGTATATAAAGCATTTTAATATTATTACAGAGGCCGAGATGGCACTTTATAATCTAGTGAATGACACGACAGCAGTATACCCTGAGAAAAGTATTGTCGATATGTTCTACAAAACTGTTACTCAATTTCCGAATTGTACAGCTTTATCTTCAAAAGAGGGTACTTTAACATATGAGGAACTAAATAAAAAAAGTAATCAAATAGCCCATCTGTTAATTAAGAACGGTGTGCAGTTAGGCGACTATGTTGGAATATTTATGAAACGTAGCATAGACACAGTAGTAAGTATGGTGGCCATATTGAAAGCTGGTGCAGCGTATGTTCCAATTGATCCAGATTATCCAGAAGGTAGAATTCAGTACATTATTCAAGATAGCCAAGCGAAAGTTATTTTAATGAAAGAAACACCTATAACATGTGATGAGGTTCAAACTGTCTCAATTTATGATAGTGAAACTTGTGAGGCTACAGATGTAAAGTTGTCTATTCATTGTGATGATGTAGCATATATGATCTATACATCTGGTTCAACAGGAAATCCAAAGGGAACGATGTTAGCACATAGAGGTGTTATTAACCTGTACACTTGGATGCAAAGGCAATATGAATTGACAGAAGAAGATGTATTTGCACAATTTCCTTCCTTTAGCTTTGATGCTTCTGTATGGGAGTCATTCGCTTCTTTATTTTGCGGAGGAAACTTGTATGTATTATTAGAGGAAGAGCGATTGTCTGTAGAAGCATTTGCAACTGCAATCCATAAAGTAAAAGCGAATTCAATCTTGGCGTTGCCGACAATTTTTGTTCGACAAGTAGCAACTTATTTAGCAAAAGAAGATGTATATAAGCTAGCTTCCTTAAAAAGAATTGCTATTGGCGGTGAAATGTTGCCTGTAGAGGTTATTAAAATGTGGAGAGAAAGAATAGGTACAAATGTTGAAATTCATAATGTATACGGACCAACAGAATGTACTGTAGTGACGACAACCTATCAAATACCTAGTCAGTTGAATGAGGATGATGCGAGTATCCCAATTGGTAAGCCATGTGCTAATTATCAAGTTATAATTTTGGATGAGAATATGAATCTTTGTCCAATTGGTGTACCTGGTGAATTGTATATAGATTCAGTAGGATTAGCAAAGGGGTATTTTAATAAGCCTGAAAAAACAGTTGAAGCTTTTATTCCAAACCCTTTTAATCCTATAGTCAATATATATAAAACAGGTGATATTGTTAAACTATTAGAAGATGGAAATATAGAGTTTTTACATCGGAAAGATGATCAAGTAAAGATTAGAGGACATCGTATTGAATTAGGAGAAATTCAAAGTAAAATTTCTCAAGATCATAATATAAAAGAAAATGCTGTTTTTGCTAAGAAGAGTAAGGAAGGTAGCCAATATTTAATTGCATTCTATACAACTTTAAACAAAAAGGAAATACCAGAATTAGTTTATCAGCTACAAGAGCAGTTACCGGATTATATGGTGCCATCTAAACTAATTTATATTAATGAACTACCACTTACACCAAATAAAAAGATTGATGTTAAGAAGTTAGCCCAGTTAGAAGAAAAGTACGAGCCGATTCGTCTACAAGAATATGTTGCGCCTTCTACTAAAGCAGAAAAACAGATAGCGAACGCTTGGGCGGAGGTATTAGGGGTTTCAAAAATTGGAGTGCATGATGATTTCTTTACAATTGGTGGACATTCATTGAAGGTATTACGAGTCTTAACATTGTTAAAAGAAGATTTTTCACACTTAACAATTCAGGATTTCTTTAAAGAAAGAACGATATATGGATTAGCTAGAATTGAGAGAGAAGTAAAAGTAGAGACAGAAGAAGTATTCCGTGAATATAAGGTGATTCATGAACCGGATACCATTACTTATTCAAATGCTTTGGAAGACATCCACATTTCAAATGTCTTTTTAACAGGAGCTACTGGTTATTTGGGGTCGCACATATTATATGAATTACTGAGAGATACATCTGCTACTATTTATTGTTTAGTAAGGCCGACAAAAGATGTGCAGCAAAGAATTATCGATACATTAGCAAGTTACTTTAATGATATATGTGAAGAGTGGTTACAGCGTATACAGGCTGTACCTGGTGATCTCGGAGAAGAGTATCTTGGGATGAGCGAAGAGGAATTCACTTTAATTAGTTCCAAGATTGATACGGTAATTCATTGTGGTGCAGATGTAAGACATTTTGGAGATGTAAAACAATTTGAAAATGTGAATGTCCAAGGCACGGGCCGTATGCTAGCATTAGCTGAGAATGGTGCTACATTCCACTTTATTTCTACAATTGGTATTCCAATAGATTTAGCGGTAGAGCAATGGGATACATATATGGAAACAGGTGATTTCAATTATAATGTAGAGTTAGAGAATGTGTATTCCGATAGTAAACTACAGGCGGAAAATCTTGTTCGTGAAGCTTTGAAGAGCGGCATACAAGGGAATATTTATCGTGCAGGTAACCTAGCATGTCATTCAGAAACGGGTTCGTTCCAACAAAACATTGAAGGAAATGCATTTTATCGTCTTATTAAAACGATGCTTCTAATTGGAAAGGCACCAAATGTGAAGTGGAAGGTTGATTTTACACCAATTGACTTTGCCAGTAAGTCGATTGTATCGTATTTACAAGATCAAAAAATTGTAGGAGAGACGTTACATATTTGTCATCCACATCAAATTGAATTTGAACATTTTATAAAGCTAATTGAGGAATGTGGATACAATCTTGAAATGGTTCCACTCTCGCAATATATAAATAGGGGGCTTATATTAGCGAAGGAAGATGAAGTAATAGCAGAGCTAATTGCTTCTCAAGTTGCAGGAGATGGAGCACAGCAATCTGAAATTGTAATGGGTACTCGTAGAACGAATGAATGGATTAAGAAAAAAGAACTGGTAGTGCCAGCGATTAATAAAGAATTTATTCAGCAATTATTAGCTCATGGTGAAGAAGTTGGATATTTTCCAAAAATAATGAAATGATATGTACGCTTTTGTTTGTTCAATAAAATAAATCATGCTACAATGAAAACGAATTAAGAACCGGGGAGCCAATTGGCTGAGAGGATGTAAGTATACATCGACCCTCAACCTGATCTGGATAATGCCAGCGTAGGGAGTTACTTTAAAGTGATGTAGCATAAGTTATTATAGAATAACTTGTATACAAGGCTTTCCTACATGGTAGGAAAGCCTTTTCTTTTTTTGGAACCATATTTTGTAAGGGGGATTTGATTATGTCACAACAAGTTACAATTTCATTTTCAGTAGTACCACAAGCGAAGAACAAAGATGTGTATTCCGTTGTTGATAAAGCAATTGAAGTTGTACAACAGTCGGGAGTTCGTTATGAAGTAGGGGCAATGGAAACAACGTTGGAAGGAGAATTAGATGTACTTCTTGACGTCATTAAACGCGCACAACAAGCTTGCGTCGATGCTGGAGCAGAAGAAGTAATCACTTCTATTAAAATTCACTATCGTCCAAGTACGGGCGTAACGATTGACGAAAAAGTTTGGAAGTACCGTGATGAATATGCAAAACCAGAAGCGATCTAAAATAATCACAACAATTTGGCTTATCCTTCTCATTGCTATATGGGAAGGATCTGTTTCATTATTTAAAATTGAGCCGTGGATTTTACCGAAGCCTTCTGCAATTGTGCAAGAGTTAATTGGAATGAAAGATTTACTATTACCGAATACAGTGCAAACGTTACAGGAAGTAATAATTGGGTTGTTTTTTGCAATTTTACTTGGGACGAGTATTGCTATCATTATGGATGTCATCCCTTTATTTCGGATTTTAATGAATCCGTTGCTCGTTATTTCGCAAACAATTCCAATCGTTGTGCTCGCACCATTATTTATTATTTGGTTTGGATACGGAATGTTGCCAAAAGTAATGGTTGTTATTCTTGTTTGTTTCTTCCCAATTGCGCTTAGCATTTTAGAAGGTTTCCAAACGGTAGATAAAAATATGCTGAAACTGTTACAAACAATGAAGGCAACGAAATGGCAAGTTTACCAGAAAGTAAAGTTTCCAGCAGTACTCCCATACTTTTTCTCAGGTTTAAAAATTGCTGTTACATATAGTGTGATGGGGGCGATTATTGGGGAATGGCTTGGTGCCAGTGAAGGATTAGGAGTTATGCTTACAAGAGCAACAAAATCCTTTTTAACGGCTCGAGTATTTGGTGTTGCAGCGATTATCGTCATGGTGACATTATGTCTGTACTTTATTGTTGAATTTATGGCAAGAATAACAGCACCATGGATATACAGAAAGGGCGGCAGAAAATGAAAAAAGGTTTAAAAATTATGTTAGCTGCATTATTAGCAGTAACTGTTGCCGGATGTAATCCGGCGAAGAAAGAAGAAAGTTCAAGTAAAGATAAAAAAGTAAAAGTCGTTTTAGATTGGTTTCCAAATACGAATCATACTGGCTTATATGTAGCGCAAACGAAAGATTATTACAAAAAGCAAGGGCTTGATGTAGAAATTATCCAGCCTGGTGATAATGTAACGGCAGAGCAGATGATTGCTTCTGGGAAAGCAGACTTTGCGATAAGCGCACAAGAAAATGTAACATTAGCTCGTGTTGAAGGAATCCCAGTTGTTTCTGTTGGTGCAATTATTCAGCATAATACCTCTGCTTTTGCATCTCTAAAAAAAGATAATATGACGTCACCAAAAGATTTTGAAGGTAAACGTTACGGCGGCTGGGGGGGACCAGCAGAAGAAGCGACGTTAAAGACGATTATGGAGAAACATCAAGCTGATTTTAATAAAGTTGAAAAAATTATTCTTGGACAAACAGATTTCTTTAAATCAATTGGTCGTGATGCAGACTTTGAATGGATTTATTATGGATGGGATGGAATTGAAGCGAAGCGTCAAGGAAAAGAGTTAAATACAATTATGGTAAAAGACTTAGATCCAGCGCTTGATTTCTATAGTCCTGTTATTATTACAAGTGAAAAACATACGAAGCAAGATAAAGATTTTGTGAAAAAATTTATGACGGCAACGACAGAAGGTTATGATTTTGCAATTAAAGAACCGAAAGAAGCTGCGGATATTTTAATTAAAGCTGTTCCAGATGTGAATAAAGAATTAGTACAAGAAAGCCAAAAGTGGTTAAGTACAAAGTATCAAGATGATGCAAAAGCGTGGGGAGTACAGAAGGAAGAGATTTGGACAAATTACATGAATTTCTTATATGACAACAAAGTTATTAAAAAGAAAATCGATGTAAAAGATGCCTTTACAAATGAATTCCTTCCAAGTGAAAAATGAGTGGATTACAAATAAAAGATATTGTAAAAGCTTTCGATGGAAAGAATGTATTAGCAAATATTAGTGCTTCTATACAAGAGGGAGAGTTTGTCTCTTTTGTAGGTCCGAGTGGTTGTGGAAAAAGTACATTATTAAATATGATTGCAAGTGTTGAAGAGCCAACGAGCGGAGAAGTGTTTTATAACGAAGAGTATGTAAAAAAACAAGATGTTGTTAGTTATATGCCGCAACAAGATTTATTACTACCGTGGCGATCGGCTTTGCAAAATATCGTTCTTCCATTGGAAATTGAAGGGAAGCCTAAAAAACAAAGGCTGACAGAAGGAATGGAAGCATTAAAGCAGTTTGAGCTAGATGAATATGCGGACCATTATCCAGATGAGTTATCAGGTGGAATGCGTCAAAGAATTAGTTTCCTTCGCACATATTTATGTGAAAAGCCAATTATGCTACTTGATGAGCCTTTTGGAAAATTAGATGCATTTACAAAAATGGAAGTACATAGTTGGCTCTTAAATTCTTGGCATCAAGAAAAGCAAACAATTGTTATGGTTACACATGACTTAGATGAGGCAATTTTACTTTCTGATCGCGTATTTATTTTATCTCAAAGACCAGCATCAATAGTTGGCGAGGTCCAAGTGGAATTACCTAGGCCGCGAACGATGGATATGTTAACATCTCTTGAGTTAAAGAAGGATAAGGAAGAAATTTTAAGAGTATTGGCTCCTTACATGAAAAAATAGAAAAAAGTCTTTTAACAGTTTTTTGTATAATTGCTGTTAAGAGGCTTTTTTCTATTGAAGGAGGAAGATGAAATCTATAGGGGAAATAGTGGGTTCATTAACATCGGATAAATTGGAAGAAGGAACAAAAGAAAAAGTAGAGAATAGAATATAACAGAGTAGTTTATACTCTTAATATAACAAATGTTAAAGGAGTGAAAGGATAAAATGACTTTATCAACTGTTCTTCAAATGGTTTTAGCTTGATACGGGAGAAGTCTGCCCATTTTTAACAAATAAGCTAAATTGAAGACAGCAGGTAAAGAACCTTAATCCTTTCTTACGATAATATGTAATGGGTAAGGTGTATTCATCTTACCCATTTTTATATGTATAACTAAATAAGGCTTTATACTGTTGTTCTCTCTATTTAGCTTATGGATCATAAGAAAAGGAGAGAAAAAAGATGAGTATATTAACAGTAGAAAATGTAAGTCATTCATATGGTGAGAAAACCATTTTATATAATGCATGCTTTCGATTATTAAAGGGCGAACATGTTGGGCTAGTAGGGAAAAATGGAATTGGAAAATCCACATTATTACGCTTGTTAACAGGAGAACTTATACATGATGATGGAAACATTGAATGGTTTCCACATGTGAAGATTGGCTTTTTGCAACAGCATATAGATTTACAAGAAGGCATAACAATTGAAGAATACTTGCAAAGTGCGTTTTCTAACCTGTATGAGTTGGAACGTGACATGTTAAAACTTACAGAAGAGATGGCTGGAGCAGGAGAAGTAGCGAAATTGTTAGTAAGGTATGGAGAGTTACAAACTATATTGGAGAATTCTAATTTTTATCAAATTCATACAGAAATTGAGGAAGTAGCAACAGGCTTAGGCTTGTTTGAAATAGGATTGGAAAAGGATGTTTCAAAGTTAAGTGGTGGTCAGCGGACAAAGTTGTTACTTGGGAAAATCCTTTTAGAAAAAGCGGATGTTTTATTATTAGATGAGCCAACTAACTATTTAGATACAGCACATATAGAATGGTTGCAATCGTATTTACAAATGTATGAAAAAGCTTATATTATCATTTCGCATGATGAAATATTTTTGAACAATATTACGAATGTTATTTATCATCTAGAAGAACGAAAGGTTAAGCGCTATGTAGGAGATTATGAAACCTTTTTGCAAAGTTATCAATTACAAAGGAAACAATTACAAGCGGCGTATGCGAAACAACAAAAAGAAATTGCACATTTAGAGGGTTTTATTCAAAAAAATAAAATTCGTAAAGCGAAACAAGCGAAAAGTCGTGAAAAAGTATTAGAGAAAATGAAAAAGGTTGAAAAGGTTAACGATGTACCTCGCGCCCGTTTTGATTTTAATGTTTATACTGAGCCAGTGAGTCGTATATTACAGGTAGAGAAACTGAAAATTGGTTATGGTGAACCGTTATTTCCGGAATTGGATTTTCAAGTGAAAAAAGGGGAAAAGATTGCGATTATTGGTCATAATGGGATTGGAAAAACAACAATGTTAAAAACATTACTAGGACAAATAAAACCGTTAGGCGGCTCAGTCTCTGTTGGGGAACGAGTAAAACCCGCTTATTTTGCACAAGAGGAATTTTCCTCAGAAATAACTGCACTAGAAAGAGTATGGGCAGGGAGACCAGATATGACAAGAAAAGAAATCCGACAAGCATTAGCAAAGTGCGGATTGAAAGAAGAACATGTATTAAAATCTATCCAGTTATTAAGTGGAGGAGAACAAACAAAAGTACGATTATGCGAACTTATCGTAACTAAAAGCAATGTTTTAATTTTAGATGAACCAACTAACCATTTGGATACAGAGACTAAGACGGCTTTACAGAAAGCGTTAAAACAATATAAAGGTACAGTTTTAATTGTTTCACATGAGCCATCTTTCTATGAAGCATGGATAACGAAAATATGGAATATCGAAAAATGGAACGTTTAACAATACTCACAAAGAAAAGGCATTAGCTTTTATGAGCTAATGCCTTTTCTTTGTGAGTAACATGATTTTCAAGAACTCTTACGTGAGAATTTTAAGAAAAAGAACTCTTATGGTGCGCTTATAAGCGCACCATAAGAGTTCTTTTTCTTTGGTTATATTTATAATAATACTAGATGCCTTTCCCTAATAGGCCACTATCTTTGTATCTATATATAGATAGTTTGAAACGGAATGGAAATGATTCCTATATGTAAAGGATAATGTGATTAGTATGGGAAGACAATAGAACTTAAAGGGAATTCATGTGAAATTCAGATGAACTTCACATAAACTTCATATTAGAAATTAAATATAATTATAATAGGTTATTATAATATAAATTGTGATTTTTCATAAAATTAAAAGTTTGAATTTAGGATAGAGCACTCAAACCTAAATTCAAACTTTAGTGAAATAATTAATGGAGGTTACGTTTAGTTTTCATTAATGGATGCATTTACAAGTTTGGCGGGATTGCCTGTTCCTGCCCCTCCGATTGTAACTGATCCACCAGGAGGAATTTCACCATTCCATCCTGCATTCGTAATTACGTAATGATTATTTATTTTACTACTAATTTTAGAATCCCAAACTTGTGTTAAATTGCCGTTATAATCAAATTCTAATTTCCAGTTTTTAATAGGGGTCGTTCCGCTATTTTTAATTATAATTGAGAAGTTGTAACCACTTCCCCAATTTGAAGTGACTGAAAAGGTAGCATTGCCATTTCCACCAGGAGGTGTTGTGTTAGCATCATCTGTTTTTATAAGAATAGAAGTAGGTTGTGATTTGTTACCAGCAGCATCTTTTGCTAATACTGAAAATGTGTATTCTGTATTAGGTTTCAAGTTTTTAATTGTAATGCTATTTGTTGTTGTACTCCATTTCTCTTCTCCGGCAGTAATTTCATATTCAGTAACGCCTACGTTATCAGTAGATGCAGTCCAGTTTAATTGAACTGAGTTTGAATTTTTATTTGTAACAGTAATATTTTTTACGTTTGTTGGTGGTTCAGTATCTTTTTGAGTAATAGGTCCACCAAGTAATTCTTTTACTAGCGTATCAAGTAATTTTGGTCCACTACAACTATATTTTGGGCTTGTACGGCAATCCCCGCTTAGTTCCCAAAACATTGCGCCACTTAAACCCTTTGTCTTTATATAGTCTGTTTTATATTTCATAGATTCATTGTCATCATAGCTAATAAAGGTTCCTGTAGTCGCATTATATAAATAAGGTACTTTCGCTACATCGTTCCATCCGCGAACAAAACCATTTTTATTCACATAATTAGATGCTAAATCACCATAATCGTACACACCTGTGTCACCGGTAGAATAATCATCCCAAGTGCCTTTAGAAGCGAGCTTTCCGTCACTACCTGGTTTACAAGGTTGGTATTGCCCATTATTTTCTTTTCCGCAACTTTTCCATCCACGTCCGTAAAAAGGTACACCTAATACGAGTTTATCCGCTGGAACCCCTTCATTTGTATAAATGTCTATCGCACCATCTACGTAAAATTTCGTATCCGCTGCGGGGTCATTTGGATCTTTGTATAGTGCAGCATTATGGTTAGAAGTAGCTTCCCACCCACCGTGGAAATCGTATGTCATAATATTAATCCAATCCAGTATTTGAGAAATCTTCTTTAGCTCTGTATGATCCGCATAACGTTGGCTTGCACCTGACGCGATTGTTAGCAAATATTGTTTACCATCTTCTGCACCAGCTTTCGTTAATGCATTTCGAACATCTTGAAGCAGAAGGGTGAAGTTTTGTTTATCTTCAGGACGATAACTACCACCAGGAATCGTTTCAACACCCGGGTATTCCCAGTCTAAATCAACGCCGTCAAATCCATATTCGCGAAGAAAAGCTATTGTAGATTCAGCGAATACTTTTCTTGTTTTTTCATCAGCGGCCATATCAGAAAAGCGGTTAGACCAAGTCCAGCCACCAACTGAAATAATTGTTTTTAAGTGAGGATACTTAGCTTTTAATCGTTTCAGTTCTCCGAAATTTCCACAGCGGGCATATTTATCACAATCTTCCCAAGTTGTACCCGATCCCGGATAAGATTTTGTGACATCAGCCCATGGTTCACCGAGTACGAGAGTGCCATTAGGGACCTCTTTATTTTGCAGTGGTACACCAGATTCTTTACAGTTCCACGTTTGTTTATTTGGATTATCGGGGTGAGTAGAAGGGTTTCCATGTTTTCCATTCCAGCAAATATCAGCGAAAGCATAGTTTAAATGAGTTAGCTTTGATGCATCAATGTCTGCAACTTGATAATTACGTCCGTAAACGCCCCATGAAGGAAAATACCCAACAATTTTTTGACCTTGCTTTGGTGAATCTGCTAATGCGAAATTTGGAGTAATAAAGTTTGTGAGAAAAAGAGGTAAGAAAAGTAGTAGGGATAGTAATAGTAGCGTGAATTTTTTTGATCTCATAGTCATTTCTCCTTTCAAAATAAAAGATATATTTAAAGGCATGCGCCAATAAACCAAAGTGAATCTAGACGTATGAAACGTCTAGATAAAGTGAAACTTTAATCAGTGGGGGGCTTCATCCCCCACTGATTATTAGTTGAACCAATCGGACTTTTATGGGCAGTTGATCCCCCACCTAACTTCTTTGCTTTCGCTAAATTTTGAGGTGGGGGTCTTACTGCCCATTAAAGCGGGATAAAAATGATCAGACATCACGAAGTCTATACAAGGGAGCTGAGGGTGATTAAATCGTAGCAAATGCAAGATTTGGTGTAAACGCTTTATTTGATTCGCAAAGATTTTCTCAATATTAAATGGCTCTAATACAGACTACACATGAAAATAAAATATTGATTAGGGAGGAAAAGGCTCCTTGTAATTAAATTTGAGAAAAAATTGTATAAAGTCAATTTGTAATAGCGTAGCAAGATGAGAAAATATCATGTAAAATAATAGTAAAAATATGTAAAGGAGCGAATGGTGTGGATGTCTTTTTGAACATTGCTGAAGAAAAAATTCGACAAGCAATACGGAATGGTGATCTCGATCATATTCCGGGGAAAGGAAAACCACTACAATTAGAAGACCTTTCAATGGTACCTCCAGAACTTAGAATGAGTTATAAAATCTTGAAAAATGCAGGTATGATTCCACCAGAAATGGAACTACAAAAAGATATATTAAAAATAGAAGACTTAATTGCGTGCTGTTATGATGAAGTAGAGAGAAAAGAATTACAAGAAGAGTTAACAGCAAAAACGCTGCGTTTTCAGCAAGTAATGGAAAAGAGAAAGATTAAAGATAGTTCAGCTTTTCGTATGTATCATGATAAAGTATTTCGTAAATTACGCTAAGAGGGATAAGATGAATACATTTGAAACGATAGAAGAATTAGCGACATATATTGAAGGACAACAATTAGTACTGCTGTGTATTAAAACGGAAAATTGTAGTGTTTGTGATGTTATGTTAAAAAAAGTAAATTGCGTATTAGAGAATTATGATTACGTAGAGAAAGTAGAAATATTACAGCAAGACATGCAAGAGATTGCAGGGCGATATGCGGTATTTACAGGGCCGACAATTTTATTATTTCATAATGGAAAAGAGATCCTTCGTGAATCGCGCTTTATTTCGCTTGAAAATATTGAGAGAGTACTTCAGTTGGTAAAAAAATAAGGGAGGTTTTTATATGGGGTTTGTTATAGCAGCATTACTATTTTGTGCTTTAATTTGGATGATTGCAGCATCAGTTAAATCAAATAATCGAAGAGTAAACCTTACTAAAAAGAGTAATACACATAGTACGTCTAACACCTCCTCACCATCATTTTTCTTTGCTGGATCTGATAGTAATAGTTCACATGATGGCGGGCATTCACATGATTGCGGAGGGTCTTTTGGCGGAGATAGTGGAGGTAGCTGTGGTGGAGGCGGCGGTGATTGATGAGAATACGCCCTATAGGGGGCGTATTTCTTTTTAAACAAACGTTTAATTAGTTGGCTTACATATGCATAAAAACAGTTAAACAAACGTTTGATTAAATATTTTTAACATGCTAGGGGAAATGAAAAGGGAACCGTATCTCTTACTAAATTAGGATTTAAATTTGGAATAATACATATGATTCGAATGTGGTTTGAAAGTACGTTTTCTTAAATAAGGAGTATAGCCTCTTGCGATAGAGGTTTTTTATTTGTTATTATTAGACTGAACGGTCGGTTTAAAGAGGTGTGAATATGAGAAGAAGCGCAGAAGAGATAAAGAAAGAAATTGCCTATAAAGCAGAAAGTTTGTTTTCACAGAAGGGCTATGCAGCTACATCTATGGAAGAGATTTGTGAAATTACAGAGAGAAGTAAAGGAAGCATTTATTATCACTTTAAAAGTAAAGAAGAATTATTTTTATTTGTAGTGAAACAGCATACGTATGATTGGCTTGAAAAATGGAATGAAAAAGAGAAGTTGTATAGTACTAGTATTGAAAAACTATATGGTCTCGCGGAATATTATGTAGAGGACATACAGCAACCCATTTCAAATGCAATAGAGGAATTCTCTATGAGCCAAGTTGTAAGTAAAGAAATTCTGGATGAACTGTTAGCTTTAACTAGAGAATCATATGTTATGGTTGAGAAATTAATTGAAGCAGGTATACAGTCTGGAGAGTTTCAAGAAGATGATACACGTGATCTTATGTATATTGTGAATGGATTATTATCGGGGCTTGGAGTACTTTACTACGAGTTAGATTATAAAGAGCTGAAACGTATTTATAAAAAGGCAATAGATGTATTGTTAAAAGGAATGGCAGCTGAATAATAGGTCAGTTGCTTTTCTTACAAAATAAATTAGACCGAACGGTCGGTTTATGAAAGGGGAATGAAAATGAACGCTTTATTTAAAAACCGAGCATTTATGCTCGTTATGGCATCTGATATTTTACAACAATTTGCAATTTGGATTAGAAATATGGCTCTTTTGTATTTCATAATGGAGCGAACGAATAATGATCCAGTTTCAGTTTCTTTGTTATCGGTTATGGAATATGCACCTATTTTTATTTTCTCGTTTATCGGTGGGGCACTAGCTGATCGCTGGAATCCGAAAAGAACGATGGTTGCTGGAGATGTATTAAGTGTACTGTCTATTGTAGGAATTGTCTTGTTGTTAAAGCTGGATTATTGGCAGGCTATATTTTTTGCAACACTCATTTCCGCGATTGTAGGTCAGTTTTCTCAGCCATCATCTTCGCGTATATTTAAACGCTATGTAAAAGAAGAACAGGTAGCAAATGCAATTGCATTTAATCAAACATTACAGTCGCTATTTATGATTTTTGGACCAGTGGTAGGATCGCTTGTGTACACACAACTTGGTTTATTTACGTCACTAAATAGCTTAATTATTTTATTTTTGTTATCTGCTATCGCTCTTTCATTTTTACCAAAATGGGTGGAACAAGAGCAAGTGGTGAGAGATTCATTAAAAAATGATATAAAAGAGGGTTGGAAGTACGTTCTTCATACGAAAAATTTACGTATGATTACGATCACTTTCACCATTATGGGATTAACAGTTGGACTAACAAATCCGTTAGAGGTGTTTCTTGTAATAGAACGGCTTGGAATGGAAAAAGAAGCCGTTCAATATTTAGCGGCAGCGGATGGAATAGGTATGCTAATCGGTGGTATTGTTGCTGCTGTTTTCGCTTCAAAAGTGAATCCGAAAAAGATGTTTGTATTCGGTATGAGCATATTAGCGATGTCATTTTTAGTAGAAGGGCTATCTACATCATTTTGGATTACTAGTTTCATGAGGTTTGGAACAGGTATTTGTTTAGCTTGTGTTAATATCGTTGTCGGTACGCTTATGATTCAGCTTGTACCAGAAAACATGATTGGAAGAGTAAATGGAACGATTTTACCACTGTTCATGGGGGCAATGTTAATTGGAACTTCACTAGCTGGAGGGTTGAAGGAGATGACCTCACTAGTTACTGTATTTTGTATAGCAATGGCACTTATTTTATTTGCGATAGGCCCGGTTTTACGTATGCAAATAAAGAAAGAAGATATTGTGAATCGAGAGGAAATGACGAATTGATTAGTTTCGAAATAGCTATTGTAAGGGAGCAGAATTGCTCCCTTTTCTTGCGGCAATCTTTTGACAATGACATGTACCAACTATATACTGATGATGTAAAAACGATTTTACAGGTTAGGAGAAACGGTGTGAAAAATCAAATCTATGAATTGCGCACTGCAAATAGTATTTCACAAGGTGCATTAGCGGATAAGTGTAACGTATCAAGACAGACGATAAATGCAATTGAGAATAATAAATATGATCCAAGCTTAGCACTAGCATTCCGGTTAGCAGAAGTATTAGGAACAACTGTCGATAAACTATTTTTGTACAAGCTTTAGAGTTTTTAATTGTAGGGCGTTATCGTTAAAAATATAAGAGAAAGATCCCCTTCTTGTGTGAAGGGGATCTTTCTCTTATATTGTTTTAGTTTTCGGATTAGGTGGTGTAACGGACGTATTATTTTCGGGTACTCTAGTTAATAAGAATCCACCGATAATAAATAAGACAATAATACTAAGGACACCAGCGTTTGTTTTTCCTGTTAATTGGGTTGTGACACCAACTAATACCGGACCCATAATTGCTGCGAATTTACCAAAGATATTATAAAATCCGAAGAATTCATTTGCAGATTCTTTCGGTACTAGTTTTGCGAAATAAGAACGGCTAAGTGCTTGAATTCCGCCCTGAGAAGTAGCAACTAACATTGCTAAAATCCAGAAATCAAACGTCGTTTTTAAGAAATAAGCATATGTGCAAATAATGATATAAATGATAATGCCGACATATAGCATTTTTTTACCGGTAAATGTTTCCGATAGTTTTCCATATAATAAAGCAAATGGACAAGCGACAATTTGTGTTACAAATAAGATGATTAATAGATTGGTTGCACTAATACCGAGATCTGTTCCGTAAGCAGTAGACATAGTGATAATTGTATCTACCCCATCAATGTAGAAAAAGTAAGCTATTAGGAACATAAATACAGTTTTATATTCTTTAATATTTTTAAACGTATTAGCAAGGCGCTTGAAGCTCATTGCAATTGGTCTTGGATGACGTTCAATATAGTGTGTTTGCTCTACATTTTTTAGCATTGGTATCGTAAATAGTCCCCACCAAAGAGCTGTTATTGCAAAGGAAATTTGACTAGCAATTCCGACTGATAAGGGGATAGTTCCTTTTTGAGCAAGAATAATAAGAGCAATACAACCGATAAAAGGAATTGTGCTCCCAATGTAACCTAATGCAAAACCTCGCGTAGAAATTCGGTCCATTCTATCTCCAGAGGTAACATCTACTAGAAATGCATCATAAAAAATATTTGCTCCAGCAAAGCCAACTAATGCGAGCATATAGCATCCTAGTAATAAGTACCACTGAGATGTTGGAACAACTGCTAGCATACTTGTAAATACGATACCGAGTCCAAAGAAGAATGTGAAAAATCGTTTTTTAAATCCCTTATAATCAGCAACCGTGCCGAGAATAGGAGCGAGTATAGAAATTAAAAGTGTAGCGAACGAGTTTGCATATCCCCAATAGGCTGTTGAAGTTGCACCAGATAGTCCAGCTTCTTTTGCAGCTGCTTTAAAGTAAATTGGAAATAATGCAGTTGTAATGACGAGCGAATATACCGAGTTCGCCCAATCATATAATATCCAGCTTTTTTCTTGTCTGGACATTTTTTTCATATAATGTTCCCCCTTAAATTTGTTCTACTAACAGTGTACAAAAATAAAAATTGTAAAAAGAGAAACAGTGATGATTTTTACATAACTTTTACATATATACACAGTTCTTTACAATTGAAGTAAATCCTCTACAATTGCTCCGTCTGTTTCACCTAAGTGCAAACCGAGTAACCTAGCAATAGTGGGACCTTCATCAATCAGTCTCATATACGGGATTGTAACGCCACTTTGAATGCCTTTCCCAGCAGCCATAAAAATTGTTTCATAGTTAGGTTTTGTTGGGGAATATCCATGTGTTCCAAATGTATATTTCTTACTAGAAGTAACATCTTTTTTAGTAATTTCTTTTATGAAATCACCTGTATAATTTTCAATGAAGTAATAACCTTCCATGGCTTCTAGCATAAATAAGCAATTACCATCAGCACCACGTTCTTTTGCATCTTCATCGTGCAGAATAAATTCAATTCCATTTTGTTTATCCTGAAGAAGTCCTTCAAGAAGAAGTTGAATCTCTTTAATCGTTTCAGTATCATTTTTATCTCTTACATGTACGTAGGCAGATCCATCACAGCTTTGGCAATAAGCTTTCCAATCTAGTAACTTGCCACTTTTATTTACGGATATAAGTCCTTTTTGACGAAATAGGACATTTAATTGGATTGCTTTGTTTTCACTTAAAGCGCTATGATCGCCAAGTGCAATAATTGTACTTTCTTCGTATATCCCGCTTTCTTTTAATGCATGAATAATTTTTCCAAGGCGTTCGTCGTGTCTATGGATTGCAGCTACTGTTTCCTCGGACTCGAAGCCATGGTAATGTCTTTGCGTATCTAAATCAGTAAAATGTACAAACATAACATTAGGCTTTTTCGTCTGGATTGTATGTACGGCAGAAGCAAGGACGAAATCATCAAGCTCAGGCTGTGACAATCCATTTCGTATATGGCCGAAACGACGATTTAAATCTAATTGATATAGCGGGCTACCGCTAAATAATGAAACTAAAATTTGATTTTGCCACGCTCTATTTGGAAAAATTTCTGGTAAATTGTAATTGATATTTGCTCTTCCAGTAACAGGCCATAGAAGGGCTGCTGTCGTTAAATTTGCTCTGCGTGCTTCATCATATAAAGTTGTTCCTTTAATGGACTTTCGATACCAATGCCAATCTGGTGAATCACGTCCTGGTTGAAGTAATGTATTGCTGACAACGCCATGCTTATTAGGATAATTACCGGTTACGATTGTTGAGTGGCTTGGATATGTTACAGAAGGATAAATTGGCTCCACTTTTTTCGCAATCGCGCCCCTGTTTATTAAAGTTTGGAAATTAGGTAGTTTTTGTAATATAGGAAAATCTAAAGCTGATAAGCAGTCGAAAGATAAAATAATGACGCGATTTGTTAATGCTTTATCCATAAAGTTTCCCTCCTGATTATATAAAACCTATTTTTATATATTACTATTAATACCTGGTAATAAAAATATATTTTTGAATGAAATTTTGTTATTTATTTTCAGAAAAATTAAACATATAATAAGTATAAGGGAATGAATGGAAGGAGGGAATACTATGGATTGGCTAGATGGATTTGGTATCTTTTACATCATTGGTGGAGTCACCGTTCTCCTTGTATTTTTTATGTCATATTTACTAAAGAAACGTTTTCCAGACAAACAGTTTGATATTATATTTGCACTTAGTTTAGTACTTCTTTGTTTAGCTCTCTTTCCTGTAACAATGATCGCTATTGGTGGTTGGGAAGGAATGGGATACGGATTTATTTGTTTCTTCGTTTTAATTGGTACACTAATTGGTATGGTTGCTCATCAACTTGTAAAAATAGTTCGGAAAAGTTACGTATAAAACAGTGATAATTGAAAATAATGTATAAAAATAAGAAAATTGGCTCTTGTTTTGAAATAAAATTTATATTATGATATTCAACAAATTTATTTTGTTATAACGATGAAAAAGGAATAGTACATGTCTTACCTTTTTGCAGAGAGAGAATCCTTTTGGCTGGAAGATTCTTAAAGAGGCGATATGGAACCTACCTTTGAGTTCTGCATATGCAGCGGGAAATTCCCGTTATCAAAAAGAGAGCATACTCAATTTTTTTGTGTATGAATCAGGGTGGTAACGCCGACAAAGCTCGGTCCCTATTTGGGGACGCGGGCTTTTTCTATTTTCTAAAGGAGGAAGAATAACTATGGTAAAAGAACAAGTACAAGCCATTACGAAAATGGAAGAAGACTTTGCTCAGTGGTATACCGATATTGTAAAAAAAGCGGAGCTTGTTGATTATTCAAGTGTGAAAGGTTGTATGATTTTACGTCCATACGGTTATGCATTATGGGAAAATATGCAGAAAGTGATGGATGAAAAATTAAAAGAATCTGGTCATGAAAATGTGTACATGCCAATGTTTATTCCAGAGAGTTTATTACAAAAAGAGAAAGATCATGTTGAAGGATTTGCTCCTGAAGTAGCGTGGGTTACTCATGGCGGAGATGAGAAATTGGCGGAAAGACTTTGTATACGCCCTACATCTGAAACTCTATTCTGTGAGCATTTTTCAAAAATTGTTCAATCATATAATGATTTACCAAAGTTATATAACCAGTGGTGTTCAGTAGTTCGTTGGGAGAAGACGACGAGACCATTCCTTCGTACAACTGAATTTTTATGGCAAGAAGGTCATACGATTCATGAAACGGCAGAAGAATCTCAAATTGAAACATTAAATATTTTAAATCTATATGCTGCTTTTTGTGAAGAGTATTTAGCGATTCCGGTTATTAAAGGGCAAAAAACAGAAAAAGAAAAGTTTGCAGGAGCGAAGGCAACTTATACGATTGAAAGTTTAATGCATGATGGAAAAGCACTTCAAACAGGAACATCTCATAACTTTGGAACGAATTTCTCTGAAGCATTTGATATTAAGTTTTTAGACCGTAACGGTAAATGGCAATACGTACATCAAACATCTTGGGGTGTATCAACAAGAATGATAGGTGGACTTATTATGGTTCATAGCGATAATAACGGACTTGTAATGCCACCGAAAGTCGCTCCAGTACAAGTTGTTATCGTTCCGATTGCTCAGCACAAAGAAGGTGTGTTAGAAAAAGCAACAGAGTTGCAAGGACGTATTCAGAAGGTTGCACGTGTAAAAATAGATGCTAGCAATAAAACACCTGGCTGGAAATTTAATGAGTATGAAATGAAGGGTGTTCCAATTAGATTAGAAGTTGGTCCAAAGGATATTGAAAAGAATCAAGTTGTACTTGTAAGGCGAGATACGAAAGAAAAAGAATTTATATCAATGGATCAATTAGAAGAACGCATTCCAGCACTACTTGAGGAAATTCACCATTCTTTATTTAGCAAAGCAAAAGTATTTCGCGATGAGAATACGTATAGTGTGACGAATTTCGAAGAGATGAAAAAAGCGGCTGATGAAAAGCAAGGTTTTATTAAAGCGATGTGGTGTGGAGAACTAGCTTGTGAAGAAAAATTAAAAGAAGAAGTTGGAGTATCTTCACGTTGTATTCCGTTCGAACAAGAAAGTTTAGCTGACGAATGTATTTGCTGTAGTAAAAAAGCGAAGCAGATGGTGTATTGGGGAAAAGCGTATTAATACTTTTTCTACTAGATGACAAAAAGGACTTTGATTGCATAATAAAATGCAATCAAAGTCCTTTTTAGTTTTATCCCGCTATTTGCCAGGCAGTAAAACTCCCACTTCAAAATTCGGCTGGAGCTAAGAAGTTAGGTGGGAGCCCTGCTGCCCGTAAAAGCCCGATTGGTGAAGGCTAATAATCAGTGGGGGATGAACAAAATCCCCACTGATTAAAGTTTCATTTTATAATCTGTTTCATGTATTTTTAGATGGAAGGATGATTTTTTTATTTTGCGTTTTTACGACGAATAAATAGTAACACACCAATTAGGAATGTCGAAAGACCAATTAAAATAGATGCAGGATAATGCGTTGCAGTATTAGGCAGCTTATTGCCTTGTTTTGTTGCATTATCTTTTGCGTTACCGCTTTGAGAGCCGCTATCGCCTTTAACACGGTTGCCACCCTGAGAGCCATTACCACCTTGAGAACTACTGTCGCCTTTAACACGGTTGCCACCCTGAGAGCCACTGCCACCAGAACCACTGCCACCAGAACCATTGCTACCGGAGCCACTGCCACCAGAACCGTTGC
The DNA here is from genome assembly GCF_044908115.1 of Bacillus sp. RC51. NCBI lineage: Bacteria > Bacillati > Bacillota > Bacilli > Caryophanales > Bacillaceae > Bacillus > Bacillus sp. RC51. The sequence goes on along the minus strand of NZ_JBIYCW010000009.1, from coordinate 81,776 downwards.
CACCAGAACCGTTGCCACCGGAGCCACTGCCGCCAGAACCGTTGCCACCAGAACCATTGCCACCAGAACCGTTGCCACCAGAACCATTGCCACCAGAGCCATTGTCACCAGAACCACTGCCACCAGAACCGTTGCCACCAGAACCGTTGCCACCGGAGCCACTGCCACCAGAACCGTTGCCACCGGAGCCACTGCCACCAGAACCACTGCCGCCAGAACCGTTGCCACCAGAGCCGTTGCCACCAGAACCATTGTCACCAGAACCACTGCCACCAGAACCATTGCCACCAGAACCATTGCCACCAGAACCATTACCGCCAGAACCGTTGCCACCAGAACCATTACCGCCAGAACCGTTGCCACCAGAACCATTGCCGCCAGAACCATTACCGCCAGAACCGTTGCCACCAGAACCATTACCGCCAGAACCGTTGCCACCAGAACCATTGCCGCCAGAACCGTTGCCACCAGAACCGTTGCCGTCAGAACCACTGCCGCCAGAACCGTTGCCACCAGAACCACTGCCACCAGAACCGTTGCCGTCAGAACCACTGCCGCCAGAACCGTTGCCACCAGAACCACTGCCACCAGAACCGTTGCCGTCAGAACCATTGCCGCCAGAACCACTGCCACCAGAGCCGTTGCCGTCAGAACCACTATCGTCCTGAGAGCCATTGTTTCCTGGAGGTTTATTATTATCTTTTGAATTACCTTCTGCTAAATTATCGTTATTTTGTACAATAGCGTTTGTTATTGGATTGAAGTTTTCAGTTGCAGCATTACCAATATTTAAGCCACTAAAAAAGGATAAAGAAAGTGTTGATGCTAAAATGAATATTTTTGTCATTGTTTTCCTCCTGAAGAAAAAATTATTGTTCCATCTAAAATACACCCCTTTGTAATATTTCATAGGAAAAAGAGTTTTATGCAAAAAAAACTATATATAGAAAAAGGTGGTGTATTTCTAAAGGGAGAAAAGAGTTAATGTAAATTCCTTGCAAACAGTAGAGTGATGGAGAATTTACACTCATAACAGTAGAGGAAGTGGCAACGGATGAAAGAATATATTGCATTTGATATTGGTGGTACGCAAATTAAATATGGAATTGTTTCAGAAATAGGTGTAGTACTAATACATAAAAAGGCCCCGACAGAAATTCACTTGGGCGGGGAACAAATTGTTCAAAAGCTTATATATTTATCAAAAAAGTTAATGACTGAATATACTATTTCCGGAATTGGTATTAGTACAGCGGGAATTGTTGATATTGATAAAGGAGTTATAACGGGAGGTGTGGATCATATTCCGCGTTATGCTAATATTTCTATTGTTGAGAGATTACAAGAAGTATTAAAAGTTCCTGTATCTATTGAAAATGATGTTAATTGTGCAGCCTTAGGAGAGAAATGGAAAGGTACAGGAAGGGGAGAAAGCGATTTTATTATGCTTACGCTTGGAACTGGCATTGGTGGAGCAATTGTTATAAATGGAGAGTTATACCGTGGACATTTGTTTGGCGCTGGGGAATGGGGGAACATGTTAATAGAAGGGAAAACTTTTGAGGAGGTTGCCTCAATTTCGGGATTAATTCATCTTGTACGAAGATATAAAGGTAAAAAGGAGTGGGATGGTAAAATAATTTTCGAATTATATGATAAGGGTGATAGCGGTGTTACTCAAGCCGTGAAGATTTTCTTTAAACATTTGGCGATTGGTATTAGCAATCTTGCTTATATTTTTAATCCGAAAATGATTATTATTGGTGGGGGAATTACTGAAAGAGGCGATGATTTCTTAAATGAAGTGAAGGAAGAGATAGGAACATACTTAAATCAAGAGATTTATAGTAATTGTGAGATTAAACTTGCGCAAAGCGGTAATTGTGCAGGAATGATTGGCTCTATTTACCACTTATTACATCAGTATAAATAAATATAGTATCTGTTTTCATATAATTGAGAATTTATCCTTTTTCTCATTAGATAAATAATGCTACAATATAAGAGAAGAATACAATGTTTTCCGAGTTGGAAAATGCTTTGTAGAAAGGAAGAAACTTCATGCCTATTATTTTAGAAAAAGGACAAAAGATTGATTTAACGAAAGGACAACCTAGAGTAGCGAAAATGCAGGTTGGCTTAGGCTGGGATCCAATTGGGCAATCAGGTGGATTTCTGTCTTCATTATTTGGAAGTAAACCAAATGTAGATTGTGATGCATCAGTTGTTATGTTAGAAGGGGATCGTTTTTTAAACAAAAATGATTTAGTTTACTTCGGCAACAAACTTTCTACTTGTGGTAGTATCATTCATTCAGGAGATAATTTAACAGGTGAAGGCGCTGGTGACGACGAAACAATTTTCGTAGAATTACATAAAGTTCCGAGCCGTATTAATCGTCTAGTATTCGTTGTAAATATTTATGACTGTGTAAATCGTCGTCAAGATTTTGGGATGATTCGCAATGCATATATTCGTATTCAAAACCCACAAACAGGTGAAGAATTAGCGCGTTATAACTTGTCAGATAATTATGCTGGCAAAATGACTTTAATTGCAGGTGAAATGTACCGACATGGAAACGAATGGAAGTTTTCAGCAGTGGGAGAAGGAACACAAGATAAAAACTTAAGTGAGATTGTATCACGTTACCAATAAAATAAACCAAGGAGGAATAGTATAATATGGCATCTATTTCATTGAAAAAAGGACAAAAGGTAGACTTAACAAAAACAAATCCAGGTCTTTCGAAAGTTCTTGTAGGACTTGGTTGGGATACGAATCGTTATGATGGACAAAACGATTTCGATTTAGATGTTAGTATCTTCTTAGTAGGTGCTAACGGTAAAGTTTCAGGAGCAGAGGATTTCGTCTTCTATAATAATCCAAAAGGTGCGAATGGTGCTGTAGAGCATTTAGGAGATAACCGTACAGGCGAAGGTGAAGGCGACGATGAAACAATTAAAATAGACTTAAAAAATGTTCCTGCTAACATTGAGCGTATTTGTTTCACAATTACAATTTATGATGGAGAAGGCCGCAGCCAAAACTTCGGACAAGTTTCTAATTCTTTCGTACGTATTATGGATGAAGAAAAGAATGCAGAATTAATTCGTTACGATTTAGGAGAAGATTTCTCTATTGAAACAGCTGTAGTAGTAAGCGAATTATACCGTCACGCAGGTGAATGGAAATTCAATGCAATCGGAAGTGGATTCCAAGGTGGATTAGGTTCTCTATGTAATAACTTTGGTTTAGATGTAGAGTAATAGATTTATATATCCATCAGTGAAACGCGTATTTACTGATGGATATATTTTTAAAAATTAAAATATAGAGGTGAATATATATGGTTATTCAATTGCAAAAAGGACAGAAAATAGATTTAGCTAAAACAAGCCCAGGTTTATCAAGAGCAGTAATTGGTCTTGGATGGGATATTAAATCTTATGATGGTGGATCTGATTTCGATTTAGATGCATCTGCCTTTTTATTAGATGCGAACGGGAAATGTACGAAGGAAACTGATTTTATTTTCTATAATAATTTACAGTCTCCTTGTGAATCAGTTTTACATACAGGAGATAACCGTACAGGTGCAGGTGACGGTGATGATGAGCAACTTGTTGTCGATTTGAAAAAGGTTCCAGCAGATGTTCATAAAATTGCTATTACAGTTACAATTTATGATGGTGAAGGCCGTAATCAAAACTTTGGACAGGTTGCAAATGCATTCGTTCGTTTAGCAAATGAAGAAACAAATGAAGAAGTTCTTCGTTTTGATTTAGGGGAAGATTTCTCCATTGAAACAGCAGTTGTCTTTTGTGAATTATATCGTCATAATGGACAGTGGAAGTTTAGTGCAGTAGGAAGCGGATTCCAAGGTGGATTAGGTGCGCTTGTAAAAGCGTATGGCTTGGATGCATAAGAAGGGAAACGACATTCGTTTCCTTTTTTTGACCTTTCTATAAATCTAGCAAAGAATAGGGGATAAAGGTAAGATGAGTATTTTGCAAGGAATCCTTGATACGTATGCTCAGTTTTTCGACTTGGACATGTGGATTAAAGTGTTACAAGATCCAGTATCTTGGGGGTTAATAGGTACACTTGTTGTACTTGAAGGCTTATTATCTGCCGATAATGCACTCGTATTAGCAGTAATGGTAAAACATCTTCCAGAAGAAAAACGAAAAAAAGCATTATTCTATGGACTGATTGGAGCTTATGTATTCCGTTTTATTGCAATTGGAATCGGAATGTTCTTAATTAAATTGGCCTGGGTAAAAGTGTTAGGTGCGCTTTACTTAGCTTGGCTATCAATTAAATATTTCATTGATAAAAGAAAAGGCAATTCAGAAGAAGCGGAAGCCCATGGTATGAACCAAAACAGTATTCTCTTCAGAATGTTCGGTGTTTTCTGGGGGACGGTTGCGATGGTTGAATTAATGGATATCGCATTCTCTGTAGATAGTGTACTTGCTGCATTTGGTGTATCGAATGAAGTTTGGATTTTACTATTAGGTGGAATGCTCGGTATTTTAATGATGCGTGGTATCGCTGGCGTATTCTTAAAATTGTTAGAGCGTATTCCAGAACTTGAAACGACAGCATATATTTTAATTTTAATTATTGCAGCAAAAATGCTACTGTCTGTCATTCATATTGAAGTAAGTCATACGCTGTTCTTTATTATTTTAGTTATAGCGTTTGGAGCAACGTTTATACTTCACTACATGAAGAATTCTGGACAAGCTAAAGAAGAAGTTGCAGCTACTAAAAGTGAACATAAATAATTGAAATGGGTTTGCTCGTTATGCGAGCGCCCATTTTTTATAACTAAAAATAGTTTATAATAGAAGAGAAACTTTAGAAAAAACGTAAATGTTTTTGGAGGTGAACTGTTGTGTTTTCACGTTTTACACTTCAACCATGTGCATTAAAAGAAGAATCAGATTTAAAGCAATTTGAAGCGCTTTTAGAAAAACGTCCACAATATGAACTGACAGAGAATGAGATGAAATTTAGTTACATAGCAAGTCGCATTCTTGGTGTACCTAATGATGTAGATGAATATTTCAACGGGCTATTTGATTATAGTGAAGCAAAAGGGATCGAGGTTTTGCATGAACAAAATTTAAATAAGGTGATTGATCCCGAAAAACTGCGCCATATTCAAGAAGTTTTTGCATTACATCAAGAAGCGCCGAATGGACTTACCGTCAATAGGCTTGTAGCACATTTGTCTGGAAAACAACTATTACCACAAGTAGACAATCCTGATTTACAGCATTATATACATACGACGTTTATTTCTGCATTGAAATTGTATGAGAAACAACATAATCAATCTTTAAAAACAGAAGGATTCCGGCGTTTCTTAATCGATATGATTAAATTAAGTGAAAATTACGTAGCAAAGTGGTTTTCTACAATTAATTATAAGAAGCAAATGCCACGTATCGTTTGGTACGGTGATGCGACGGAGAGTCGTATATATTTCTTATACTTTCTTATTATGCTCGGCTGTGATGTGCTTTATTATCATCCAGAAGGAAAAGATGGATTTGAGAGTGTAGATGAGGAAGGAAAGACCTTTGTCGTATCTCATTCAGGACGTATTTCATTGGAACCATTTCCTGATCGGCGTCGTGAACGCGTCGCAACAGTAGCTTATCAAGCTTCAAAAGAAATCGAGCAAGTACTTCACCATGATAATTCATTATTATACAAACCGTGGCAATTCCGTTCGTATACACCTGTAGCCCGTACGCTCAAAACGACGTACGATGAACTCTTTTTAATTACGAAAGAAAAGGCATTTGTACGTCCAACATTCTTTGTTGAAAATAAGCATATTTATATTCCTTCTTTATTTGCAAAAATATCAGGCGTTTCAAAGAATGATAAAGAATATTTTCAGCGATTAAAGACTGTTACATCATTTGATAACAGTTTATTAATTAATACATTCCCGTTTACGAAAGAACAAAAAGCGAATTTCCAATATCATTATCGAGATGCATTGGACCGCGGGGGAAAGTTACATCCGGATTTAATTATGAACAGCCATTGGTGGCCGCATAAGCGTTTACCAGAAGGATTACAACATGGTATTGCAGAAGCAATGATCCATACGTGTGAAAGTGAAATGTGTAAACCAATTGCGAAAGAGACGAAACAAGATGTAGCGCTGTATGTTTTCGCACAACTCTCTCAAATACCACCGAACATTTTAGAGCAGCTTGAGAAATTTGATTATTCGCAAGAAGTACCGAAAATTGTTATATTTAATAATGAGAAGAGCGGAGAATTAAGTCGTTCTGATGCTGTGTTATTACTATTTTTAAATCAAATTGGAGTAGATGTATTCCACTTTAATCCAACGGGGAGAAACGATATTGAACCGTATATTCAATCAGGAGCATTTGATTCACATTGGCTTGAAGAAGTTAATTTCGATCTTGAATTTCATGGTTCATCAGCCTATAAAAATTTATCACAAACAATAAAAGGACTATTTCGTCCATTTTTATAAGGAAAGGGAGAATACCATATGAATAACCCAGTCGTACTAGATTCGAAAACAGAATTGAATGAGCAAACCGCACAAGATGTTCGCTTGCAACTTAGACAAGATGCAGAAGTGCAACGTATTTATAACGCAGTAGACATTAAAGATCAATTAGAATTAATTGAACTCGGAAAAGAACCTTCTATGGAAATTTCACGTTTCGCTGATCAAATTTTACATACAATGTCTTTATCGAAAGTAGAAGACTCTGGTGAATTATTAAAGCAGCTCGGTAAAATTATGGACAGATTTGATAGTAAAGACTTTGCGGAAGAGAAAAGTGGTTTCTTCTCACGTATGTTCAAAAAAGCAGATAAAATGATTGAACAAATCTTTAGTAAGTATCAGACGATGGGTCGCGAAATGGATAAAGTATACGTAGAAATTACGAAGTATCAAGATGAAATGAAAAAATCAATTGGTACGTTAGATGGTTTATATGAGCAAAACTTAAAGTATTATTTAGACTTAGAAAAATACGTAGTAGCAGGGGAAATGTTATTAGAGCGTTTAAATACAGAGTTAGTTCCGATGTACGAAGAGCGCATACGTAATAATGATCAGTTAGCGGGTATTGAATTAGAATCGCTTAAAAACTCTGTTGAAATTTTAGAACAGCGTATTGATGATTTAGAAAAAGCACGTATGGTTGCTCTATTAACAGCACCACAAATTCGTATGATTCAACGCGGTAACAATAAATTAATCGGTAAAATCAATACAGCATTTATTACAACGATTCCTATCTTTAAAAATGGTATCATTCAAGCGGTAAATGCGAAACGTCAAAAGCTTGTTGCGGACTCTATGGCGGAACTTGATCGCCGTACAAATGAATTACTTAAGAAAAATGCACAAAATATCGCAACTCAAAGTGTGGAAGTAGCGAGATTATCAGGTTCTTCTAGTATTAAGATGGAAACACTTGAGGAAACTTGGAACATTATTTCAAGAGGTATGCAAGAAACACAACAAATTGAAGAGCAAAATAAACGTGAGCGTGAAGAAAGTCGTAAGCGTATGGCTACATTAACAGAGAATATCAAAAAAGAATTACAAGGATAAAGTGAAACTTTAATCAGTGGGGGATGTTCATCTCCCGCCTAACTTCTTTGCTCTAGCCGAATTTTGAGGTGGGAGTCTTACTGCACGGCAAATAGCAGGATAAACAAAAGGGCAATGAGGAATATTCCTCATTGCCTTTTATTTTCTCTTAAATAATTTAATGATTTCATTCACAACAAGCGGAATGATACTTAACAAGAGAACAAATCCCCAATCTCGCATTGTTAATGCATGCACACCGAATATATTGGCAAGAGGTGGGATGGAAATGATACAAACTTGCATAAGAACACCGATAAGAAGGGAGAAAACTAAATATTTATTTGTAAATATCCCAATTGAAAAAATTGATTTCGTTCTTGAACGTAAGTTAAATGAATGAACGAGTTGAGAAAAACTAAGAACGACAAATGCCATCGTTTGAGCGTGTAATAGAGCGTCTTCATCAATTTGATCTGGGAAGAGAGGAAATAAATTTGTATCTCCTGTATAGAGCTTTGCCCCAACGATAAAGGCTGTTAAAGTAAGAAGTCCAATTACAACCCCATTGAAAATAAGAAAAGGAACGCTGCCGCTAAATAAGCTTTCTTTCGCATGTCGTGGTTTTTCCTTCATCACATCTGGATCTTCAGGATCAACACCGAGTGATAATGCAGGCAGTGTATCTGTAATTAAATTTACCCACAAAATGTGAATAGGGCGTAGTGGTGTTGCCCAGCCGAGTAAAATAGCTAAAAAGAGAGCTATAATTTCGCCGAAGTTACAAGAGAGTAGGAAGAGAATAGACTTTTTAATATTACGATAAATATTTCTTCCTTCTTCAACAGCTTTCACAATAGATGAGAAGTTATCGTCTGTTAAAACTACATCTGCTGCGCCTTTTGCGACATCTGTTCCTGTAATTCCCATTGCTACTCCAACGTCTGCTTGTTTTAAAGATGGAGCATCATTTACACCGTCACCAGTCATGGAAACGATATTTCCTTTAGCACGTAATGCTTTTATAATCTTCACTTTATGTTCTGGAGAGACCCTAGCGAATACATTTAAGTGGTTAATTTTACTTGCTAGTTCTGTATCTGGAATGTTATCTAATTCAGTTCCAAGCATAATTTCAGATTTTTCTTCAGCGATACCAAGTTCTTTGGCAATTGCAAAGGCGGTATCCTTATGATCGCCAGTAATCATAACTGTACGAATACCAGCTTTTTTACACTCTGTAATGGAATCTTTTACTTCTGTACGTGGTGGATCAATCATACCGACAAGACCGATAAAGATGAGATTTTCTTCGAGATGATTTATATCCACATCGCTTGAATTGTATTGTTTAAATGCGAATGAAAGTACTCTTAAAGCTTCTTGAGACATTGACCCGGCAGCGTCTAATATTTGATTTTTATCAGAATCTGTTAGGACCTCGATTTTGTTATTTATAAAGATATGGGTGCAGTGAGGTAAGAGTTTATCAATAGCACCTTTCGTCATGCTATAGTAGCTTTCATCGTATGTATGCACGGTTGACATCATTTTACGATCTGAATCGAAAGGGAGCTCGTTAACGCGTTCATGTGCATTTTCTAACTGATCTTTTTGAATGTTAAAAGAGCTTCCGGCAACAAGAAGGGCAATTTCTGTAGGATCCCCTGTTTGTGAGTCGGTACCGTAAGAAGCATCGTTACATAAAACCATATTTTCTAATAATAGACGGTGTGCATCATTATTTACATTCAAATTTTCTAGCTGGTCGTATGTGCGATCACTATAAAAGTGAGTAACAGTCATTTTATTTTGAGTTAATGTACCTGTTTTATCTGAACAAATAATTGTGACAGAACCGAGAGCTTCAACAGCTGGTAGTTTACGAATGATAACGTTTTGTTTAATCATACGCTGAACACCAATTGCAAGAACGATGGAAACGATAGCTGGTAAGCCTTCTGGAATGGCTGCAACAGCTAAACTAATTGCGGTCATAAACATTTCTAACGTATCCCGGCCCTGTAAAAAACCGATGAGAAACATAGTAGCACAAATAGCTACAGCGACAAAGCCTAAATATTTTCCTACTTGTGCTAAGCTTTTTTGAAGTGGTGTCATATCATCGTCTGCTTCATGTAAAAGGGTAGCAATCTTACCAATTTGTGAGTGCATCCCAGTTTCAACAGCAACGCCGACGCCACGTCCGTATGTTACTAGCGTCGACATAAAAGCCATGTTTTTTTGATCGCCTAACGGTACTTGTTCATCACTTTGCATGGAAGGATGGTAGACTGCATCTTTATCAACGGGGACAGATTCACCAGTTAGAGCAGATTCTTCAACCTTTAAATTAGCAGTTTCGATAAGCCGTAAATCACATGGTATATATCGTCCGGCATCAAGCATAACGATATCACCTGGAACGACGTGCTCAGATGGAATCTCTTTTAGTTCACCATCTCGCTTTACGATAGCTTTAGGTGTTGCCATCTTTTTCAATGCTTCTAAAGCCTGTTCCGCTTTCGATTCTTGGATTACACCAATAACAGCATTTAAAACTACAACGAGCGCGATAATACTTGCATCGGCCCATTCACCTACAAAGGCGGAAATAAGGGAAGCGATAATAAGGACATATACGAGGACGTCATTAATTTGGGCGAAAACGCGCTGCCATAAAGTACGTTTTTGCTTGGTAGCTAATTCATTAGAACCATATTGCTTTAAACGTTCATTTACGATTTTATCTGTTAAACCGTGTTGTTCATTTGTTTCTAGGTCGATTAATGTTTGATTTTTCGTCTTACTGTACCAATTGCTCATAAGTAAGCACCTCCAGTAAAAACAGTTAGCAATGGTAGTGTGGCAATTTTTTTAGAGTAGTATGTATGGAGAAAAAATCTAAGGTGAGGTTCTACTTTCATTGTACAGTAATTTAGAATGTGAGGAGGAAAAGAGAAGAGTTGTCATGAATTTGTTGAAATTAAAAGAGCCTCGAATACGTGAGGCTCTTTGTCATTTTTTAATTAATGTACCTAATTCCTCAGTAATAGCTTGCATTTCACTAATACTGAATGTTTCACGTTTCATAACGTGCTCATAAATGTCACGTAAGTCCTCGTACATTTCTTCGTTAAAACTAGCAGCTCTCATTGCTCCAGCATTAACCATGCGTAATTTTTCTTTAATAGCTTCTACCATATATTCAACGTTTACTTCTGATTTTACGGATAAATCCACCGAAGTGTCCCCCTTTAAAATAACATAAGGCTATCTTAACATTTTTTTATCATTTTCGTTAATGAAACTTTTCAATCCTATTAAATTAGTAGGGATTTCCTTTATAATTAATAATTGGTTGTTTATACTATAGATATATATTAAGAAATGCACCAAGAAGGGAAGAGACAAAAATATGGTCCGAGTATTGTTTGTTTGTCTTGGGAATATTTGTCGTTCTCCAATGGCAGAAGCAATTTTTCGAGATTTTGTCGTAAAAGAGGGACTCGAAGAGAAAATTGTCATTGATTCTGCAGGAACTGGAGATTGGCATATTGGTCATCCACCACATAAAGGAACAAAAAAAATTTTAAAAGAAAATGAAGTCTCTTTTGAAGGAATTAAAGCACGGCAAGTAGAAAAAGAAGACTTAACAAAGTTTGATTATATTATTGCCATGGACAACAAGAATATAGCGGATTTAAAAAGTTTTGGTAAAACTGGAGGCTATATTGGTAGACTGTCCGATTTTGTTCCAGACGGTGGCTGGACAGACGTTCCTGACCCTTACTTTACAGGGAACTTCCAAGAAGTGTATGACCTTGTAACAGAAGGGTGTGCAAAGCTAGTAGCTTTCATTCGAAATGAACAAGGAATATGAGGAAGCTTAGAAAGTAATACTTTCTAATATAAGAAATGAAAGGGTGAAGGAATATGGCAAAGAAAAATAATATTGCTCGAAACATTGCGCTTGGTGTAGCTGCAGGTGTAGCTGTATCTATGTTGAAGAAAGAAAACCGTGAAAAAGTAAAAAACACTGCTGAAAAAGCAAAAACAAAGATGATTGAAATTGGTGAAAATGCGAAGATAAAAGAAAAAGTGCAAACTGTTACAGATAAAGGACGCGAACTTGCTGATTTTAATGTAGTGAAAGCGAAAGTAGCAGAAATCAAAAAATTGACGCCGTCTGTTGTAGAAACGTTAAAAGAAACGAAAGAAATTTTTAGTAAGAAAAAAATCGTGCCAGTAGAAAAGCCGGAAACGATTGAAATTCAAGCTGTATCTCCAAAGGTAGATGAGCTTAAAGCAGAAGAAGAGCCAGTGGTAGCTGAAGATGGTGGTATGAAAGAAGCGCGTGAATTATTTATGAAAGACTCAAATGCAGAGGAAAAAAAAACTGAAGCATACATTGAGCTAAAGCAAAATAAAGAAGAGAAGAAAAGCGTCTAAAAAATATGAGGAAATTTCTAGAAAAAGCAAAAAGAAATCGCACTTTTTCGTTTGGGAAAGATTTATATGACCGGACGATGCGCGATGATGTAGCGGGCTTAGCAGCACAGCTCGCTTATTTCTTCTTGCTTGCGATTTTCCCTGGGCTTGTTTTCTTAATTACGCTTCTTGGCTTTATTGACCTTCAAACAGAAAGTGTGCTCAATTTATTAGAACCGTACGTACCAGAAGATGCGATGAACTTAATTGAAGTAAACGTAGATAAAGTTGTAAACGAACAAAATGGTGGTTTATTATCATTCGGTTTACTATCGATGTTATGGTTTGCTTCAAACGGGGTGAATGCGGTTATGAACGCTTTTAACCGTGCTTATGATGTAACAGAAACCCGTTCTTTTATTAAAACAAGAGCTTTATCTATCGTGTTCACGTTAGCGATAATTTTTATGATTGTGTTTGCACTAATCGTCCCAGTATTTGGACAAGTGATTGGGGCAGCCGTGTTTAAAGCAATTGGTTTATCGGATAGTTTTTCTTATGTTTGGAGTATTACGCGTTTGGTAGCAAGTTTCTTTGTCTTAATCGCTTTGTTTAGCTTTTTATATACATTTGCGCCTGATCGGAAATTAAAGCGAAGAGAAGTCATATCGGGAGCAATATTTGCTACTGTAGGATGGATTGTGGTATCGTACTCATTTGCCTATTATGTAGATAAATTTGCAAATTACGCTAATACATATGGTGGTCTCGGTGGTATCATTATTTTAATGTTATGGTTTTACTTAACTGCATGGGTAATTTTACTTGGCGGTGAAATTAATGGTTTACTCCATCATTATAGAACGGGTGACAATAATTCCCGTAATGAAAAATGAGCTCTTGTTCCATAATAAAAGGGAACAGGGGGGATATTTCATGAGTAATAATAAAAAGAACCACAATAATAAAAGTAATAATAAACAAAAGAGCAGTTCGCATCCAAAGCATAAAACGAGCAGTAGTGCGAACGGTCACAATAGCTACCATTAAAAAAAAACGGGTCCTTTATCAGGGACCCGTTACTTATTTCCTTTTAATAATCGTAAGCCATTCAAGATTACAAGAATGGTACTTCCTTCATGTCCAATAACACCGAATGGAAGAGCTAAAAACTGCAAGAAATTAGAACAAATCAGCATTGCAATGACAGCTAAAGAGAAGATAACGTTTTGCCTCACAATACGGTTCATTCGTTTTGATAAACGGATTGCTTGAGAGAGACGAGATAATTCGTTTTTCATAAGAACAACGTCTGCAGTCTCTAATGCTACGTCTGTTCCTTCACCCATTGCAACACCAATACTAGAAGTAGCGAGTGCAGGTGCATCGTTTATACCATCTCCAACCATGGCGACTATGCCGTACTTTTCTTTTAACTGCTTTATCGTTTCAACTTTTGTTTCCGGTAAACATGATGCGTAATATTCTTTTATATTACTTTCATTGGCAATTGCTTTTGCTGTTTCTTCATTATCACCAGTAATCATGATTGCTTCGACACCAATGCTTTGCAAATCACGAATAGCCGCTATCGTTTCTTGGCGAAGGGTATCTTTTAAAGCGATCAGTCCAAGAATACCATCCTCATCACTAATATAAACGACAGTTTTCCCCTCTTTTTCAAGTGAAGCAGAAATGCCATTATGAAATGTCTTTGTTTCTTCTCCAATAAAATCAGCTTTACCAATTTTATAAGATTTGTTTTCTAATATTCCTTTTAATCCAAAACCAGTTACATCTTCAACGTTTTCTGGTTTTTTTATCGTAATGTCGTAAGCATGTTTTGCATATTTAACAATCGCTTCTGCTAAAGGATGTGTAGAGTGACTTTCAATCGCTGCTGTAATAGAAAGTACTTCACTTTCTGCTATGCCTTCTCGAACATATACATCTGTTACAGTAGGTTTTCCTTGTGTTAATGTTCCTGTTTTATCAAAGGCAATCGCCTTTACTGAAGCTAGACGTTCTAAATGAATACCACCTTTAAAGAGAATACCGTTTCTCGCTCCGTTTGAAATTGCTGATAAAGTTGCCGGTGTAATGGCTGCAACTAGCGCACAAGGAGAAGCGACTACAAGTAAGATCATCGCGCGGTAAAACGTTTCATTCCAACTCCAATCAAGTAAGAAATGAGGAACAAACATCATAAGCGCAACAACAAGTAGTACACCTTTTACGTATGTTCCTTCAAATTTTTCGATGAATAGTTGTGATGGGGATTTTTCGCTTTGTGCACTTTGAACGAGACGAATAATCTTTTGGAATAATGTTTGATCGCTCGGCTTCGTAATTTTAACTTCAATAGCACCACGTAAATTTACAGTGCCGGCAAATACTTCATCGCCGAATTTTTTCTCATTCGGAATGGGTTCTCCTGTAATAGCAGCTTCATCAATATTTGTTTCACCAGTATGAATTGTGCCATCAGCAGGAACACGCTCACCTGGCTTAATTAAAATAATATCGTTAATTTGTAATTGTTCAACTGGAACACGTTCCGGAGTTCCGTTTGAAATACGTAATGCTTCTTCAGGTTGTAGATCAAGAAGCGCTGAAATTTCTTTTTGGCTTTTACTTAATGTATAAGATTCCATTGCTCCGCTTAATGCAAAGATGAAGATTAAAATAGCACCCTCTGCCCAGTAACCAATAACTGCGGCACCGATAGCTGCAAAAATCATGAGCATTTCAACATTTAGCTCTTTCTCTTCAATTGTGTCTTCAATACCTTCTTTTGCTTTTGCAAATCCTCCAACTACATAAGCAAGGATATATAAAGTAATACCTGCACTTATTGCATCATTTTTTGTGAATAACCAACCAGCTAAAATAAAAATACCAGATGCGATTGCAAATATAAGTTCATAATGTTTCTTTAATGTATCCCATAAAGAGGGATGAGAAATATCTTTTTGTGCT
This sequence comes from Bacillus sp. RC51, assembly GCF_044908115.1. Taxonomy (NCBI): domain Bacteria; kingdom Bacillati; phylum Bacillota; class Bacilli; order Caryophanales; family Bacillaceae; genus Bacillus; species Bacillus sp. RC51. The sequence continues at coordinate 66,751 of NZ_JBIYCW010000009.1, read as the reverse complement.
TGTAATGTTTTTACTTCTGCGTTCATTAATACTCGCTCCTTCCGAATTCTTATTGAGAAAAAGAATCAAAATCGAAACCCCTATAAAACGACGAAAGCTGCCATCCATAATGGATAGCAGCATTTCTGTTGAATCTGGTTTTAATAGTTATTATATTGTAATTATTCTATAGTATAGCATATGTTTTTCTTAGATGATATGTTTTTGTTTTAGTATAAAGTGAAACTTTAATTAGTGGGGGTTTTGTTCATCTCCCGCTGATTATTAGCCCTCGCCAATCGGGCTTTTACGGGCAGCAGGGCTCCCAGCTAACTTCTTTGCCCCAGCCGAATTTGGAGGTGGGAGTTTTACTGCCCGGCGAATAGCGGGATAAACTGAAAACTTGTGTTTTCGTATTTCCTTTGGTATATATGAATATTGTTCATAAAAAGGTCGGAAAGGAAGACATCAAGTTGAAGACAGAGAAATTTTTCACCCATCCGATTGGCGTGTTTATTGCTGCAATAGTAGCAACATTTTTATGGGGAAGCGCATTTCCCTTTATTAAATTAAGCTATGCTGAACTTGGAATTCAGCCACAAGAAGTCGGGGAACAAATATTATTTGCTGGCTATCGCTTTTTCTTATCTGGTGTAATGCTCTTATTATTTTTTAAAGCGTTAGGAAAAGATATGAAGTTCAAAAAAGGAACAGGAAAGCAGTTAGTTCAAATTGGCTTGTTTCAAACTTTTCTTCAATATATATGTTTTTATATTGGAATGAGTTACAGCTCAGGAATTGAAGGAGCGATTATTTCAGGAACATCATCATTCTTTCAAATTTTACTCGCACACTTTTTATATAAAGATGATGCTCTAAATAGGCGAAAAGTAATTGGAGTAGCTATCGGTTTTTGCGGTGTGATTTTAGTGAATGTACCGAGTGATGGAAGTTTATCATTTCATTTTGGAATAGGTAGCTTATTACTTCTTGGGGCAGCCATGATGTATTCGTATGGAAACATATTAGCGAAAGAAGGTAGTAAAACATTAGATATTGGGTATATGACAGCATATCAGATGATTTTCGGATCAATGGGGTTGCTATGTATAGGTGCATTTCAAGTTGGAATGATGCCATTCATATTTAATCTACATGCAATACTTATGCTCATATATTTATCGTTCTTATCAGCAGCCGGATTCTGTATATGGAATACAATTATGAAGTATAACAAAGTAGGGAAAGTCTCAATGTATATGTTCTTTATACCAGTTTTTGGTGTACTACTATCAAGTCTAATTTTAGGGGAAGCAATCCATTCCTTTGTACTATTTGGTTTAGCGTGTGTCGCAGCTGGAATTATTGTAGTAAATCGTAACCCGGTTAAAAAGAAAGTTGAGCAAGAAAAACAAGTAGCATAGAGAACAGAAAAACGATTAAAATGGAAGAACAGTATTGTTCTTCTTTTTTTACATAGAAAAAGGAGAATGTGATATATGTAACGAAAAAAAGATAGAATAAAGCATTTATTGAGGAGAACATATTATGAATGTACTTTACATTGTGTTAGTCGGGCAAATTATTCTTTTTTTAATGGGAGCAATTTATGCAATAGGACAGACGAAGAGAACGAGAAATAATATGCCGTTACCTTTAGCCGTTCGTCTTATTCTTAGTTTTTCTTTAACAGGAAGTGCAATTTGGATATGGTTACAAGATCCATCGGCTGAGTACAGTACGTGGGTTGCACTCGGTATGACTTTATCAACTGTAGGGGATTTATTTATGGCAGGATTAATTCCAATTGGTCATCGATTAATGGGAGGAATGGTTACTTTCGCTCTTGCACATTGTTTCTATGTGAAAGCATTTTTACAAACAGGTATTTCATGGAATGGTTTTTGGATCGGTTTACTCGTATACGGACTCTTTCTAATTATAGGGTGGTTTTTCTTTATTCGAAATGAAAAACAAGACAAACTTTTTACAATAGGCGCTCTAATTTACGGTTTGTGGGTTGGAGGAATGGCATGTTTTGCATTCGCCTTATATTACGAGAATATAGGAATATGGTGGATACCAGCACTTGGTGGTTTACTGTTTGTGATTTCTGATTTTATTATCGGCGTGACAGATATCGGAGGGCGCAAACTGAAGTATGAACCGCTTTGGATTTGGTTTACATATGTCGCAGCGCAGATGTGTATTGTATATGTAGGATTATAAAAAGATACTCTCAAAAATAGTTGATAGACTATTTTGAGAGTATCTTTTTTATTGCTATGTTATTATATTTGTTTGTTTAATTTGTGTAGTAATTTATACTTTCTAAGCATAAATTTCATAGGAAAAGTCCTGTTTGATAGATGGAAAACATAGTATATAAAAATAGTGAATTTATAGGGAATATTATTTTTATATTTGTAATATTCTAATGTTGCAATTCAGAATTTTGTGGAAATTAACTAGTCGGAGTACTTATAATAAAAATAAAAAGATGATGAGATGGTGGAATGATGCAAAAGAAAAAACATTTGCGTGAATTCTTTGAAATAATTGCAATTGCATGTTTATTAGTGTTTTTGGCAAAAATCTTTTTGTTTTTCCCTACGACTGTAAAAGGAGCATCGATGAGGCCGACGTTACAAGATGGAGATAAAGTAATTATTAATAAACTTGCAAAGAGATTTGAAAGTTATGAGAGAGAGGATATTATTGTCGTGAAGACAGATAATTTCTACGTGAAGAGAGTTATTGGATTGCCAGGAGATGTAATTGAGATGAAGAATGATCAATTATATGTTAATCATCAAGTGAAAAATGAAGAGTATTTAAAGAATAATAAAAAACAGGCAGAAAAATTACTTATCAATTTAACTGAAGATTTTGGACCGATTACAATTCCTAAAAATAAAATTTTTGTGATGGGAGATAATCGTTTAGTTAGTAGGGATAGTAGGAACGGCTTAGGGCTCATTGATAGAACAGAAGTATTAGGAAAGTTCATGGCGATATATTATCCATTTGAACATGTGAAAATTGTAGATTAAAAATAAGAAAAACCAAGCGAATTAGTTGCTTGGTTTTTCTTATTTAAACAGTTGGTGTTTTATTTATCCCGCATTAACGGGCAGTAAAACTCCCACCTCAAAATTCAGGTGGAGCAAAGAAGCTAGGTGGGAGTGGGGCTGCCCGTAAACGCCCGATTGGTGAAGGCTAATAATCAGTGGGGGATGAACAAAACCCCCACTGATTATAGTTTCACTTTATTGTTTCTTGTGAAGCAATATGTTCATTATTTTGGTCGATATTTAACATGAATTTCCGTTGTAACAATTGCAATTTAAAGAGTGTTAAAGGATCATGATAAGTTTCTGGGTTCGTTCTTAGCTTTGTTAATGTTTGCTCATCTTCTTGTATTTCAAGTTGGGCCGCTTCTACGGTTTGTTTCAATATGCTAAGAGGGTCTTTAAAGAACATCATGATATCCCGTTCTAGCGCACCTTCAAACACTTCAAATTGTAGGAAGAATTGTTTTGAAATCATCTGAGCAACTTCTGTATAATCTTCTGTTTCAATATATTGTTTATATTTATTTGATAGCATAGATTGATTTTTTTGCATATTACCGAATAACTTTCCTGCACTTTTTAAGAAAAATTGTGTCGGTGTAAAGCGTAATAAAATATTGATGTTAGCTACTGTAATTCTATTCGTCATTCTTGCAACATCTCTATCCCAGTCATCTAGTAATTTGAAATCACAAGGAAGTTTAATACGCTCTTCCTCATAGAGCTTATTAAAGGTATCGCTCATTTCATCTAAATAAGCCTGAGCTTGAATGAATTCATTATGAGCAGTTTCAATCCATTCTTGAATAGACCCAGTAAACTTAGGAAGGAGCACTTGCTGTACATGTTTTTGAATTCTTTCATTCATTGCTACATTTAGTTCTTCATGGACCAGTTTGAAATCACTATCTTCTTGAACGAGGTCAGAGCAACTCTGCAACAATTCAGGAATTTGAGAATGTATATCCTGCGTAATCTCTTCTTTCGTTAAGAGATAAGATTCTGTAATAGAACGAATTTTATCTTTTTGAATGGCAGTAAGATTATTAATAAAACCATCAAGTTTTACTAAAATATGTTTATTCCAGCGAACGGATTTCACTAACGTATTTTCTAATTCCACACGTTCATTTACAAGGTATGCAATTGTTTTTTGGATAAACCATAATAATTTTTCAATGCGTTCTTTTTCCACGTTACGCTGAGTAAGGTTAGAAAGAATAGAGTCTGTTACGTTACCTAGCTGTTCACTACTCTCTTGTGAAGGAGAGTAAGGGAAAAAGTGTGCTTCTGGGAAATGTACGAGTATTTTCTTTTTAATGCTGTTCGTGATATTTTCACTAGTATTCGTATCAATTGTTTGTAAGACGAATTTAATTTGTAAATTTGGTACTTGCTCACGAATATATAATAATGTATCGAGCTCTTCATCATGTAATGGTGAAGCTGAATTTAGTACATAGATGAGACTATCTGCTGCCTGTAAGTATTCAAAGTGAGAGCTGTTTTTGTCAAGTTGTCCATGCACAGTAGGTGTGACAAGGAATGAAAACTTATTTTTTCGTAAAAATCTACTTGGTAATTTAACTTCAATACATTTTCTTTCTAGTTTTGACTGAGAAGGTACCGCTAGTATGTTATGAAGTTCGTCAAAGTTTGGTATATTTCGTATATCTAGTTCTGTAAGCTCAGTTATTTCAGTTTGACTATCATCTTTAAATGTAATTGAAGTTGTTATAGCCTCATTTAATATATTTTCTCCTAGTATAGAGTTAATAAAGGCTGATTTATCATAATCGCTAGCTCCTGCTACTAGAAGTTGTGTAACAGTTAAATCGTATAACTCACGAACAAGTAGTGTGAATTGATGACCTAAATCTACATCATTCTTCTCAGCCCATACAGCAATCGTTTCAAATAATGCTGATACGTCTGCCATATCAACATTTGCATGAGCTGATGCATTTGAAAGTAAGGCAAATGCGCTTTTTACGAGTAATGATTCTAGAGTTGTCGGTGAAACTTCATTCCATGCTAATACTGCTGCGGAGACAAGTAAAGAATCTTCCGCTTTCGTTAAACTAAACCAATTTGTTAATAAATCTGGTACAAGTCCTTGTAATTCGTGCATGAAATGTTGTCCAGTAATCAATTCGAAGTACGTCTCTTGATAGCGAGTAGAAATTTCATTCCAATCATCATTAGCATCTACTTCAATATGTAAGAATAGGTGATTTATTGTTTGAATCCAAGGTAGGTGGAATGATTCATTTTCATAGCTGTTCCAAAGTGAAATAACAAGTTCTTTAAACTGAACTTGATCAATAGCATATAAGGCTTTTAAAGATTCATAGAAATACTCAGGTTTTATCTTGTTAGTAAAGCCTCTGTTTACATAATTGATTAAAGTATCAAACCAGTGTAAAGATTTAGTTCGAATTCCTTCTTGAACCGCTAGTTCAATAGCATTATTCCAATCTTCTTGTTTTTCATAGAACGATCGAGCGATTGCAGTAATATTTGGATAGTCCGGTTGAAACGCAACAGCGTCACTAATCGTCTTAAATGCTAGACCTAAACGATTTTGCTCGATATAAAGAGAAAGAAGTTGTAGGGAAACTTCCATCGTAAGAGTTGTATCTTCTGTTTGGATAGATTTATAAATTTCTTCTGCTTTTGGTAAGAAATCTAATTCGAAATAAGCATCTGCAATATTCTTCATAGCCCAGAGAGCAAGTTCATTATTTACTTTCTCCCATTTGAATATAGCGGCTTCAAAGTCGTTAGTTTGGAAATAAACTTCACCTTGTGCAAAGCGAATATTAGATATGTTGGAGAATTCATTTTTTGATTCATTTATATATGCTTCACCGAGTACTTCCGCTACCGGAATGGAAGAGTCTTCTGTTAAAAATGTTTTATAGTAAATCTTTTGGATAAATTGTTTTTCAATGGTCATGTTCGTTCCCCCTGTATAATTTAGAAAAATGATGTTGTATGTAAAAGGGTGCATGTTACTCTAATAGGTAGAAGTTGCATTATATAGACCAAACTATGTTTTTGCTAGATATATCATTTTTCTTGAGAGTTAAACCGTTGCAAAAAGTAACTTCCCTTTATTGTAACAAAAAAATAAGCCTATGAATTTTTATTTTTTTATCTCGCTATTTATAGGCAGTAAGACTCCTACACCAAAATTTAGCGAATGCAGGGAAGCTAAGTAGGAGCCCTGCTGCCCGTAAAATCCCGATTGGTTCAGGCTAATAATCAGTTGGGATTGATAAAAAAAACCACTGATTAAATCTCTGTTTAAGGAATGGAATAGAAGTAGAGTTCATTATAAAAACAATGTATAGTGAATATGTATACCATGTTTGTCTTAAAGATAGAATGGGCACAATATGGAATAACGATCGTGTATAGGATGTGTCTTCCGAATGGAACAACATATTGGCGAGTTAATCGCACATTATGGATATTTTGGAATTATTATAGCTTTAGCTGGCGGGATTGTTGGATTACCTATACCGGATGAGTTTTTATTGACTTTTATCGGATATAACATTTCAAAAGGAGTTATGTCAGGAACAGCTGCTTTTTTAAGTGGAATGGCAGGTGCAATGCTTGGCATTACATTAAGTTACATATTAGGTTTAAAACTTGGGCTCCCTGTTTTAAAAAAATATGGTCCGAAAGTTAGAATTAAGGAACATCATATTGAAAAAACACATATTTTATTTGAAAAATACGGTCCATTTCTTTTAATGATTGGCTACTTTATACCGGGAGTACGTCATTTAACAGCATATTTTGCTGGAGTTTCAAATTTAACATTGTGGCGGTTTTGTTTGTATGCTTACGGTGGTGCACTAATTTGGATAAGTGTTTTTATTGGATTAGGTTGGAAACTGGGAGAGAAGTGGCGCTTTGTTGAATATAGTTTCCATCATTATGGAATATGGATTTTATTAGTTTCGGCAATTGTAACATTTATTGTGTGGATTTACATAAGGAAAAGAAAAAACCGCTAATAATAGCGGTTTTTTAGCTGAAAGCAACAAATAATACACCAGCTGTAATAAAGACTACACCAATACCAGTCATAAAGTTTAACTTTTCACCTAATATAATCATCGCGAGAATAATGGAAAATACTACGCTTAATTTATCGATAGGTGCTACTTGTGAAACTTTTCCTGTTTTTAATGCAAGAAAATAAAATAGCCATGACGAAGCACCAGCGATTCCACTTAATGTGATAAATAGCAGTGCTTTTTTATTTAGGAGGACATCACCGATATTTTGAAATTTACCTTGTATAATAATAACTCCTACCATAAATAATGCCATAATAATAGAGCGAATCGTTGTTGCAACGTTGGCATCGATTCCATCTAAGCCAATCTTTCCAAAAATAGATACGAGGGCAGCAGCAATTGCTGATAATAGTGCGAATAATAGCCATGAACTCATAGTGAAATTCCTCCAATCTTACATTATTATACATGAAAATCATTCTCATGTATAAAAAACGAAATAAACCCCCGCCCTATATTTTTAATAAGGTGGGGGTTTATTATACTACTCTGCTATTTCTTCATATAAAAAGTACGTTACATTATAAATATGCTCTACTTCATCGTCTGTCATAAATAATAATTCGTCACGTTCAATCCCTTTTTTCTTTTCAATAAACTCAATCATGTTTTTTCGTTCTTCTCTTTTCATCAATTTTTATTTCTCCCCTCAATCTGTTTTAATACAGTTTATTTAAGTTACTGCTATTATATAACAGAATCTTTAGAAAGTTCCACCTATTTTATTGTTTTTTTCAGAAGAACCTTTCGACAAAACAAGCCCACCTAAGGTGGGCTTATTTTTATTTTATAGTCGTAAAAACTCGGGCTCGGTCGCACCAGCACTATCGATGTAATAAATTGTATCAGGATTGATTTTTATTAGTACGTAATTAGGATCTTCCGAACCGAGTAACCAGCGTTTTAAGCTATTAGTCCAAAATTTATTTTTTAATGTTTGATCTTCTTCGATGGAAGCGATACCTTCAACTTCAATGTAATCTTCATCTAATTTCTTTCCCTCTCGTCCAAGTAGTACGTGCACATTTGGATTCTTCTCGATATCTGTTATCTTTTTTGAATTTCGATCTGTTGCAACATATAGTACAAAATCTTCGTGGAAAAACATCATAAAGGCACCATGTGGCTTATCGTTACGTACAGTAGATAATATACCTGTTCGTTGACCTTGAATAATAGTTGCGATTTTTTCTTTTAAGTGCATGCTTTTAACCTCTTTTCAATTTTTAATTCTTTCTGTCTAAACAAGACAATTTAAATATCTTTCATACTGTTTTCTTCAATTCGATTTTTTAAACGTAATTGTGATGAAATCGGACAAGTTAGGAGAAGAATAATAATAATATTGAGGAGAAATACAGAAGATGGAAGGATGGAAAGCATGTTTAATAAAATATTTCTTATAGTAGCGCTTATAGGTGTACCACTTTCTGTACTCGGAAAAACATTGCATTGGCCTCAAACAATTATGTTTGCTGTATATTGCATTACGATTATCGCATTAGCGGGGTTTATGGGGAGAGCAACAGAAAGTTTAGCAATTGTTTCTGGACCTCGGATAGGTGGATTATTAAATGCTACTTTTGGTAATGCGGTTGAACTTATCATTTCAATTTTCGCACTTCAAGCAGGATTAATTGAAGTAGTGCTAGCATCTTTAACTGGTTCTGTACTTGGAAACTTACTATTAGTAGGAGGGCTATCCTTCTTTATAGGAGGCCTTAAATATAAAAGACAAAGCTTTAATGTTTACGATGCAAGGCATAATTCAGCTTTATTAATATTTGCTGTTGTCGTAGCTTTTGTTATTCCAGAGATTTTTTCAATGAAAATGGATGCTGGAAAGACGTATCAATTAAGTATTGGTGTTTCTATTATTATGATCATTATGTACCTTGCTGCATTGCTATTTAAGTTAGTTACACACCGCGGTGTATATCAACATAAGAGCGATGAAGAAGTACATGAGGAGGAGCCTGAGTGGTCGAAAGGTAAAGCGCTACTCGTTTTAGCGATAGCAACAATTGCGGTAGCTTATGTTTCAGAGGCACTCGTACATACTTTTGAAACGGTTGCAAAGTCATTTGGCTGGTCAGAGTTATTTATAGGGGTTATCATCGTTGCGATTGTTGGTAATGCAGCAGAACATGCATCTGCAATTATTATGGCGTATAAAAATAAAGTGAATATCGCCGTTGAAATTGCAGTAGGTTCTACATTACAAATCGCCATGTTTGTTGCTCCTGTGTTAGTACTTCTTTCGATGTTTTTTGCACAAAAGATGCCGTTAGTATTTACAATACCAGAGCTTGTTTCCATGATTACAGCTGTTTTCTTAACTATTGCTATTTCAAATGATGGGGATACAAACTGGTTTGAAGGAGGCACTTTATTAGCTGCGTATGTCATTATGGGAATTGGTTTTTATTTATTATGAAAAATAGGGATAACAATGTGTTTGAGGGAAAACAATAAATACAGTAATTTATATACCTTTACGTAGGAAGGAGCCTGACAGGTGAAACGAGTGTACAGCATATGTCTTTCAACTATGGTCTCGTTTATTTTATTATTTCCTAACAGTAGTTTTGCAAAGACGACAGTAGAAGTAAAAATGCCTTCATCTGTTTTAAATATTTCAAAAGATAATACATTTCCAAATGATGCACAAGATTTACCACGTTTACAGCCGAGTAAGTTTGCTCAAGAATTATTGAAAACAACAAATATTAAAATTGAAAACCCAGATTTAATTCGAATGTTTAATGAAACGACAATTTCGAATGCACCGCTTGCAGTAGGGTACCGAGCGAAAATTTATTTAGGGCAATGGGCATTAAATTATGAGTCAATAGACACATCGATTAATTGGGAATATAAGCAAGTAAATCGAAATGTATATGATAATCGCGGAGGGGATCGCTTATACCCACTTCGCTATAAGCAAGAAACCCAAAAGACAATCGAAGGTGATTTAACAGCAGATATGAAAGATACTACAGATGTGAAAAAAATGATGCTTCTAAAAGCGCTTGAAAAAGTACAATTGCCACTTTCATTTAAAACAACCATTGGTTATGGTACCGGACATGAGCGTGTTTATAATATTAGTCCAAGTCAACTTGGATATTTATATGCGTATACACCAGCAGTAAATGAAAAAGGAAAAGTAACATTTGGAGAAGTCTACCTTGTGTTAAAAGGGAATCAAAAAAAGCTTGTCGTGAAAAATATTACATCTCAAGGAATCGGAGCTGCAATTCCAATTCATGATCATTTATTTTTTAAATTTGTTTCTTCATCGCATGCACAATGAAATAAAAAACGTCAGCCTATAAGCTGACGTTTTTTATTTATAACATAATGTTTGATGTTTTTGATAAGAAATCTTCTTTTGGATAGTAGCTATTTTTTACAAGAACATTCGGTCCAAGGCATTTCACAGCAGGACAATGGCAACTTAATGATTTTGCTGTTTTTGAGTCACACCATTTGTCGTAAGCTTCTTGTAGTGTATTTGTTTGTACATTACCTAGAAGCGGGACATCACCGAAGTCGGTCACGATAATATTTCCATCGAAAATATTTACGTTCAAACGAGAACGACCATCTGGATCATTGCGGACAGTTACATTTTTACTTTCATGTAATTTCTTTAGTGTAGCTAAATCGTGTTCATTATCACTACATGCATAGAAAGGTAATGTTCCGAATAACATCCACACATTTTCATCACGGATCTCTAATAAATGTTCAACTGCATTTCGAATTTCTTCTTTTGTTAAAATTTCAAGTGTGCTAGCGAAGTCACTCGGATACATCGGGTGCACTTCATGACGTTTACAGCCCATTTCTTCAACGATTTGACGGTGAATATGTTCAATATGTGGTAGAGTTCGTTTGTTTAACATAGTTTCGGCTGATACGAGTACACCTGCCTCTGATAGAGCTTTACTATTTGTAATCATTCTTTCAAATAATTTAGCGCGCTGTTCATAAGTAGGCTTACGCTCCATCATTGCAAATCCGCCTTCAACGAAGTCATCGATTGTTCCCCAATTATGTGAAATGTGCAATACATCTAAGTAGGGAATAATTTGTTCGTAACGTGCTAAATCTATAGTTAAGTTTGAGTTGATTTGAGTGCGAACGCCTCGTTCATGGGCGTATTTTAAGAGTGGTGTTACATAGTTGTCGACGGATTTTTTTGAAAGCATAGGTTCTCCGCCTGTAATACTTAAAGAACGTAAATGAGGAATCTCATCTAATCGTTTTAATAAAAGCTCCATCGGAAGCGGGTTTGGATCTTTCGGCTGTAATGTGTAACCAACAGCGCAATGCTCGCAACGCATATTGCATAACGTCGTCGTTGTAAACTCAACGTTTGTTAATAGTAGTTTGCCGTACTCTTCAAGGTCCATATACGCTTCCCATGGATCGTAAGAAGGAGTAATCGGCTTCATTATTTGTGATATCGTCATATGAAATACTCCTTTGACTATTGAAATAACAATTTGTCCATTCTCTATAATAGAAGAATATGTGCTTTTTATAAAGTGAAACTTTTTTGTGAAAAAAGAGAGAGGGCTTACATTATAATGAATTACTGCGACAAAATTGATGAAATTACATGCCCATAGCAATCATTTTTGCGGTATAATAAAAGCAACTCGAATTAAAAGGAGAGTGCCTTCATGGGAAAAGCAATTCAAGGTAAAGATTCACAACTAGTATATTTGAAAGAACGTTTAAATATGTTCATTGAAGTAATTGATACGATTGAACCAGAAGAGGTAGAATTAGAAGATGTAGATCGTCTTCTTGCAATGTTAGATGAATTAGAACTGAAATGTGAGCAATTTAAAAAAGACGAATAATATATTAAAAAGGCTGCCACTACAAAATTGGCAGCCTTTTTCTGTACGGATAATAGAAGGAATATAGAAAAAAAGGTATAATCAAGTTGTGAAAAATTTCATTTAACCTTTAATGGCGTGAAATAAAGTGAAACTTTACTCAGTGGGGAGTTCATTCCCCACTGAGTATTAGCCTTCACCAATCGGGCGTTTACGGGCAGTTGATCTCCAACCTAACTTCTTTGCTCCACCTGAATTTTGAGGTGGGAGTCTTACTGCCCGCAAATAGCGGGATAAATAAACAGCTGAAGAGTATAACAATGGAATTTTCATTTCATAACGTTTTGGTAGCGTTCACAATTGAGGGGGAAGTAACAATGGAAAAGCTTCAAGAAAGCATGTATCAACTAATTGTTGAAACGTCAACGAACTTACCGAAAGATGTTCGTCGCGCAATTCAACAAGCGAAAGAACGAGAAAATGCAGGGACTCGTTCAGCGATGGCACTTGGCACAATTACAAATAACATTAAAATGGCAGATGATAATATCTCGCCAATTTGCCAAGATACAGGGATGCCAACGTTTAAAATTTATACACCAGTTGGTGTGAATCAATTAAAACTGAAGGAAGCTATCTATAGTGCGCTTGAGCGGGCGACAAAAGATGGTAAACTTCGTCCAAACTCTGTTGATTCTCTTTTTGGAGACAATAGCGGAAACAATTTAGGACCAGGTACACCTGTTATTAAGTTTGAACAATGGGAAAAAGATTACATTGATGCACGTTTAATTTTAAAGGGCGGCGGTTGTGAAAATAAAAATATTCAATATAGCCTGCCTTGTGAAATAGAAGGACTTGGACGAGCTGGGCGTGATTTAGAAGGAATTCGTAAATGCCTTCTTCATGCAGTATATCAAGCGCAAGGTCAAGGGTGTAGCGCAGGAGTAATCGGCGTCGGTATCGGGGGAGACCGCACATCAGGTTACGAATTAGCAAAAAATCAATTATTCCGTACATTAGATGATGTAAATCCAGTTCCAGAATTACACAAGCTTGAAGAGTATGTATTAGAGAATGCAAATAAGCTTGGCATTGGTACGATGGGATTTGGCGGAGAAACAACTTTATTAGGTTGCAAAGTTGGAGTATATAATCGTTTGCCAGCAAGCTTCTACGTATCTGTTGCGTATAATTGTTGGGCATATCGTCGTCTTGGCGTAACAATTCATCCTGAAACAGGTGAAATTATGGATTGGTTATACCAAGAAGGTGAAGATACACTTCAACAAGACGCTGCGCAAGAACAAACAGAGCAGCGTGAAATCGTATTACAAGCTCCAATTACAGAAGAGCAAATTCGTGAACTTCGTGTTGGTGATGTTGTTACAATTAACGGCATGATGTATACAGGACGTGATGCGATTCATAAACATTTAATGGATAACGATTGTCCAGTAGATTTAAAGGGACAAATTATTTATCATTGTGGTCCAGTTGTAGTGAAAGATGAAAATGATAATTGGCAAATTAAAGCGGCAGGTCCAACGACAAGTATTCGTGAAGAGCCATATCAAGGCGATATTATGAAAAAGTTCGGTATTCGTGCTGTAATTGGTAAAGGCGGTATGGGTGCTAAAACATTAGCAGCTTTAGAAGAACACGGTGGTGTGTACTTAAATGCAATTGGTGGTGCAGCGCAATATTATGCTGAATGTATTAAAGAAGTGAAAGATGTTGATTTCTTACAATTCGGTATCCCAGAAGCAATGTGGCATTTACGTATCGATGGTTTTAAAGCAGTTGTAACGATGGATTCTCATGGGAAAAGCCTACATGCTGATGTTGATAAAACATCACTTGAAAAATTGGCGAGCTTTAAAGAACCTGTATTTAAGTAAAGAGAAATACACCTCGAATCATTCGAGGTGTATTTTTTTGGTATATATAGAAAAACATGTTCAGCATGAAAGAAAGAGTGAAAACAGAAACTACAGGTACGATTATATATGGAAAGGAGACTATTTATGAAATATAAATGGTTATATATAGGTCTCATTTTTTCAATTATGATGGCACTTGTTCCAGTTTCAACATTTGCTTATACGAATACACCACATAACTGGGGGATCCCACGCCCTAAAAATGAAACGGTGCCAGATGCAGGGAAATTATATACAGAATTACTACAAAAAAATGGTGGATTTTACTTAGGTGATACGAAGAAAAAAGACATTTATTTAACATTCGATAATGGATACGAAAATGGATATACAGGAAAGATTTTAGATGTACTGAAGGAGAAAAAAGTACCTGCAACTTTCTTTGTGACGGGGCACTATATAAAAACACAAAAAGATTTATTATTAAGAATGAAAAATGAAGGACATATTATTGGTAATCATTCTTGGAGTCACCCTGATTTTACAGCAGTAAACGATGCAAAGCTTCGTGAAGAATTAACAAGTGTAACGGAAGAAATTAAAAAAGTGACAGGACAAAAAGAAGTGAAATATGTACGTCCTCCGCGAGGCGTGTTTAGTGAACGAACGCTAGCTCTTACGAAAGAAATGGGATACTATAATGTGTTTTGGTCGCTTGCATTTCTTGATTGGAAAGTAGATCAGCAAAGAGGATGGCAATACGCTCATAATAATGTAATGACTATGATTCATCCAGGATCTGTTTTGTTACTTCATGCAATATCAAAAGATAATGCAGAAGCACTTGCGAAAATCATTGATGATTTGCGCGAGAAAGGGTATCATTTTAAAAGCCTAGATGATTTAGTAAAAAGCAATCAACCGTAAGCATGTATGCTTGCGGTTTTCTCATGCTATAATGATGTGTAAAAAGGATGGGGAAACGTATGTGGAGCGAACATGTTACGTTAGAATATCCGTACCATTTTGAGGAAGTACTAAAGCGTTTATCTTTCGACCCGTTAAACGTCATTCAATTAGACGAGAAAGTAATTTATGTCCCGCTTTTTATAGACGAAGAACAGATTGTTGTTCGTTTGCAAGGGATTGGTACTGTTCAAAATCCACAGTTTTGGATCTCTAGTCAGGCAGGAGATCAAGAGAAAGTAATGAAACGAATGAGGTCCATTTTTCACTGGAATGAACCGTTTCAAAATATACAAAATCATTTTTTAAACACATCATTACGTCCACTATTTGAAACATATGCTTATACTCCAATTATTTTAGAATTCGATTATTTCGCTTGTCTTCTTCGCTGTATTATTCATCAACAAATAAATTTGAAATTTGCTACTGTGCTAACAGATCAATTTGTAAAGCGATATGGGACAGAGAAGAACGGCGTTTTCTTTTTCCCAACACCAGAAAGAGTAGCGAACATTTCAATAGAAGAATTGAGAGAGCAGAAGTTTAGTCAGCGAAAAGCCGAATATATAGTAGGATTAGCAAAACATATTGTAGGCGGTAAATTAGATTTAGCAAGGATAGAAAACGAAACAGAAGAAGAAGTATCGGCACAATTGTTACCAATAAGGGGTATTGGGGCATGGACAGTGCAAAACTTTTTAATGTTTGGGCTTGGTCGGAAAAATATGTTTCCAAAAGCAGACATTGGAATTCAGCGCGCAGTGCAAGGTGTATTTCAATTAGATGATAAGCCTGATGATGCATTTTTAGAAAAAGTGAAACAAGAGTGTGAACCATATTGCAGTTATGCAGCGTTATATTTATGGAAAAGTATAGAGTAGAGGTGTAATAATGATACAAAAGCAACAAGAGAGTAAGTTGGAAGTTGGTCAAACGTTTCCTGTGACAATTAAACGTCTTGGGATTAACGGAGAAGGCGTTGGTTATTTTAAGAGACAAGTTGTTTTCATTCCAGGGGCATTGCCAGGAGAAGAAGTTGTTGCTGAAGCAACGAAAATTCAGCGTGGCTTCGCTGAAGCGAAAGTGAAAAAAGTTCGTAAATCATCACCACATCGTGTGAAAGCACCATGTTCAGTATATGAGGAGTGTGGTGGCTGTCAATTACAGCATCTAGATTATAAAGAACAATTAAATCAAAAGCGTGATATCGTTGTACAAGCATTCGAGAAGTATATGAATGACAGTCTAGAAGAGAAAATTCGCCCGACGCTTGGTATGGAAAATCCATGGCATTATCGTAATAAAAGTCAATTGCAAGTGGGGCGTAAAGACGAAAAGGTTATTACAGGGTTATATAAGCAAAACTCACATCAGTTAATTGATATTTCTCATTGCATGATTCAACATAAAGCAACGAATGAAGCGACAAAAGTTGTAAGACGTATATTAGAAAAATTAAATGTTTCTATTTACAATGAGAAAAAACAAAAAGGTTTAGTACGCACAATTGTGACACGTACTGCAGTTCAAACAGGGGAAGTGCAAGTCACACTTATTACAACAAAAGAAGAATTACCAAATAAAGATCAATTTATCGCAGAAGTACAAAAACAAATGCCAAGTGTTAAATCAATTATGCAAAACGTAAACTGGCGTAAAACATCTGTTATTTTCGGTGATAAAACATTTAAATTAGCTGGAAAAGAAGTAATTCAAGAAACACTAGGTGATTTATCATTTGAATTATCAGCACGAGCATTCTTCCAATTAAATCCAGAACAAACTGTTGTTTTATACGATGAAGCGAAAAAAGCAGCTGCTTTAACAGGAAACGAGAAGATTGTGGATGCGTATTGCGGTGTCGGTACAATTGGACTTTGGCTTGCGAATGATGCAGCGGAAGTACGTGGTATGGATGTAATTCCAGAAGCGATTGAAGATGCAAAGAAAAATGCAAAACGCCACGGATTCACAAATGCAAAGTATGAAGCTGGTAAAGCGGAACAATGGTTACCAAAATGGGTGAAAGAAGGCTGGAGTCCAGATGTCATTGTTGTCGATCCACCGCGTACAGGTTGCGATGATAAATTACTTGAAACGATTTTAAAAGTGAAACCGAAACAAGTTGTTTACGTGTCTTGTAATCCATCCTCATTAGCACGTGATGTGCAAACATTAATGAAGAGTTATGAAGTGGAGTATGTGCAACCAGTTGATATGTTCCCGCATACCGCTCATGTAGAAAATGTAGTGAAACTTGTTAGAAAGTAACATTCAATAAGGATATGTCCCTCACAAAGCAGGAGCTATGTGAGGGTATATTTTATTTAGCGAATGGAAGTAAGGAGAATACGATGAACAATTATAAATTGACGATTCAATATGACGGTGCGCGTTATAAAGGGTGGCAACGTCTTGGGAATAATGACAATACGATTCAAGGGAAAATCGAAAGTATAATATCTGAAATGGTCGGAAAAGAAACTGAAATTATCGGCTGTAGTAGAACGGATGCTGGTGTACACGCTTTGAACCAAGTAGCTAACTTTCAAAGTGATGAGAAGTTAGTAGAAAATAAAGTGAAAAAGTATTTAAATCAATATTTACCAAATGATATTAGTATTACGAGTGTAGAAGAAGTACCAGATCGTTTCCATGCTCGTTACAATTCTAAAGCAAAAACATATCTTTATAAAATTTGGAATGAAGAGCATACGAACCCATTTATGCGTAAATACAGCATGCACGTGAATAAACAATTAAATGTGAAAAGCATGAAAGAAGCTGCGAAACATTTAATTGGTTCACATGACTTCACTGCTTTTTCAAATGCAAAGTCTAAGAAAAAATCTATGGTTCGAGAAGTGTATACACTTGATGTTTCCGAAGAATCAGGATTTGTACAAATTAGAGTAAGTGGTAACGGATTCCTTCATAACATGGTGCGGAAAATTGTTGGAGCATTAATTGAAGTTGGATTAGGACAATTAGAGGCGGACGCAATTCCAAACATTTTAGAGGAAAAACAACGTAATCAAATTAATTGTCTTGCTGAGGCGAGTGGATTGTACTTGGAGAAGATTGAGTTTTAGAAAAGATATGAATAAGAAAAAAGCACTCATTTGAGTGCTTCTTCTTTTATGCTGATGCAGTAGTCTTATCTTTTCGGAAAATCCCCATTAATCCGCCGATTAATAATAAAACACCTGGTAATAAGTAAACAATAGAAATACAAATAAATCCACCAATGGCAGCGATAGTCATCATAATGCCACCTACTTTAGCTTTGCTCTTAACCATAACACATCCAACAATCCCCAATATTGAAAGAGCTACAGCAGCCCAGCCTAATCCAATAATTTGATTAGCTCCGTCAGCTTCAACTGCTGCTCCTATGCCTCCGATAAATAAAGCAATGAATGCACATAAAATCCCGAATATACCACC
Organism: Bacillus sp. RC51; assembly: GCF_044908115.1. Classification (NCBI taxonomy): domain Bacteria; kingdom Bacillati; phylum Bacillota; class Bacilli; order Caryophanales; family Bacillaceae; genus Bacillus; species Bacillus sp. RC51. Next base: position 48,446 of record NZ_JBIYCW010000009.1, on the reverse strand, counting down.
AATTAATCCTAATACAAATTCTGCTGTTCTTTTCATAGTAACCACCTTTTAGAAAATATTTATTAGCTTTTTCATCCAACTCACAATTTGTTAGTTCAACAAAATGAACTACATGTTATTAACATAAGTGAAGTTTATATAAACAATCTTCAAAGATGTTGAAATGTCAGATTTAGAACTTACATGATAACAAATATAATGAAAACAAAATGTCGAAATTTGTCGATTTTACTAAAGTACATTTTTTCAGTATATAACTAATTTTGAGTTAAATTTCAAATCATTGAGATAAAGAGAGTAGAATGAAAAAACACGAGAGCGGTAACCGTCTCGTGTTTTTTATGATAATTAACTTTGTTCGTTTAAGAAGATTTTTCTCTTTTCATACGTAGCTTCAAATTCCAAAAAGCAGCAAGCATAATAGCTGCAAAGGAGCCGCTAATTGTGGCTAATAGCTTTGCATAAGGAAAGCTGTTCATATCAATATTAATGAATAACATCATACATAGAACGGCAGGAAGAAGGTATAAGTATTGTAATAACTTTAATTTTTTATCATTACTCATATATATCGCCCCTTTCTATCATGTCACATGTAAATTATAACATATTTTTCCAAATGGTTACTTGTACTTGGAGAAAGATTCATTTCATATGTGTAAGTGCAATTTTTTAATTCGATATTGTAAGTTTTGTCTACTCAATCCTAAAAATTTTGCGGCTTGTGAGATATTACCTTTATTTTCTTTAAGAATTTGATGGATATATTTCTTTTCCATTTCTTCGATTATACGTTTTAAAGTTTGTGGCGTATCAGTATTGTGACTAGTTAGCGGAGTCTGCATATTCAGTTCCTTTTTTGCTAGTTCGCGAAAGTGCGTTGGCATATGGAACGCTGTAATGATATCTTTATCTTCTATTAAGTTCATGGAGCCTTCAATTATATGTTCTAGTTCTCTCACATTACCAGGCCAATCGTATTTATAGAAGAAGTTATTTACGTTTAAATCTACATCTTTTACGCTAAGATCAAATTGGATATTGTATTTTTCAATAAAGTGTTGAACAAGATATGTAATATCTTCTTTTCGTTCCCGTAAAGGTGGAAGACATAAAGTAACAACGCTTAATCGGTAATATAAGTCTTGTCTTAATCGATTGTGTGCTATGGCTTCAAGAGGATCTTCATTAATAGTTGCTATAATACGAACATCAATTTCTTTTTCTTGCGCCCCCCCAATTCTTCGTATTGTTTTCTCTTGTATAGCACGCAATAATTTAGCTTGAAGTGCTGGGCTTAATGAGTTGATTTCATCTAATAACAAAGTTCCCCCATTTGCCTCTTCAAATAAACCAGGTTTATCTATTGCTCCTGTAAAAGCACCTCGATTTGTACCAAATAGTAAACTTTCCATTAAGGTTTCTGGTATAGCGGCACAGTTTTGCGAAATAAATGGTTTTGTTGAACGCTGGCTTTCATTATGGATGCTTTGCGCAAATAGCTCTTTACCGGTCCCTGTTTCCCCGATGATAAGTATGGAGGATGGCGTACGTATTACTCTCTTTGCTTCTGTAATGACCGATTGAATAGCTCTAGAATCACCAATTATGTGATCAAAGGTAAACTTAGTATTTTGTTTTCGAGAAAGGTTCGTTTTCATTGTTTGCTTTAAATGACTAATCTCTTTTGAAATTTCAATAGCGCCTTTAATTTTTCCATTTTCTATTATAGGAAAAGTATCGTTAATCGTCGTAATCTCTTGTCCTTTATTGTTAAAATACGTTTGTTTTATATTTTTGTTTGTTTTTCCAAGTTTTAAAGCCTCTATAAGAGTACTATTTTTATTTTCTTCAAATGCAAATACTTCTAAAGGATTTTTATCTAGCACATCTAAGCGATCCATTGATTCAATTTCCATCATTTTACGGTTATAGATAATCGTTTTACTTTCCTCATTAATAATATGGATCCCAATATCTAGTTCATTGAGTAAAGTTTCGTATAGCACATTCATTTCAATAATCTTTTTAAAATTGATTTCTTCTGTATGCATGTATTATCTTCTCCTCGTTATACCCTATGAAGACTGACTTTTTATAATTTTATTAAAATTCTTATAAAATCGCAAAATTTTTTTGCTATTTTCTCTTAAAAATTTTCAAATGATAGAAAAATTTTGCGGTTATGCAGATTTTTTTCGTAAGAAATCCTAATTTTACATAGGTATTAAGGTTGGTACGTATTTTGCATGAATAGTAGTTAAGATCTCTAAATTTAAAGAGTAGGGGGATTATGAATCTTTATAGTGTATGCAACGTTTCAGTTTCAATTAATAAGAGGGAGGAATTTATAAAGTGAAGACGGTTATAGAAGGCGTATATAGTCCTTGTTACGGGAAAGTAGAGAAATTATTTGTTACTGAAAGTTCTTACGTATATGAGTGGGAAAAATTAGCGTTAATTGAAACAATAGATAAGCAGCAGGTGGAAATTAAAGTGGGAATCAGTGGTTATATCGAATCATTAGAAGTGGTAGAAGGACAAGCTATCGCTGATCAAAAACTATTAATAACAGTGAGGGATGACCTTTTAATAACAGGTAGTGATTAATAGTAGTAATATGTATTTTGCTCTTTTAAATAATTATTTTTACTATGAAGAATTTTAAAAACGCTTACATTAAATGGGTTTGCAAAGTGAAAAGGGGGGATTTATATGATGGATCAAAACCAGGGATTAAAAAGAGAATTGAAAAGTCGGCACATATTTATGATTGCACTCGGAGGGGTTATTGGTACTGGGCTTTTTTTAGGATCCAGTTATACAATTCATGAAGCTGGACCTGGAGGAGCGATTGTAGCGTATCTTGTCGGTGGATTTGTTATGTATTTAACGATGCTCTGTCTTGGAGAGTTAGCGGTTGCGATGCCTGATGCAGGATCGTATCAAACATATGCTACAAAACATATTTCACCTGCAGCGGGTTATGTAGTGGGATGGATGTCGTGGCTAAACTGGACGGCTACGATAGGCATTGAATTAATTGCAGTTAGTATATTAATGAAACGTTGGTTTCCAGATGTACCATCATGGATTTGGTGCGTAGTGTTTGCCGTATTGCTCTTTGTTATTAATGCGTTATCTTCAAGAAGTTTTGCGGAGGTTGAATTCTGGTTTGCAAGTATTAAAGTAATTACAATTATTGCATTTATCATTTTGGGCGGGGCAGCAATGTTTGGTTTTCTAGATATGAAAGGAAATGAACCAGCGCCGATGTTTTCTAGCTTTACTGATTATGGTGGATTGTTCCCAAATGGGTTATCAGCCATTTTAATTACGATGATTGCAGTTAATTTTTCCTTCCAAGGAACAGAACTAGTTGGTATTGCAGCTGGTGAGAGTGAAAATCCAGAGAAAACTATCCCGAAGGCAATTAATAATACAGTTTGGCGCATACTTATTTTCTTTGTACTATCTATTTTTATTCTTGCGGGACTATTTCCTTGGCAGCAAGCAGGAGTGATAGAAAGTCCATTCGTAGTTGTATTTGATAAAATTGGTATTCCTTATGCGGCTGATATTATAAATTTTGTTATTATTACAGCTGTACTATCAGTTGCGAATTCAGGATTATATGCAACTTCCCGTATGCTATGGTCTATGTCTAATCAAGGAATGATTAGCCCGATTTTTGGTAAGTTATCTAAAAACGGTGTTCCTATTTATGCATTGATTGTAAGTACGTTTGTAGGGTGTCTCTCATTACTATCAGGTATTTATGCGGAAGATACAGTTTATTTATGGCTTCTTTCTATTGCTGGGTTTGGAGCGATATTAGTTTGGGCATCTATTGCTTTATCTAACCTATTAGCTAGAAGGACATACGTGAAGCAAGGGGGAGATATTAAGGATTTGAAATTTAAAACACCACTGTATCCATTTGTTCCAATTCTTGCTTTAGTATTAAATTTAACAGTAATTGTAGCTATGGCTTTTATTCCAGAACAAAGAATGGCATTATATTGTGGTATTCCATTTATGATCGTTTGTTTACTGTTTTACCGTGCTACAAGAAGTAAGAAAAGTAAAATAGAACATATCGAAAAGATGAATACAACAGAATTAGAAAGTTTATAGTTGAAATTGAATTTATAATAACAAGGAATTTAGAGACTGTAGAATTGTAAACAGTCTCTTTTTTTGTAAAAATAAAGCTGGAAACATACTACGTATGCAAAGGGGAATTAGCAATGAATCAAGAAGTTTCACAGCTATTAAAACAGATTGATTTACGAAAAGACGAGCTACTAGAACTTACAAAAGCTTTAATTCGCTTTGAAACACCAGCACCACCAGCAAGAAATACAAATGAGGCGCAAGAATTTGTGGCAGAGTTTCTAAAAAAACGAAATTTTAGTATTGATAAGTGGGATGTATATCCGAATGATCCGAATGTTGTTGGAGTGAAAAAAGGGACAGCAAGTGAGTCACATAAAAGTCTCATTATTAATGGACATATAGATGTTGCAGAAGTATCAAAGGACGAACCGTGGGAAACAAAGCCGTTTGAGCCGTTTATAAAAGATGGTTGGTTAGTTGGGAGAGGCGCGGCAGATATGAAAGGTGGACTAGCTGGAGCCTTATTTGCTATTCAGCTTTTAGAAGAAGTGGGGATTGAATTACCTGGAGATTTAATTTTTCAATCGGTAATTGGCGAAGAAGTAGGAGAAGCAGGGACACTTCAATGTTGTAAGCGTGGTTATGATGCTGATTTTGCAGTAGTAGTTGATACAAGTAATTTACATATGCAAGGGCAGGGCGGCGTAATTACTGGATGGATTACAGTGAAAAGCCCGCAAACGTTTCATGATGCAACACGTAGACAAATGATCCATGCTGGAGGACGTCTATTTGGAGCGAGTGCGATTGAGAAAATGATGAAGATTGTCCAAAGCTTACAAGAATTAGAGCGTCATTGGGCAGTCATGAAAACATATGAAGGCTATCCATCTGGAACAACAACAATTAATCCAGCTGTTATTGAAGGAGGACGTCATGCGGCATTTATTGCGGATGAGTGCCGATTGTGGATAACCGTACATTTTTATCCAAATGAAACGCATGAACAAATAATAGAAGAAATAGAAGAGTATTTAGGAAAAGTGGCAGCAGCAGATCCATGGTTAAGCGAGAACCCACCACAATTTAAGTGGGGCGGAGAATCAATGATTGTGGATCGTGGCGAAATTTTTCCTTCTTTAGAAGTAGATAGCGAACATGTTGCTGTAAAAACGCTAAGTTCAGTACATGAATCTATTTTATCTAAAAATGCAATTTTAAATATGTCAGCAACGGTAACTGATGGCGGATGGTTTAGTGAGTTTAACATTCCAGCTGTTATTTACGGACCAGGTACATTAGAAGAAGCTTATTCAATAAATGAGAAAGTTGAAGTTGAGCAGTTAATTGAATTTACAAAAGTAATAACAGCGTTCATATATGAATGGTGTCATACAAAAAAATAGATTAGTATATTGAAATTGTACAGGTATGTACTTGTACGCTTTTTTAGTGAACTATTTCAGAGTTGAACATAAACAACTGAAATAGTTCTTTATTTTTCTATGTTTTTCGTTTTATTTCAATTAATTTCTCTTTAGCTAATTCAACGGCAATCGCATCATCTAAATAGCCGATTGGAAAAAGATAATCGGGGATAATGTCTGTTGATAAAATGAAATATAGTAAGGCACCCCCAATAATTGCACGCTCTTCGGTTGAAATGGTTTCTGTACAAAATTGTTGGTACATATTTGTTAATTGCTCAATGAAAGGACCAGCACTATCAATTTGTTCTATTTTACTTTTGAAACTCTCGTGAATACGTTTTTCGCCTTCAGTAGTTTGAGCATAGCGCTCGTAATTTTCAAGTTCTTGTTTTACACGAGTTGTTGTGTATTCGAAGTCGAATAGGTTAGAGGATTGTAATGTTTGTTGAATTGTATCGAGAGATGTGTACATATCTGCTTTTTCCTTATTTATGTGTGGAGAGTCAGGGTACATTTCATCAAGTAATAATTGCGGTGGAACTTGTAGACAGTTTGCGAATTTTTGTAAATGGTTTTGCTTCGGTTGTTGTTTGCCATTAATTATTCTTGAAATTGTTGCAGGATCAATATTTGTAAGTGTTCCTAGTTGGCGCATAGATAGAGCCCGCTCCTTTAACAGTTTCTTTATTAATTTACCGAGCCGCTCATTTGGATTTTCATTGGGCATAATGTAGGCACTCCTTTTCTATTGTCTATCGTTGAAAAAATGTTGAGCATTTATTACAAGTATATGAAACAGACAGGCACAGTTGCTCAACATTTTCATAATATGCAATGAAAAGTGAGAAAAGGGGTGACTGTACGATGAGTACGGCAGGTTTATTTTCAATTTTTTTAATCGGGATTGCGTCTAATTTAGATAATGCAGGTGTTGGGATTGCATATGGCATTCGTAAAATTAGAATTTCGTGGCTTAATAATTTTATCATCGCATTTTTTGGATTTTTATTTACTTTACTAGCTGGATTTTTTGGGAATTGGATCGCATTATTTATTTCAGAGTTCACAGCAAACATTATTGGAGCAATAGTTTTAGGAATAATCGGGGTGTTTATTTTATGTCAGCCTTTCTTGAGTCAAAAAGATACCGTAGAATCTAAAGATAGTAGTGTACTTATGGGGGTTTTACGTGATCCAGAAAAAGCAGATTTTGATGGTTCTAAAACAATTAGTTTTTCTGAAGCAATTGTTTTAGGAGTTGCATTGTCCATAAACAATATTGCAGGTGGATTTGATGCTGGAGTAACAAATTTAAATCTTTGGCTTACGGCATGTATTTCTGGAGTTTTTAGTTTTATTTGTATTAGTGGTTTTACGTATGTTGGTAAAAGATTTTTAGCTGAATACTTAGGGAAATGGGCAACTATAATTGCAGGTGTGTTATTAATTCTTATTGGAATTGATCAATTGTTGTAAGAATGATAGGGAAAACAGTATTCGAGTATTTCCTTGGAAATACACTAAGAAATTGCATATATCGACGTGAAATCTTTTCACGGTAATGAAAGATTGTAAGTATTATACAAATCTTTGTGTGTAAAAAGGTTTAAAAAAGTAAAAGCACCTGCATAGGTGCTTTTTAGCGTATATCTTCAATTAGTTGTGCACATTCATCATCATGCATACTGTACTCACTTAAAACTTGAATACAAAGCCATTTCAGTTCTTCGATACTATGCTCAAGTTCTTCGGGAAGTACATGGTAAATGTCTTCAAGTCCCATTCCGAAATGAATAAGTTCTAGTACTTGATCATCGATGTTCCGATCCATTAATAGTTCAAGCACTTCTAAATTGAATATGTATCGGTGAGCTTCATCGAGTGAAACAACTTTTAGTTTCAAACTTTCTACAATACTCAATATGAAAAGAAGAATTGTTTTTTCGAGAACAGGTTGTTTCTCCATTTGAAATATGAGTTTCATCTTTTACACCTCCACATACAGCGCTAGGTTGTACTATATTATTCAGGAGGGGGGAGCAAATATGCATAATAAAGAGAACTTTTATTACTGTTTTTTGAAGTGTGTTGATGCCTAGTAGAACGGATTTTTGTGAAATAAAAAATCCTGCCAATATAGCAGGATAACTTCTAAATTAAAACATACTCCAACCTTCTTGGGCAGAAAGTAATTCAAGAATTTTAAAACCAGCGATACTATTTCCGTTTGCATCTAAAGCTGGTCCGAAAATACCGATTCCCATTTCGCCTTTTACGCAGCCGAAAATTCCGCCCGCTACACCACTTTTTGCAGGGATTCCAACACGAATTGCAAATTCACCAGATTCATTATACATCCCGCAAGTAACCATAAATGTTTTACAAATTTTCGTAATATGTTTAGGGATGATCTGTTTCTTTTTATAAGGATCATACCCATCCATTGCAAAGATTAAACCAATACGTGCTAGATCGATACAGTTAACCTCAATTGCACATTGACGCGTATATAAATCCATAAGTTCTTCAATATCGTTATCGATGATGCCATTTTGTTTCATATAGTAACAAAGTGAACGGTTTAAGTAAGCTGTTTCTAATTCAGAAGTGGCAACTTTAGAAGAATAACTAATAGTAGGATTGTCTGTTATATCACGCACAAATTGAAGAATGCGTTCCATCTTCTCCTCGTTATCATTACCAGCTAGCATACTTGTAATAGCTAATGCACCTGCATTAATCATTGGATTAAGAGGCTTGGAAGAACTTGTCGTTTCAAGCTTAATAATAGAATTAAATGGGTCACCAGTTGGTTCCATTCCAACTTTAGAAAATACATATTCTTCACCACGGTCTAAAAGGGCAAGGGCAAGTGTAATTACTTTAGAAATACTTTGAAGAGTAAATAGTGTTTGTGAGTTACCAGCATGGATATATTCTGTTTCTTTATGAAAAATAGCAATCCCTAGATCATCTGGATTTGCATTTCCTAGTTCGGGGATATAAGTAGCAAGTTTTCCTTTTTTCGTATATGGTTTTACTTGTTCTAACAACTGCTGTAAGTTGTTTGTTTCAATGCACTGCATAGTACCAACGCTCCTATTTCGAATTAACTAAGTTTACTTTTCCCGATATGCTCGGAAATAAATAATAACATGAAAAAGTGGAATGATAAAACGAAAGTTGAATGTTCTATAGTGAGTCTTCAGTTTCGATTATTCCGTGTTAAAAAAGGAGAATTTTCCTTTTATATAACAGTTTGGAAATAGGAGATTTATCCATAAAAAGTTCGGAAATAAAAACTACACATCTATACAACTATATGTTATTATGGTTATGTAAATAGAAAGCGTTTTCTAAGGCGTACTTATAATGATAACGATTTCATAAATTTGATAGGGGGAATTAAAATGTTGCAGTTTTTACAACGTATTGGTAAAGCGTTAATGCTTCCAATCGCAGTGCTACCAGCAGCAGGATTATTGCTTCGTTTAGGGCAAGAAGATGTATTTAATATTCCTGTTATGGCACAGGCCGGTGCAGCAATTTTTGATAATTTAGCACTTATTTTTGCAATTGGTGTTGCAATAGGTTTGTCTATTGATGGTAGTGGAGCAGCAGGACTTGCTGGGGCAATCGGATATCTTGTTTTACAAAATACAACGAACGCTCTAAGTAAGGCATATTCAGCAGCAGAGCTGAATGATAAATTGAAAAGTGTTCAGGATTTAGTCGGTTCAGCAGATCCAACTAAATTAGCAGATACAATGACAAAAGTTTCAAAAGCAGCGGCGTTAACGCCAAAAATAAATATGGCCATACTTGGTGGTATTATTGCTGGGGTTGTTGCTGGATTACTATATAACAAATTCCATAAGATTAAATTACCAGAATGGTTAGGTTTCTTTGCGGGGAAACGTTTCGTACCAATCATTACTTCAATTGTAATGCTTCTTTTAGGATTAGTATTCGGTCAAATTTGGCCAACAATTCAAAGTGGTATTGATTCAGTAGCACACGGTATCGTAAACTTAGGTTCAGTTGGTGCTGGTTTATTCGGATTATTAAACCGTTTATTAATTCCAATCGGTTTACACCACGTAATGAATACATACTTCTGGTTTGTACTTGGTGACTTTACAAACGCAGCTGGTGATATCGTTCATGGTGATATTGCACGCTTCTTCGCAAAAGATCCATCAGCAGGTATGTTTATGACTGGTTTCTTCCCAATCATGATGTTCGGTTTACCGGCAGCATGTTTCGCAATGATTGCGGCTGCGAAACCAGAAAAACGTAAAATGGTTACAGGTATGTTAGGTGGCCTAGCATTAACTTCATTCTTAACTGGTATTACAGAACCAATTGAATTCTCATTCATGTTCTTATCTCCAGTACTATATGGTATTCATGCAGTATTAACAGGTCTTTCTTTATTCATTACAACAACACTGGGCATTCATGATGGTTTCTCATTTAGTGCCGGTGCAATCGATTACGTTTTAAACTTCGGTATTGCAACAAAACCTGTATTATTAGCAGGAATCGGTTTAATTTATGCAGCAATTTATTTTGCAGTATTCTACTTCTTAATTAAGAAGTTCGACTTGAAAACTCCTGGTCGTGAAGATGACGATGAGTTAGCTGAAGAGGGTGATGCACCAGTTGCAGGTTCAATTGGTGAAACTTACGTAGCAGCTTTAGGCGGAAAAGAAAACTTAGCAGTTATTGATAACTGTGCAACGCGTTTACGCTTACAAGTGAAAGATGCAAGTTTAGTAAATGAACCAGCATTAAAACGCGCAGGTGCAAAAGGCGTTATGAAATTAAGTAACACAAGTGTACAAGTTATCGTAGGTACAAATGTTGAATCTGTTGCCGATGATATGAAAAAACACGTATAAATAGTTAGATAAGAGGATATCCAAAAAGATTGATAACACCAGTCTTTTACAGGATATCCTCTTTTATTATGTTGAAATTTTAAAGGGAATCTTACTTTTGTAAATTTTCTTTTTCTTTTTTATACATATAGGTTGGTAATATGTTCAGCGCGTGATAAAGTAGGGATGACATAGAATGGAATGTCTATAATCTACTGAAATGATTTGGAGAAAGTCTTGTGTAGATGAATTAAATTATCGGTAAATAAGGGGAAAAAGGTAATCATGGATCAGGAAAAAAATACTGTTAATGGGAAAGTACGTCGTCCGATTGTATACATAAAAAGAACAATCATTCTCGTCCTACTATTTTCACTTGTATATTTCATGTATACAAAAATTGTTGCGCATAATAAAAAAGAGGAAACTTTAAAAGCAGCAGCAGAAATGAAAAAACAAGAAGAGATAAAAAAGATAGAAGAAGTGAAAAGGCAAGAAGCTGAAAAACAAAGAAAACAAAAAGAACAGGAAGAACAGATAAAACAGGCGCAAGTTATAGAGAAACCTGCTGAAGGACCGCCTCAAGAAATTAATGAAAACGCTCAATTGGATCAATATTTACAGAGCATGGGATTTAGTGGGACAGCTGTTATTGTGAAGAATGGGAAAGTTCTTGTGAATAAAGGATACGGCATGGCTAATAAAGAGAAGCAAGTGCCGAATAATTCAGAGACGACCTTTTATATTGGTTCTATTTCAAAAGCATTTGTGGCGACTGCTATTATGCAACTCAAAGATCAAAATAAGTTACAAGTAGAGGATACAGTTGCAAAGTATATTCCAGACTTTCCTCAAGGTAATAGCATTCAGTTAAAACATCTATTAACACATACATCAGGCATTCCGGAATATGAGCAGGGAAAAGAGGATATTTCTCATGAAGAACTGATAAAGCGGATAGGAAATCAAAAGCGTATCGGGAGTCCAGGAGAGAAATGGAAGTATTCCGATTCGAACTACTCTATACTTGCTTACATTGCTGAGAAGGTAAGTGGACAGTCGCTCGAAGAATATATAAAACAACATATTTTTGCGACTGCGGGTATGAAACATTCTGGTTTCGGTACAGCGTTGGAACAAACAAGATTCCCATCAACGGGTTATAAAATAGTGAATAACAATATGACAACACCTAATATTCCGAGCATGTCACAACTATATGGTTGTGGTGATATATATACGAGCGCGCATGATTTATATTTATTTAATGAAGCACTCTTTTCTGGAAAATTAATTTCAAAAGAGAGTTATAATCAAATGTTTACAGCCGTGAAAAAGGATTATGGATTTGGCTGGTATGTAGATCCAGGAAGCTATTCAAATCACGGTGTAATGCCAGGTTGGAATTGCTTAAATGGTTTTAGTAAAAATGGTAGTGTATATGTGGTTTTATTATCTAACATTCAAAATAACATTAAATCATTTGGTAAAGTGAATAACGACATTTATACGATGTTACGAAATATAGAAGTGTAAAAGACTGTCCTTTTGGATAGTTTTTTTTGCATTGAGGAAATATATGTGCGGTGCGATAATGAAATAAATGGAAAAGGGGGAGGTTTATGAGTATACATAAGCATCATGCACGCAATGCGAAACGAACTTTGTTTATAGCTATCATTGTATGGATTATCGTTGTAATTGGATTAGTTATGGAATATAAAAAAGGAACAATATTCACTTCAGATAAAGAAATTCTGAAATTAATAGGTATTTTGCTACCAGCGTTTGGATTACTAATATATAGTTTTATAGAAAAACGAAGAGCAAAAATGCTTAGACAGGATAATTGTAATATAGGGAGCTCTAGATTATTTGAACAACAAAAGTTCGTTGTTCGTAGAGAGGTAGGGGTATTTCAAGTAATAACGTACTTTGGATTAGATGGCAGTGCAGTAGGGTTTTTAAAAGAAGAGTATAATTCCGTTATTCAAAGTATATGGAAAGGTGCACTTTCTTTTCTTTTTAAGGGACTACATAAGCAACAATTTTATTTATATAATCAATCGGGAGAAAGGTTGCTGCGTGTTCAAAAGAAGATGGGCGTGCGTAACTTCTATATATTTTATAGTGTAAATGGAAAGAAAATTGGAGAGTTGAAACAAGTACTAAGTTTAACAAAATGGGAATGGATATTTTTAGAGATGAATGGTAAGGAAATTGGTAAAGTGACTGGGGACTTTTCAGCAACAATGCAGAAAATAGACTGGCAAGATGGAACACATATTGATGTGAAAGAAGATGGTATTCCGTTAGAAGCTGCAAAATATTTTTCGGCAAGTGGTGGATCCCTTGTTACAGCTTCTATATCCGGACAAGCAGAATTATCAAGAGCGGTATATTACGGCGTAGCTGCCATTGTGACAATTAAAAATTAAAGATTAACAAAGAGATAGATGGGAAACCATCTATCTTTTTTTATGCTCTGAAACAATTATTTCTTTTAGAAAATGTATGTCTTACCTATCACAAAAAAAGCCTGTTTTGTATAGATTAAGATGTATGGATGTATTTTTTATAATTTAAAAATAATAGGAGGAGAAGTGTATGTGTCTGTTCGGTAAGTATTGGAAAAAGTTATCGAGATTGTTTAATAGACAATTAGATTATTTTTTAGATAATAAGTTATTGCCTGCTGTGGAACGACTTTTATTTTCACAAAACTTCGCGAAGTTTATTCAAAGAAATTCTAAGCAAGCTACGGAAGAATTTATAGAATCAAGTCAATTTCAATCTATTATTTGTAACATTTTGAAAGAATGTAATATATCACCTTTTAAAGAAATTGCAAAGCAGTATTTAGGTAAAAACGTAGAAATTACTGTGACAGTTGGACAGTTAACAGGTGTTATTGTAGCAGTTGGTGATGATTTCTTAACATTGCAAGAAGGAATTGGAACAGAAGTTTTATTACCATTTACAAGTATTATATCAATTAAAGAAGTGTAAGAAAGGAGACCTATATATGTTATTTACTGATGAATTGCGTAAGCATGTTGGTGAGTTAGTGCAAGTTGTGACAGCTGTAGAAATTGTTGCAGGCATTCTTTTATCTGTGACGGACGGGGCAGTAAGTGTTCGTACTTCTCCTTCTTATGGACCACCGGAAGATGTGGTTGTACGTATTCCTATTATTTCTTATGTTCGTTTGGAAGGGTAAGCGTGATACAAGCATGAGAGTATCAGTTGTTATTCCAGCGCATAATGAAGCAAGTACTTTATCACAAGTTTTAGTAGAAGTAGAGAAGCTCGAACCGTATGAAATTATTGTAGTAGATAATGGATCGACAGATGGAACGAGGGAAATCGCATTAGAGCATAATTGTCATGTGATTTACTATAGAAATCCCCTCGGTAATGATGTGGGACGGGCAGTTGGAGCTAAAGAAGCACAAGGTGAAATTATATTGTTTTTAGACGGTGATATTGTCATTGAGAGTAAAGAACTACAACGTTTCGTGAAAGGAATTCAGCAGGGTCATCAAATCGTTGTGAATAATTTAACATGGTCTGTGTATTTAAAGATGAGACCACATTATACAACAGTTGGAAAATGTATGTTGAATCGTTATTTGAATAAAAAAGAGCTTGTTGTTGGTTCTTTAATTGCAATTCCACATGCGATGAGTAGGGAAATTATTCAGAATCTTGGGTGGTGGAACTTAGCAGATCCAGCGCTATTTCAAGCGATGGCGATGTCTAGAGGAGTAGATATTGTCGATATGGCTTCGGTTGATGTAATTCATACAAATAAAGTTCGTCCTGTGCATACTGGTACATCACCTGGTTCTCCTTATCCGAAAGCGACTAGTCGCATTATGGGCGATCATTTACGTGCTTTGCAATACGTAATCGAAACATATGGTAAACGTGGCGGTTTTTCGGAGGGAAACAGGGATAGAGAGTTTATAGGGAAGTATAAACCAGTTTTATTACAAAAGGAAAAAGCGAAATACAGTGCTATTATACCCGTATCAGAAGAAAAAATGACTATAAGATCTGTCATACAGGAAGTGAAAAAAGCAGGTGTAGATGAAATTATAGTTGTTGCGAATGGAGCAGATGCCGAGACAATTAAACAAGCAAAGCTAGAGAATGTTATTGTAGTTGAATTCGCGAAGGCACTTGGACATAATGTAGCACGAGCGATAGGGGCTATGCATGCTACGGCAGATATTTGTTTATTTGTTGATGGCGATTTTGTTATTCCGGCAAAAAAGCTAATTCCATTTTTGCATGCTATTGAAGACGGAAATGATGTGGCGTTAAATGATTTGCAATGTTTGTTAGATATGTTTCACCCGGCAGATCCAATTAGTATGGGTAAATATTTCGTGAATTTGGTAGCGAAACGACCAGATTTATGGAACAACTCATTGACGGCAGTGCCACATGCTATGCATAAAAAGGTAATAGAGAAAATTGGATATGATTCTCTTATCATTCCACCACTAGCTCAAATGAAAGCTATTTTAGAAGAATGTTCTATTACAACAGTGGAATTCGTAGATGTTATAAAAACAAATCGAGTACGTCCAGAGCAGCATGGGTTTGTAAATGGACGAATTCCTGCATTCGATCGTATTTTCGGTGATCAGCTTGAGGCGATTGCTTATTTATTACAACATACGAATGGGCGCGGGAGTTTTACAGACGGAGAAAGGGATAGAGATATAATACTACAATTGAGAAGGGAAGAAGAGAATATAGATGAATGCTAGTAGTAAAGTAACCATTATTGGATTAGGATATGTTGGCCTTCCTTTAGCGGTCCTTTTTGCAGAAAGAGGACATGCTGTACTGGGATTAGATAAAGATACTAGGAAGATAGAATCAATAATTAAAGGAGAAAGTTATATTCCTGATGTTTCTTCTAAAGTATTACAAGGCTTAATAAACGAAAGAAGATTAATAGTGAATACACCAGATAAAGGTGTTGCGGATTTTAAGCGTAGCGATTATGTTATTGTGACCGTGCCAACCCCAATTAATGAGCAGAAAGAACCAGATTTAAGTGCCCTCATTTCAGCCTCCCATTATATACAACAAAACCTTCAAAAAGGACAAACCTTCATTTTTGAAAGCTCCACATATCCAGGTACACTGGAGGAAGTTATCATTCCGATTATTTCTCAAACAGGTAAAAAGGTAGGAGAAGATTATTATATTGGCTATTCACCAGAGCGAATTGACCCAGCGAATAGCCAGTATTCAGTCGAAACAATTCCAAAAGTTATTAGTGGACAAACCGAGCAGTGTAAACAAAAAGTACAGGATTTGTATAGCACTATATTTGATGTAATCGTTCCAGTTAGCTCCCCGAAAGTAGCCGAGATGTGTAAGCTATTTGAAAATATTCAGCGCTTAGTTAATATTTCATTAGTAAATGAGCTAAATATACTTTGTGAAAGTTTGAATATTAATTTTTATGAGGCACTTGAAGCAGCATCTACAAAACCATTTGGATTTACTCCGTATTGGCCAGGACCAGGAATAGGGGGACATTGTATACCGGTAGACCCTTTATATTTTCAATGGAGAATAAAAAAGAATGGAGCAATTAGCCGATTAATTGAGGCGGCACATGTAATTAATGAAGAAATGCCAGAGAAAATAGTCCGGAAAGTAAAAGACATGGTGCAATCACCCGCAACGGTTTTAATAGTAGGGATTGCATATAAGAAAGACGTAAATGATTTGAGAGAATCACCGGCGTTGCCAATTATTCAATTATTAATAAAAGAAGGATACAAGATAGAATATCATGATCCGTATATTTCTACAGCGAAAATTGGAGATACACTATATCAATCTGTTCCATTAGATGAACAAAGAATTAAACAAGCAGATTGTATTTTAATTGTAACGGATCACTCTAGTATCGATTGGAATCTTTTTAAAGGGATTGAGCGATTAATAGATACACGTGGAATCGTAAAGAAGGTGAGTGTATGAGTGAAAAATGTTTGATTACAGGTGGAGCAGGATTTATTGGTTCGCATTTAGCTGAAGAGTTGGTGAAAAGAGGTTATGAAGTTACTATTGTGGATAACTTCTATAAAGGAAAAAATAAATATCATAATGAGTTAATGAAAGAGCTCCGGGTTATTCCAATAAGCGTTTTAGATAAAAATTCAATTTATGAATTAGTGAATCAACATGATGTGGTGTTTCATTTAGCGGCAATTTTGGGAGTCAAAACTACAATGGAAAAAAGTGTAGAGCTTATTGAAACAAATTTCGATGGAACGAGAAATATTTTACAAGCAGCGTTAAAAGGGAAGAAGAAAGTAGTATTTGCATCTACTTCTGAAGTATATGGAAAGGGAGAGCCACCATTCTCTGAAGAAGGAGATCGTTTATACGGTGCAACTTCCAAAATACGTTGGAGTTATGCAATTTGTAAAACGTTAGAGGAAACATTATGTTTAGGGTACACATTAGAAGGTTTACCTGTAACGATTGTTCGGTATTTTAATATTTATGGTCCAAGAGCGAAAGATGGTCCGTACGCAGGAGTAATTCCACGATTTATTCGTGCGGCTTTGCAAGGTGACGATATTCTCGTGTATGGAGATGGAAAGCAGACACGCTGCTTTACGTATGTAAGTGATGCGGTCGAGGCAACAATTCGTGCAATGGATGAGAAGGTAAATGGTGAAATTATTAATATAGGTTCTGAGAATGAAAAAAATATAAGGGTAGTAGCGGAAGATATAAAAAAATTAACGAAGTCTATTTCCAAAATTGTGCACGTTCCATTTGAGGAAGTATATCCACATGGATTTGAAGAGATTCCAAATAGAAGACCAGACGTAACGAAATTAAGAGAACTTGTTCAGTTTCAAGCGAAAGTAACGTGGGAACAAGGATTGAAAGAAACTATTAAATGGTTTCGTGAAGAAAACAATGGCTAAGTCGTTATCAGTTATTATTCCCGTATGTAATGAAGTGGATACGATTTCAGATGTGGTTCAATCGGTAAAACCATTGAATCCAGTAGAGATTATTGTAGTAGCAAATGGTTGTAATGATGGTACAGAAGCGATTGCTGAGAGCTTAGGATGTACAGTAATCCAGCATAAAGAGTCACTTGGTAACGACGTTGGACGCGCAGTTGGTGCAAAACATGCGATAGGTGATGTATTACTGTTTGTAGATGGAGATTTTGCTATTCAAACTTCAAAATTACAATTATTCCTTAATCCGATTTTACATGATCAGGCGGACATCGTTTTAAATAATTTGGACGCATTATTTTTAAAGAAACAAAAACCGCACTCCGTGACAGTATGGCGCCAAATATTAAATGCAATGTTAGAGCGTGAAGAATTAAAAATTGATTCTTTATTATCTGTACCTCATGCGCTGACGAAGGAAGTTGTGCAAAGTATTGGAGACGAATGTTTTGTTAATCCTATTGTGGCTCATCTACGCCTAGCACAAAGTAAATGGAGAATTAGTCGTCATTGTGCAATTGACGTTATTACGCCAAATAAATTTCGTCCATTCGAGCATGCTGCATATGGCACGGATCTTTCTCAATCTGAAAAACGAATGATAGGTGATCATATAGAAGCTGTAGCAGAGCGGATATTAGGCAGCGATGGGCGCGGAGGATATTATGATGGAAATAGGAAAAGAGAGAGTGTCTATCATACTCTAAATTTTGAAGATTTTTATCAAGGATGGGGCGTTACATCTAATTTGTATAAAGGAGAGCAATTATCGGTAATTATTCCTGTGCAAAATGAAGAGAAAACAATTGGAAACGTTATAGAAGAGCTTCGCAAAATTGAACCTTTTGAAATCATCGTTGTTGTAAATGGTTCGTCCGATAAAACGGCAACAATTGCAAAAGACAAGGGAGCAACAACAATTGTGTATAAAGAAGCACTTGGAAACGATGTGGGGCGTTCGCTTGGAACTTATTTTGCAAAAGGAGAAATTGTTTTATTTATAGACGGTGACTTTGTTATTCCAGCTAGTGAGCTATATCCCTTTGCAAAAGCTATTGCAGATGGAACGGATGTCGCATTAAATGATTTAAATCATTATTTAGATTTGAGAGTACCAATTCATCTTGTAACAGCATTTAAATATGCATTAAATTTAGCTTGTGATAGAAAAGATTTAGGAGTAGGCTCTCTTATTGCTGTACCTAATGCGTTTAGTCGTACTTGTTTGAAGGAAATAGGGTATAAATCATTATTGTCACCTTGTGTAGCACAAGTGAAAGCTGTACTTTCAGGTTTTGAAATTGCTTGTGTAAGTCGTGTCGATGTTGATAAGATGAACCGTATTCGTCCCAGTGAACATTTCGCAAAAATAGGTCATCCTCCAGCTGTCCTTCGAATTATTGGTGATCATATAGAAGGATTAGAGCAATTAATTGCATTAACAAACAGTCGTGGTGGATTTTACGATGGAAATAGAAAAAGAGATGTTTTATAGTGGTAACAAAAAAAGTGTACAACGTATGTACACTTTTTTGCTCTGTTATAAAAACTATAACAGATTAGGAGATAAGAGTATTACAGCTCTACAATGGGTATCGTTCTTATATTACAAAATAGGACTCGTATATAAGAATACCAAAAAAATACAATTAAAGAAAGGGTTAATTCTAAAGAGTTTTATATGAGGTTAACACTATGTATGTAGTAGTTTGCTCAACATTTCACAAACATGTCACAACTATTTCGTCCACTTCCGAAAAAAAGTAGTATTCTAAGTGTGTAAGCTGTTATATAAAAAAACGTAGTCCTGTACTAATCAAAAATGGAGGAGATTAGGATGACTCAAGTATTAGAAAATGTAAAAAGCGCGTGGGAAAACTTTAAAGGTGAAAAATGGAAAGCAGAGATTGATGTTCGCGATTTCATTTTAAATAATGTAAACGTTTACGATGGAGAAGACTCTTTCTTAGCGGAAGCAACTGAAGCAACGAAACAACTTTGGGATCAAGTAATGGATTTAACAACAAAGGAACGTGAAAACGGTGGCGTTCTTGATATGGATACAAAAATTGTTTCTTCTATTACATCACATGAACCAGGATATTTAAATAAAGATATTGAAAAAGTGGTCGGTTTCCAAACTGATAAACCATTTAAACGTTCTTTACAACCATATGGTGGTATTCGTATGGCAGAACAAGCTTGTGAAGCGTATGGATATGAAATGGATAAAGAACTTAGCAAGATTTTCAGAGACTGGCGTAAAACTCATAATCAAGGTGTATTTGATGCATACACACCAGAAATGAAAGCGGCTCGTAAATCAGGTGTTATTACTGGTCTTCCAGATGCGTATGGACGTGGACGTATTATCGGTGACTATCGCCGCGTAGCGCTATATGGTATAGATCATTTAATTGAAGCGAAAAAAGCTGATTATAATTTAACTGGCGGTGTAATGAGCGAAGATACAATGCGTTTACGTGAAGAATTATCTGAGCAAATGCGTGCACTTCAAGAGTTAAAACAGATGGCTGCTTCTCATGGATTCGATATTTCTAAGCCAGCTACAAATGCACAAGAGGCCTTCCAATGGTTATACTTTGCTTATCTTGCAGCAATTAAAGAGCAAAATGGGGCAGCAATGAGCCTTGGACGTACCTCTACATTCTTAGATGTTTACATTGAAAGAGATTTAGCAAATGGTACTTTAACAGAAGAAAAAGCACAAGAAATTGTTGACCATTTCATTATGAAATTACGTCTTGTGAAATTTGCAAGAACACCTGATTATAATGAACTATTCTCTGGAGATCCAACTTGGGTAACTGAATCTATCGGTGGTATGGCGTTAGACGGTCGTCCGTTAGTAACAAAAAACTCATTCCGTTTCTTGCATACATTAGATAATTTAGGACCAGCACCAGAACCAAACTTAACAGTTCTTTGGTCTAAACAATTACCAGAGAACTTTAAAAACTACTGTGCAAAAATGTCTATTAAAACATCAGCAATTCAATACGAAAATGATGACATTATGCGTGCTGACTACGGTGATGACTACGGTATTGCTTGTTGTGTATCAGCAATGAGAATTGGTAAACAAATGCAGTTCTTCGGAGCACGTGCAAACTTAGCGAAAGCATTACTATATGCGGTTAACGGTGGTAAAGATGAAAAGTCAAAAGCACAAGTTGGTCCTGAATACGCACCAATTACTTCTGAAGTATTAGATTATGAAGAAGTTATGCGTAAATTCGATATGACAATGGAATGGTTAGCTGGTCTATACTTAAATACATTAAATGTAATTCACTATATGCACGATAAATATAGCTATGAACGTATTGAAATGGCACTTCACGATACAAATGTTCTTCGTACAATGGCAACAGGTATCGCTGGATTATCTGTAGTAGCAGACTCTTTAAGTGCAATTAAATATGCACAAGTAAAACCAATTCGTGATGAAAATGGTATTGCAGTTGATTTCGAAATTGAGGGAGATTTCCCTAAATACGGTAACAATGATGATCGTGTAGATGAAATCGCAGTAAATCTTGTGAAAACATTTATGAACAAGATTCGCAAACATAAAACATACCGTAATTCTGTTCATACAATGTCAATCTTAACAATCACATCTAACGTTGTATACGGTAAGAAAACTGGTAACACTCCAGATGGACGTCGTACTGGAGAACCATTTGCACCGGGCGCAAACCCAATGCATGGCCGTGATACAAAAGGTGCATTAGCATCATTATTATCTGTAGCTAAATTACCATATGAAGATGCACAAGATGGTATTTCAAATACATTCTCTATTATTCCAAAAGCACTTGGTAAAGAAGATGATGTACAAGTACGCAACTTAGTATCTATGCTTGATGGATATGCAATAAAAGAAGGACACCACTTAAATATTAACGTATTTAACCGTGAAACATTAATGGATGCAATGGAGCATCCTGAAAAATATCCACAATTAACAATTCGTGTATCTGGTTACGCTGTTAACTTTATTAAATTAACTCGTGAACAACAAATTGATGTAATAAACCGTACAATGCATGAAAGCATGTAAGTGAAAAAAGTGTCCCTCCGCTTTTAATATATAGCGGAGGGAGGCTGTTTCAATAAAGGAGGAAGTAACATGGTAAAAGGAAGAATACATTCTGTAGAGTCTTGTGGTACTGTTGATGGCCCAGGGATTCGTTATGTCATATTTACACAAGGGTGTTTATTACGTTGTCAATATTGTCATAATGCTGATACATGGGAAATCGGTAAAGGTAAAGAAATAACAGTTGAAGAAGTGATGCAGGATGTGACATGTTACCTTCCATTTATTGAAGCTTCTGGAGGCGGTATAACAGTTAGCGGTGGAGAGCCACTATTACAGCTAGACTTCTTAACCCAGTTGTTTAAAAAGTGCAAAGAAGCTGGTATCCATACAACAATCGATTCTTCTGGCGGTTGTTATTCTGAAGAACCAGAATTCCAAAATAAGCTAGATATTTTAATGGAGTATACAGATTTAGTTTTATTGGATTTGAAGCATATTGATTCAAAGAAACATCGTAAATTAACAGGGAAACCAAATGAACACATTTTACAATTTGCTCGTTATTTATCGGATAGAAAGAAACCAATTTGGGTAAGACATGTATTGGTTCCCGGCGTTACCGATGGTGAAGAGGATTTGCAAAAATTATCAAACTTTATTCAAAGTCTATCTAATGTTAAGAAAGTGGAAGTGCTGCCATATCATAAGCTCGGTGTTTATAAATGGGAGGCACTTGGACATAAGTATCCACTTGCGGATGTGAATCCACCGACAGAAGAAAATGTTGAACATGCAAAACATATTTTACAAGCAGTCTAACCTAAACATTTGGTTAGGCTTTTTGTTTCTTCATAATAAAATCTAGAGTATATATTTAGAAAAGAGTATACTGAAAAGGGAATATCCATATTTTTGTAAAGAATAAGCGGAGAAATTTACATAATTGTAAAGGGAAATCAAAATAGTAAAAAGAATTAAGAAGTAAAAGAGTGAGTATTATGGAATATAGAACATTTGTAAGTTATTGCGAAAGCTCTTATAGGAAAGTATAATGTAAAGATATGAGCACAGATAGGATTAAGGGGTCAATCTTATATGCTTTGCATATCCACGACAGATACATAGCTAACAGGAAAGTATTAGAATCCGAGTATGTAGTTTTTAAGGAAAATGTTTTTCCTATTGTCGTATATGCAATATGGAGAAACAAAAAGCTAGGAGTGGATTTGTTTGATAAAAAACCCCAAGGTTTTAATATTAACTGCACATTACGGTAACGGTCATGTGCAAGTGGCAAAAACATTAGAACAAACATTTCGTCAAAAAGGAATCGAAGATGTAATTGTATGCGACTTGTTTGGAGAATCACATCCAGTTATAACCGATATTACAAAATATTTATATTTAAAAAGCTATACGGTAGGAAAAGAATTATATCGTTTGTTTTATTATGGTGTAGAGAAAATTTATGATAAAAAAATAGCATCTTGGTATGCGAATTTTGGGAGAAAGCGTTTGAAGACGCTATTACAGGTGGAGAAACCGGATATTGTTATTAATACCTTTCCAATCATCGCTGTACCAGAATTGAAAAAGCAAATAGGTATTTCTATTCCTGTTTATAACGTATTAACGGATTTTTGCGTGCATAAAATATGGATCCATCGAGAAGTAGATCGTTATTTTGTAGCAACCGATCATGTGAAAAAAGTGATGGTTGATATCGGTGTACCTGCAGAACAAATTGTTGAAACAGGGATTCCGATTCGTAGCAGTTTTGAGCTAAAGATAAATCCAGCAATTATATATAATAAATATCAGTTATGTAAGGATAAAAAGATGTTACTAATTGTAGCAGGTGCTCATGGTGTGCTAGGGAGTGTAAAAGAGCTATGCCAGTCATTTATGTCAGTACCAAACTTACAAGTAGTTGTCGTTTGTGGGAAAAACGAAGCTTTAAAGCAGGATTTAATGGAACTACAGGAACAAGGTTCTGATGCTTTAAAAGTATTTGGTTATGTTGAAAACATTGATGAATTGTTCCGTGTTACTTCTTGTATGATTACGAAGCCAGGTGGTATTACATTAAGCGAAGCAGCTGCATTACAAGTACCTGTCATTTTATATAAACCTGTCCCAGGACAAGAGAATGAAAATGCGTTGTATTTTGAAAAAAAAGGGGCTGCAGTTGTAATTCGTGATGATAGTGAAGTTTTTGCAAAAACAGAGGCGTTATTACAAGATGATATGAAGCTTCTTCAGATGAAAGAAGCAATGAAAAATATTTATCGTCCTGAGCCAGCTGGTCATATTGTGGATACAATTTTGGCAGAAAATCATGCAGAGCCGAATCATATACCTATTAAATCACCAGTTCTTGCCGAATCTTTTACTTAATATGAAACCCTCTTTTAAGCATTTAAAGAGGGTTTTTTTTATTGTTGTAAAAAAAATAAACGTGAATTATTAACTTATCCCGCTATTTGTGGGCAGTAAGACCCCTACCTCAAAATTCAGCGAAAGCAAAGAAGTTAGGTGGGGATTAACTGCCCGCAAAAGCCCGATTGGTGAGGGCTAATAATCAGTGGGGATAAACAAAACTTCCACTGATTAAAGTTTCACTTTATCCACAAAGGATTACGCTTTCATTAGACAGTAAAATCGGAATATTAACAGCTATATCCACATAATCCACAATTTTTAGAAAATTATCCACAATTCTCACGTTTAGAATTCATTTAAATAAATGAATTCGTAAAATACTTTTGTAATTTATGCACAATTCTACGGTTTTTGTGGATAAGGTTGTCCACAAAAAAGGTTCCTTATAAATAAGGAACCTTTTTTGCTAATTCATTGGAAAATCTTATGTAATGAAACTGAATAATTAGGGGGGAAACCTTCTAATTATTCAGTTTCACTTTAAATACTTTTTGAGCGATAGCCCGCTGCACGATCTGCTTTTCGAAATTCTCGCTGATAGAGAACTTCTTGTGTACTAGATAATGTGTTTTTTGCTTTATCATGTTTCTTTTTATCCATTACAAATCACCTCGTGTCCTAAAGTCACTATCTATCGTTTCCAAAGACATGGGGTGATATACATATATGTCAAACTAGTAATGATTGATTATTATTTCTGAATTTTTAGATTACGCTTCTTTTAATTGGTGTGCTTCTTGGAATGTTGTATCTCGCATTGTTGCAAGTGTATACTGATCTTTTGGAATTTCATATAAATTATATACTTCTTCATGCGCGTTAATTTCATCATAAACGGCTTTTCTTGTTTCGTTTGCTAGATTTACATATTGTAGTTTTTCGGCAGCTTTAATAGACCGAATATTTATTTTACGAATACGCATAAAAATCGTTTCAATATCTAATTCATAGAAAAGTTCGCTAAAAAATGAATCTTTCGCCAATTTATTATATCCTTTACCATGATATGGTTTGCCAAGCCAAGTTCCGAGGAATCCAGCTTTTTCTTGCACATCAAATAAAGTAATTGTGCCGATGGGGTTACCCCATTCATCTAAAATTGTGCGTGAGATTAATTCTCCACGCTCTTCGGCTTCGATTGTTTGTTTCGTTAAAAATAAATATTCTTCATAAGAATAGGCCTTTTGACGCACAAAAGGGAAGACAGCAGGATCCACCATTAATTCGTATAGAACGTGGCTGTCGTGTAAGTCGCGTTTTTTCAACACACTAACTCCTCCTCACACGAGGGTAGCATGACGAAAAAGCACCCACCCTCGAAATTTTTATATCAATCTTTAAAAAATTTCGGGGTGGGAATCGAACCCACTAGAACCAGTTTCTAACGCTGGTGGCGCACCATTTGCCTTCCCCATTCATCAATTTGAAAATGATAATCACGACACAAATTGATTATGGTTTCATTCAGTTTATAATCGTATAATACTGTATCTAGTCAAAAAAATAAACTAGTTTTTTTTATTTTTTTTGTAAATTATTTTTCCGTCAATCATAGTGAGTACAGGCTTGGCTAAATAATGGAAAGGATGATGTGTCCATAACACGAGGTCAGCATCTTTTCCAACATCAATGCTTCCAATTCTATCCTCCAAACGTAAATTTCGAGCTGGGAAAATAGTGATTCCTTCCAACGCTGTTTTCTCATCTAATCCTTCTCTTACTGCAATGGCAGCGCAAACATTTAAATATTGAATTGGTGTATAAGGGTGGTCGGTTGTAATAGAAACTTCTACTCCATTTTTCGATAAAATATGATAAGTATCCCACGTTTTGTTTTTAAGTTCGATTTTCGAACGTCGCGTAAGAGTAGGTCCAACTGAAACTTTTAAATTGTGTTTCGAAAGCTCTTCAACAATAAAGTGTCCTTCTGTACAATGTTCAATACGTAAATCAAGATTGAATTCTGTCGCAAAGCGTAAAGCTGAAGTGATATCATCTGCGCGGTGAGCGTGGATACGTACCGGTATTTCTCGGCGGAGTGCTTTTAAAATAGGTAGCATTCGAAAATCAGCTTCATGCCCGTAGTGTTGTGCGTCATAGAATGATTCACGAAGTAACCCCATAATTCCCATACGTGTTATTGATTCTTTTGTACCGTTACTATGGAACTTTTTAGGGTTTTCTCCAAAGGCAATTTTTAAACCAGCAGGTTCCTGAATAATCATATGATCTATGCAAGTTCCAGCAGTTTTTATTACGCAAGTAGTACCGCCGATAATGTTTTGGCTTCCGGGCATCACGTGAACAGTCGTAACACCATTTTGTACAGCGTCTTGAAATGCAATATCAAAAGGATGAATCCCGTCTAAAGAACGGATATGTGGTGTTGAAACTTCGGATGTTTCATTTGCATCATTACCAGCCCAACCAGTACCTTCATCGTAGAGGCCAAGGTGAGTATGAACATCAATAAATCCAGGCAAGAGATGAAGAGCTCGTGCATCTATAACGGTCATATCCTGAGTAGTATCAATATGAGGTTTGACCGCGGCAATGCGTTCTCCTATAACGAGTACATCTCCTTGAAACTTTTGGGATGTAATAGGATATACAATGGCTTGTTTGAGCAATATTTTCATAGAGACCTCATTTCCGTCACCTTGTAATGTGTAGAATAGGTTTAGACAAAGTAACTGAAAGGTTTTTCGTGTAGTAATGCTCCGGTGTTTAAAAAGTAAGAAGTCTTGGAGGAGATAGACTACCCGTAAAACTGTATTTTAAAAGTACTACATTGTATGCAAGAGGATATTTTGTAATGCATGGTTAACTGTTGGAAATGTGTATTGATATCCATGTTTAATAGCTTTATTGGGTAATACATGTTGCCCTTCTAATACAAGTATACTCATCTCACCGAGTAAAGCGCGAAGTACAAATGAAGGAACAGGTAGCCAATGAGGTCGCCTAGTTATAGTGGCAATAATTTCACCGAACTCTTTCATCCGTATTGGCGTTGGCGCTGTAATATTAAAAGGTCCGTCAATTTCTTTTTTGTGAATGATGAAATCAATCATGCGAACGACATCGTCTATATGAATCCATGATAACCATTGGTTTCCAGATCCAAGTGTACCGCCGATATATAATTGATAGGGAAGTAGCATTTTTGGAAGAGCTCCTCCATCTGCGCCTAATACGACTCCAAATCTTGTGTAGACAGTTCTTATTCCAATGGAGCGGGCTTTAGATGCTTCTTGCTCCCACAAATATACTGTGTTTGCTAAAAAGTCATCTCCTGGAGTCTCTTGCTGTTCTGTAAAAGATTCGGTTTCAGATGTCCCATAGTATCCAATGGCACTTGCATTAATAAATGTGTGTGGCTTTGTTTCAAGTGTTTGTAATTGTTTAATGAGTCCTTTTGTTGTTTGAATTCTACTGTTTAAAATTGATTCTTTTTGTTTTTTTGTCCATCTACTATTAATAGATTCTCCGGCTAGATTAATAACTACATCGATAGAGGAGAGAGGGAAGGTCTGTAAATCCGGTGTCCACTGTACGTATTGAAGGTTAGTGTGTGAAGTTTCAGCAATTTTTTTTCGAGTAAGAATGTAAACAGTAAATCCCTTTTGAATAAAAAAACTAGAAAGGGATTTGCCTATAAAGCCAGAGCCACCAGAAATTGCGATTTTCACAATCATTTCCTCCTCATTATATATATTCTTGAAAAGAAAAAACGTTCCTTGACTATGTTAAAATAATAGAGAGGTGAGAGTATGACTGTCATTACAAAAATAGAAGTGCAAAAACGATCGAAAGAACGATTTAATATTTATATTGATAAAGGTCAAGGCGAAGAGTACGGGTTTAGTGTGAATCAATCAATCTTAATGAAACATGGGTTACAAAAAGGCTTAGAAATTGATGAAGTAGCGTTAGGGAATATTTTGTACAATGAAGAGGTACAAAAAGCATATTTACAAGCGATTTCCTATTTATCCTATCAAATGAGAACAAAACAAGAAATAGAAGATTTCTTACGAAAAAAAGAAGTGGGACAGGCCATCATCTCTGAAGTCGTTTCGAAATTATTACATGATCGATATATTAATGATAAAGAGTACGCTATTTCATACGTGCGAACGCAAAGTAATGTGAATCAAAAAGGTCCAACTGTTATTAGGAGAGGGCTATTAAGTAAAGGTGTTCAGGATTTAATCATTACACATAGTTTACAAGAGTATCCAAAGGAGAAGCAAATGGAGAATGCTTTGTTTCTTATAGAAAAGAAGAAAAAATCTTATCAAAAGCATTCATTTTTACAAATGAAGCTAAAGTTAGATGAAATGCTTGTTCGTAAAGGATATTCTAGAGATGTGATTCAAATTTGCTTGGAAGAATTGAAAGACGAAAAAGATGACGAACAGCAAGAAGAAGCGTTACACTATCATGGGAATAAATATTATGAGAAATATAAGAAGTATGATGGTTGGACATTCGAAAATAAGGTGAAGCAAGCGTTATATCGAAAAGGATTCTCTATTGATGAGATAGATATATTTTTACAAATGAAACGTGAAGAGGGATGAGGAAATAAGATGGGTACGCCAAAACGCTATAGTGAAATGACACCACATGAGCTAAGGGAAGAAATTGGGGTTTTGAAGGAGCAAGCAGTAAAGGCTGAGCAACTTGGAATTGTAAATGAATTCGATGTATTAATGAGAAAAATGGCTATGGCTCGTGCTTATATGATAGATATAAATAAATTCCATATTGGTGAGACATATGAATTAGTAGAAGAACCTGGTGTGGTATTTAAAATTACGTATTTCAATGGGGTATTTGCTTGGGGATATAAGCAACATGATAATGAAGAGATTGGAATACCAATTTCCTTGCTACAAGAAAAATAAAAACCAGAGAGCGAATCTCTCTGGTTTTCATCTTTGGTAGGCGTTAAAGGAGATAGGAGATTCTAAAATTGGCGTTTTTTACATTCGTTTGCCAGTATAATGAGAGACTGGGTTTGTTGCGTCTGTCCGTTAACTTGCGCCTTCGCATGTTTTGGACGAGTCCACGTATGGTTAAATAATTCAGAACGACGATCTAAATGGTCACGGTAGCTCATCTTTATCACCTCGTGTAGGAATTTAATTTGTACTACTCTTCCTGCTGATTTGCAGCACGCATACGCTCTTGTGGGTGCGTGTTAATTGTGCCGTTAGGTCGTTTCGAAGCGAAGCGTGATTTCGCTTTCGGTTGACTGTCGATTTTGCTGTTGTTTTTTGACTCAGACCAAAATTCGGCTTGTCTACCCATTAAGAACGCCCCCTCATTATCAGTTGATACCTCTTTAAGAAGTATCACTTATAGAATGTGCAAAATAGAAGAAACTATCCTTTAGAAATTAAGGGAATAAATAGGTAAAAGGAGAATAGAACATGAATGATATTTATGAAACATTAACGAAAGAATTATTAGATAAAAATGACAACCTTTCTTACGCACAAGCTCGTGCATGGGTTGAATTACTGTGGGAAGACTTCCGAACAACTTATGCTAAATCAGGTCGTTACCAAGGTGAGGAAATGACTGAACAAGTGGTACGAACATGGGTTAATAATCATGGAGGGCGCCTTCATGAAATGCGTACAAATAATCCGAAGTATAGCCATTTAATCAATCAAGAAGATCATTTGAAACATTAAAAAAAGCGACGTAGGTCGCTTTTTTTAATGTGGAAGCAATTCCAGTTTCTTTCGAAGTTTCTCTTCGCTGAAAATCCATCCTGTATATGAACTAATAATATTTAAATTTTGATCGAGCTGAACGATTGCGACGAATGGATAATAATCTTTACTTCGATACCGCAAATCAATAAATCGAACTTCATAATAGTTATCATAATCGAAAATATCCCAGCGATATACAGGCGAGAAAGATAAGAAAGCAGATATATTTTCATCTCGCACAGCGGCTTGCATAATGGCGGTATTCGGGAACGGTACGCGATTAAATTTATCGTATACAAGGATGTTACCGCGGTGCCATCTTGCTACGTAGTAATGTTCAGTTGTAACGACGGCTAAATGATAATGATAAAATTTGTAAGAAGGAGAAATAATTACTTTCTCTACATTTTTGAAACGTTTGTATACTACACTTTTAATATTTCGATGCATCATAATGCGGCCGATATAGTAAACAAACATTAATATATACGCTGCTAAAGCAGTATAGCCTTTATGTGCTCCGACAAGCATACAGGCGATAGCAAGTATATGGATAAAGAAAATGACAGTATCAAACGTATTAATTATGCCGAGCGCTACCCATTTTTTTGTGAAGGGCCTTAATGCCTGTGTACCATAGGCATTGAAAATATCCACAAAGACATGAAGAAAGACGGCAATAAATGACCAAAGTAGTAGATGCAGATAGGGAGCGTCTGAAAAGAAGGCGAAAGAGATGCCACTTATAAGGAGTGACCAAAGGATCACTGCAGGGATGGAATGAGTAATCCCGCGATGATTTCTTATATATTTAGCGTTATTACGCAATTTTAAAACTGTATCGATGTCAGGAATATTGGAACCGGCAATTGTTGCAAGCATCACTGCTTGTGGCCCAATATCACTTTGTGCTATAGCTGGATCTAATGTTGCCAAACTGCCTAGAGTAACGCCCATAACAAGGTGAGTGGCTGTGTCCATAGAAATCCACCTCCGTTTTTTATTAATGTAACTCTTTTTATTCGATACCTCAAGTCCTTTGCCTTCTATTTCCTATGTCATCTTACTTAAATTTTTTCCTAAAATCTTTATAATAGTACGTATATGCAAAAAAATGAGGGGGATCAAGTTTGACACTTGAAATATTAAATGAGTTTAACATAGAACAGTTTCAAAATGATTTAATTGGTTGGTTTGAAAAAGAACAACGTGATTTACCGTGGCGAAAAAATAAAGATCCATACCGTGTTTGGGTTTCAGAAATTATGTTACAGCAAACAAGGGTAGAGGCTGTAAAACCATATTACGCAAATTTTATGGGGAAGTTTCCTACGCTTGAAGCGCTAGCAACTGCCGATGATGAAGAAGTATTAAAAGCATGGGAAGGCTTAGGTTATTATTCTAGAGCACGAAATTTACATGCTGCAGTAAAAGAGGTAAAAGAAGTATACGGCGGGACAGTACCGAGCGATGTAAAGAAAATTGAAAAATTAAAAGGAGTGGGACCATATACAAAAGGTGCCATTTTAAGTATTGCATATGGCATACCAGAGCCAGCGGTTGATGGAAATGTTATGCGCGTATTATCTCGTATTTTATCAGTGTGGGATGATATTGCAAAACCGAAAACGAGAAAAGTTTTTGAAGAGATTGTGCGTGAAATTATTTCTATAGAAAATCCATCTTATTTTAACCAAGGTTTGATGGAATTAGGGGCATTAATTTGTATACCGAAAAATCCATCTTGTTTACTTTGTCCTGTACGTGAACATTGCAGAGGGTATGCTGAAGGTGTTCAAAAAGAACTACCAGTGAAGAGTAAAGCGAAAGCACCTACAATGGTACCGCTCGTTGCGGGAGTACTTCAAACTGAAGATGGCCGTTACGTAATTAATAAACGCCCAAGTACGGGATTACTGGCTAATATGTGGGAGTTCCCGAATATTGAACTAAGTGAAGGTATTCGTAATCAAAAACAACAGCTTACGGATTATATGAAGGAGAGCTTTGATCTCTCTGTTTCTATTGATGAATACGCGATGAATGTACAACATACTTTTACACATCGTACTTGGGATATCTTCATATTTTACGGAAAAGTAACAGGTAATATTGTCGAAACGGATACATTAAAGTTTGTATCGAAAGAAGCGTTTGAACAGTTACCTTTCTCGAAATCACATCGTACAATTTACGAAAAGTGTGTTGAGAAAATTACAATGCAGTAAAGTGAAACTTTAATCAGTGGGGGGTTTCTTCATCCCCCACTGATTATTAGCCCTCACCAATCGGGCTTTTATGGGCAGCAAGGCCCCAACCTAACTTCTTTGCTTTCGCTGCATTTTGAGGTGGGGTCTTACTGCCCGGCGAATAGCGGGATAAATAATAAAAACGTGTTCCAGAACTTTGGAACACGTTTTTTTATATTGAAAATAAATTTGTATTTTGAGGTTGAAAATCCACGCGTTTATAATCCGCCCCGTGACTCGATTTCTTTCACAACTTCTTTATAAATCGTTTGTCCCTCTACATTTAGATAAGGCATAATTTGCTGAAATGAATGATGAAAATAAGCTAATTCATCCTCTTTCCATTCATTTTTGGAAATCATAGTTAGCTCAGTCATATCACGTCCAGTATACATATTCCCACCTCCATCATATGTAGTTTGAATGAGTGATAAGAGATATATACGTGAATTTTTAAAAAGAAAATTAGGGATAACTTCTAAGTGAATTGGTTACATTATTGATTGTGGAGGTGAGAAAGATGAGTAAAAAACAACAAGGTTATAATAAGGCAACTTCTGGTGCTAGCATTCAAAGTACAAATGCTAGCTATGGTACAGAGTTTGCAACTGAA
Organism: Bacillus sp. RC51; assembly: GCF_044908115.1. Classification (NCBI taxonomy): domain Bacteria; kingdom Bacillati; phylum Bacillota; class Bacilli; order Caryophanales; family Bacillaceae; genus Bacillus; species Bacillus sp. RC51. The sequence goes on along the minus strand of NZ_JBIYCW010000009.1, from coordinate 15,890 downwards.
ACGAATGTACAAGCAGTAAAACAAGCGAACGCACAATCAGAGGCACAGAAAGCACAAGCTTCTGCTGCTCAAAGTGCAAATGCTAGTTATGGTACAGAGTTTGCAACTGAAACAGATGTGCATGCAGTGAAAAAACAAAATGCACAATCAGCTGCAAAACAATCACAATCTTCTAGTTCAAACGAGTAATGAAAGAAAAACACTTCTCCAATTCGAGAGAAGTGTTTTCTTTGTGTGCGTGTCACTGTAATGAAAATAAAGGGAACGACATAACTTCTAATAAGTCAACAAATATAGTCAAAGGAGAAAGAAGTTCACGATTAGAAAATATGTAATAGGAATTATAACTGGCGAATGAATCAAAAAGGGGGTAAGTGATGAACGATTTTGATAAGTTGGTAGGAGAGCAGTTGGAAACGATGGATGAGCTTTTAAAGTTACAATCACATTTAGAGAAGTATCAGCAAATTGAAATGAGTGGAAGGGATACGTGCGATAAAAAAGAATTGCATTTTATCCGTCAAGAAATATATAGAACAGAAATAGCATTAAAACTTTTGCATGAAAAATTTGAACAGCAAACGAATAATGTGATTCAATCTTTTGAAACCGAAAAAATAATTTCAAATTAAGGGTGAGATATGTTGTTGATTTTAGGTGAAAAGTCCTTTCTTAAACAGAGGTGAGGGGGCTTTTCTTTTTGTTATATCTTCGTTTAATCTTCTAAAATACGTATTGCTAATTCATAGGAAATGTTCCTTCGTTAAAAGGGTTAGTGATGTAGTATTCAATAATACAAACTTCATTATATTCCTCATGAAAACAAGTGTCCTATCGCTTTAGTTTTAAAATTTTGACAAAAAAGTTATAATAGAAAAAAAGTGAATGCAGTTCAAGGGGTAGTTAAGACAACTTAAGAAAAGCATTTGCGGTTGAAAGAAGGGAGCATATATGGGATTTCCCAAAGAAGGAGAAAAGGTACAAATACATAGTTATAAACATAATGGCTCCATTCATAGAATGTGGGAAGAGACAACAATTTTAAAAGGGACGCAGAGCCTTGTGATCGGAGCAAATGATCGTACAGTAGTTACGGAATCAGATGGTCGAACATGGGTTACTCGCGAACCTGCGATTTGTTACTTCCATGCTAATTATTGGTTTAATGTAATTGGAATGCTGAGAGAAGAAGGAGTATATTATTATTGTAATTTAAGTTCTCCTTTTGCATATGACTCTGAAGCATTAAAGTATATTGATTACGACTTAGACATTAAAGTGTATCCAGATATGACATATACACTTTTGGATGAAGATGAGTATGAAAAGCATAGTCAAATCATGCAGTATCCACCTGTTATTGATACAATTTTAAAACGAAATGTAGCACATTTAACACAGTGGATTCATCAAAGAAAAGGTCCATTCGCACCGGATTTCGTAGATATGTGGTACGAAAGATATTTAATGTACAGAAATTAAAACAAACCTGCAGGGAATTTCCCGGCAGGTTTGTCCTATTAGAGGGGGGATTATGTGCAAGGTATAAAAAGATATTTACAATTTGTTAAACCATATCGATGGCTTATTGCTATTACAATTATTATTGGTCTTGTGAAGTTCGGTATCCCGCTTATTATGCCATGGTTATTAAAGTATATTATTGATGATGTTATTCAAGGCACGGGATCGCTTCAAGAAAAAACGTCTCAATTAATAACCGCAATTGGGATTGCTTTTTTTATTTTTGCAGTAGTAAGACCGCCGATAGAATATTATCGTCAATATTTCGCGCAGCGCATTGCCAATACAATACTATACGATTTACGAAAATACATTTTTGGGCACTTGCAAAAATTGAGCTTACGTTATTATTCGAACACAAAAACAGGGGAGCTTATTTCACGTGTAATCCATGATGTAGAACAAACGAAGGACTTTGTAATTACTGGTCTTATGAATGTCTGGTTAGATACTGCAACAATTGTTATTGCCATTATCGTTATGTTTTCTATGAATATAAAATTAACCTTTGTTGCTTTATTAATCTTACCTATTTATGTAGTTGCAGTGAAATATTTTTTCGGGCGCCTTCGAAAATTGACGAAAGAGCGCTCGCAAGCGTTAGCAACTATGCAAGGGTATTTACATGAACGTATTCAAGGGATGCAAGTGACACGTAGTTTTGCATTAGAAGAGTATGAAAGAGGACAGTTTGAAAAGAGAAACAATGAATTTTTAACGAAAGCACTAACTCATACGAGTTGGACGGCGAGAACGTTTTCGGTAGTGAATACGTTAACGGATTTAGGGCCGTTACTTGTTATTGGTTTTGCGGCATATGAGGTAATTCAAGGGTCGTTAACACTGGGTACGATGGTTGCTTTTGTTGGATATATGGATAGTTTATATAGTCCGCTTCGTCGCCTTGTTAATTCATCTACAACATTAACACAGTCTTTCGCTTCGATGGATCGAGTGTTTGAATTGTTGGATGAAAAATACGATATTGTTAATGTGCCAAATGCGGTGCAAGCGAAAAGGCTAGATGGGGAAGTTATATTTGATAATGTTTCTTTTCGTTATAATGCGGATGAAAAAGAAATATTGCATAATCTGTCATTAACTATGCGCCCGGGAGAGAAGGTTGCGCTTGTAGGGGCAAGTGGAGGAGGAAAGTCATCTCTTGCTAGTTTAATTCCGCGTTTTTACGATGTTTCTGAAGGTGCAGTTTATATAGACGGGATAGATGTAAGAAAGTATAATATGAGAAATTTACGTAGTCATATTGGAATTGTGCTACAAGATAATTTATTATTTAGCGATACAATCGGGGCTAATATTTTATATGGCAATCCGAAAGCTACAGAGGCGGAAGTGATTTCAGCTGCCAAAGCTGCACAAATTCATAATTTTATTACAGAGTTGCCAGAGGGCTATGATACTGTCGTTGGGGAACGTGGTGTGAAATTATCTGGTGGACAAAGACAGCGTGTAGCAATCGCACGGGTTTTTCTAAAGAATCCGTCTTTACTTATATTAGATGAAGCAACTTCCGCTTTAGATTTAGAAAATGAACGATATATTCAAGAGGCACTGCAAACGTTAGCTGCAGATCGGACAACAATTATTATTGCACATCGATTAGCGACGATTACGCATGTTGATACAATTATTTATGTTGAAGATGGTGAAATAAAAGAAAAGGGTTCTCATGAAGAGTTAATGAAAAAGAGGGGGTTTTATTACAATCTATATCAACTTCAGCATATAACAGAAACAGCTCCTTTAGCGTAAAAGGAGCTGTTTTTTTATTCGTCTTCTTTTTTATCTTCGATTTGGAGTTCGCTTTCTGGTTTATGGTATGTGTAGAAGCTATCCACAAGTAAATCTAAATGCTCTACTTCCTCACTGTAGTTAATAATTGAAGAAATAAGAGGGAAGAGGTGTAACCATATTTTATATGCTTCCTCATCGTCTTTATTTTGATAATCCATAAAGATATCAATCAATTCTTGTTTACCGGTTTCAACTTCATCAAGCATCTCAACGGATTGTTGTTTCTTTGCTTTACCAATAAATTTTAATAACACTTGTTCGTGATAATGCGTTAATGAATCAAGTTCGTTTTGAATAGATTCCTGAAACTCTTCTGGCATATAGCGCAGTTCATTTTCGGTGCGATGTAATGATTTTAACGTGCTTAAAGCGCGGCTTGTTGTCGCTAACATTTGTCTGAATAAAACGAGCTTACGAATTTTCGCGAATTGTATTTTTTTCGTATAGCTTCTTTCTTCTTTATACAGCAAATAGTAATGATTTAGTTTAATCATTTTTTCTTTCATGCGATCAATATCGGTTTTTAGCGTTGTAAAATCAGAAGCTTGCCTACTGTTCATACGAATCCATTTAACAATTTCCTCTGTATTATCAACGATGCGATGGTAAAGTTTTGTTTCATATTTTGGCGGCATAAATACTAAATTTACAAGCGAAGCCGCAATAATTCCAATCATAATCGTCGCGAATCGAAGTAAGGCAAAATTAAAGAAATCTTCGCCTTGATACTCCATAATGGCGATAACTGTTACTAAAGCGAGTGATATTGTTTTTTCTAAGCGTAATTGTAAAGTAAGAGCAATTACTAATATACACGTTAATCCAATAATAAAAGGATTATGTCCAAAAGCAGTAGCAAATACGATAGCGAATACAGCACCAATTACGTTTGCTTGAATTTGCTCAAGAGCAGTTAAATACGAGCGGTATACAGACGGTTGAACAGCAAAGATAGCTGAGATTCCCGCAAATACAGGACTCGGTAATTGAAGTAAAATACAAGCAAATAAAGCTAATGTAATGGCAATACCCGTTTTTAAAATGCGAGCACCAAGTTTCATACCCTTATTGATATCCTTTCTCTTGTCATAATGAATGTACAACATGATACTATACATTCATTACAATATGTTAGCAAGTGATATTTTAGTGACGTTAAAAAGTTTAATAAATAAATTACAATCAATTTATAATTTCTCCAAATTCACTTTAAACATCTATTCTTTAATAAAAAAACCTGCTGAATTTCAGCAGGTTTCAAATTGTTATTCTAGATTACTATGCGATGCTCGCTTCGTCAATTTTTTTATGAAAATAAATATTGTACATGTCATTCAGTTGAAATAGATGGATCCGCCTGTTCTTTTTTCGGGATAATTTCATAGAAGTGAAGCTGGATATCATCTAATAATGGTGTTAACAAAGCGACTTCTTCATATTGTTCGTGCTCATTTAATACACGAATGTAGTCTAATAATAATTCATTCACATCTTGCAAACCATTTTTACTAATTGGCTGTAATGTTACATTTGCACCTTTAGCAATTCTTCTTTTTAAAGCGTGTTCTGTTAAACCTAAGTTTGGATCATGATGTAAATAAACAACACCACCAGTCATGCCGGCACAAATCCATGGACCAGGATCTCCTAAAACAAGAGCGCGACCATTTGTCATATATTCAAAAGCAAATCCTTTTATATTAGAATATACTCCGATATTTCCTTGTTCTTTTTCGCGGAGTGGTTTTGTAATTCTGCCTCCAATTATCATATCTGCTCCAGAAAGGCGAATGCCAGCACGAGCATCGGCGTTACCTTGCACGTATAATGCACCTTTTTGAGCACCGTATCCAAATCCTTTTCCGACAGAACCGTTATAATATGTTCCATCTGTTCCTTTTGCTTTCGTTATATAAATGCCACCGCCAAATGAAGTTTTTCCAATTCCATCTTGCGCGCCACCATTTACGTGTATAAATAAGTTCTCGCTATTGTACGCGCCTAATCCGTTTCCGGGAACAGATCCGTTTGTATACTTTAATGTAAGTGGTTCAAGATGAGTGTTTTCATATAATTTGCTACGAATACGATAACAGGATTCTAGACCGCCCATTACGCGTTGCTCTACGCCGACGCTTACTAATTCTTTTGACTGGAGAGAATTTGTTGTTTCAAATTGTTTTTCTTGTACAGATGCCGTTATTTTCACAGATGAATCTTCTATCGTTTGTATTAAATTACGTAAGTCTAATAAGTCCTTGCCTCGAGTTTGTTCTAATAAATCCGATTGTCCGATAATATCTTGTAAGTTTGTGTAACCGAGCTGCCCTGTTAAACGTTTCAATTCTGTACCGAAAGTAGTGAATAGGCTTAATAGCCCTGTAACTGCGCTTTCTAATTCACGTGGAACGAAACGGCGCAGTCCATGTTCTTTCGCTTGAGCTTCAGATTCAATTTGTGTTGCAATTCCGACGTGGCACGTATCAAGATGACAACCACGGCAAGTTGTACAGCCGATTGCAATCATTGATAATGTGCCAAATCCGATCCGGTTTGCTCCGAGGAGCATGATTTTTAAGGCGTCATTTACACTTCGAATACCGCCATCTGCCCAAATCTCTACTTTATGTCTCATATTTGCTTCTAGTAACGCATTGTGAGCAGCTTTAACACCAATCTCTACAGGAAGACCAACATGTTGCAATGCGTGAATACGCGCAGCACCTGTTCCGCCATCAAATCCACTAATGTTAATAAAGTCAGCGCCAGCTTTTGCGATACCGACAGCAATTGTTCCGATGTTAGGAACGACAGGAACTTTTACAGCTACTTTTGCAAGATGATTAGCCGTTTTAATTTCTGTAATCATTTGAGCCAAGTCTTCAATTGAATAAATATCATGGTTGTTAGAAGGTGAAATTAAATCCGAACCAATTGTAGCATTACGTGCTTCCGCAATTTTGGCAGTCACTTTTGAACCAGGCAAATGTCCACCTTCACCAGGCTTCGCTCCTTGACCTATTTTAATTTCAATTAAATTTGATGAATTTAGTAGTTCAGCGTTTACTCCAAATCGGCCAGATGCAACTTGTTGTCCGCGTGTATGTGGGTACTTACCAATCATATCTTTAATTTCGCCGCCTTCACCGTTCAAACTAATCATATTTAGCTGATCGGCAGCTTCTGCATACGCGCGAAAGGCAATTTCATTTTGAGAACCAAATGACATAGAACTAATAATAAATGGTAAATCATGATTGTGAATGCCGATGGACACTTCTTCAGTCGGAACTACATGCTGTGCTTGTTTTGTTTGAACAAGGTGCCTGATTGCGATGGGAGTGTTTTCTTCTAATTCACTTAACTTGTCGCGGTAATCATCATAAGAGTTTCCTTTTGCAACATCACCAATTGCTTTCCAAATCCGCGGGAATATATGAAATGATTTTCGCATTCTAACTTTTGGATCGTTAAAATCCTCAGCTCGAATTTTTGCATCTTCAGCAAGTGATTCAAGTGAAAAAGCTAAATTATTTGAACCGCAGAAGTTTGTAATTTGTAATATATTTGCGATTTCCTCATGTAATCCAATAGAGGAGAAGAGGCGACCGTAACCGCGTAATTCATGAATTCCAATCGTTGAAATTACTTTCTCTAGTCCTTTATTAAGTGCGGTATACAAATTAGTAATTGGTACTTTTGTTTCATCATTTACCGTTGCGAACAATAAATATGGATTAATACCATCTGCCCCTAATCCGTATAGCGTGACGATATCGTGTAAGGAGCGAAGGGCACCGGAACGTATAACGAGAGAGCATTTCCGGCGTAATTTATTTTTAGTTAATGCTTGATGTACTTTGGCAGTAACTAAATGTGGGTCAATCCATAACAGTTCATTTTGATGAGATTTAGCATCATCTAATAATAGTAGGGAAGCACCATTTTTAACGGCTGCTATCGCTTCGGAACTAATTCGATTTAATGCGATTTGTAGAGTTTCTGATGGACTAAATGTAACAGAAATTGTAGAGACAGAGCTATGAGTAATGAATAGCTGTATAAGTTGTTCGTACGTAATCGTGTGTAAGTCTGCCGCGATAGATTGAGCTAAATTCCCTTCTAAAATAATGGGTGAAAGCATCTCGATTACAAATGGTTGTTTAGAGTTATCTAATAAACCCGGACGCTCTCCGAGTACAGTACGTGTGGAGAAGTGTTCAACTTCTCGATCGCGATCGATTGCTGGATTTGTAACAACGGCTACACTTTCCTTAATGAAATCAGCAATATTTCGTCTATCTGTATCAAGTGCGGCAAGTGGTGAGTCATGCCCAAGTGAACGAATTGGTTCGACGCCTTTTGTCGCCATTTGTTCAAGGAGCTGAATATGTTCTCGATCCCAGCCGAAAGCGACGTATTGATTCGTTTCAACTTGAACCGAATCACATAATCCCTCAGTTTCTTTCGTTTCAGGGATAGATAAGTTTACATGATAATTGGTAACATCGATTCGTTTCTTAAAACGGTTATATACTTCAATTTGATAATTGTCGTATTCATAGAGAACGAGCTCATCTTGTTGATTCCATTTTAATCCAACTTTTTCTCCAGGAGCGAGTGGTTTCGGCTCTGCTACATATTCAGTTGGTGATACAACTCCAGGTTCAGAAGAGAAAATATAGGAGCTCTCTGTCTCTACTTTCCAAACTGGGCGTAATCCAAGGGAATCGACACTGAAAACAGCTTCATCTTTATAACGTGAAATAATACCAGCTGGACCTTGTGCGAAATGCCCCCAAGCCTCACGTATATAAGTGTATAAGTTTTGTAAGTTTGTTTCGTAAAGCTTTATTTCATTAATAATTGGTGGAAATAATATATCCATTGCTTCAAATAAACTGTAGTTATACTGAACGAGAAGGGTTTCTAAGGTGCGGTTTAAATCTTGGGAATCACTGCCCCCGGCAGTAAGTGGTACATTAATCATTTCAGCTTGATCGCGTAATTTTGCAATCGTGTTAATTTCGCCATTATGTCCGAGAATGCTAAATGGTTGTACACGAAAAAAATTAGATAACGTATTAGTAGAATAGCGATTATGTCCTAGTGTCATAGTTGAAGCGATAAGTGGGTGTTGTAAATCATTGTAATAAGCAACGAGTGTATCGCCAGCACCGAGAACTTTATATACAACATGTTCATGACTTAATGAGGCAACATGAATTGCTTCATTTTCTTCGATTTTTATTGTTACAGAAAATAATGTTTGCTCAATATTTTTAACTTCACTTTCGGCGATAAGGGCAATTTGCCAAAATAAAGGTTCTTCTTGTTTACCAAGAGGACCGAGTGCATCTGAGTTTATTACATCATCATTTTCGAGAACAATTGTAAAGCTTTCATTGTTTAGTTGCGTACGAATGTAATCTTTTAACTCGGCAATGTTTTCTTTTTTATTTAGAAAAAAATGTCCAACGATAAAGTGGGGATGATCCACAATCGTTGGATTATATCCGCTACTTTTCAGTTTTTCATTCCAAAGTGCTTTTGGCATGTCGATATGAATTCCGATACCATCTCCTTCTCCGTTAATGAAACCAGCTCTATGATTCATTTTGACTAGAGATTGTATACAAAGATCGATGTTTTCTTTTGTAGGAATTCTTCGTTTTTCCATAACGGAAACGATTCCACACGCATCATGTTCTGCATTTTTATAATTCCGAAATAAAGACGGTGTCCATTTATTTTTTTTATTGAGCATCCGTCAATCCCCCCTCTGGAAAATGAATTTTGAATAATCTTACTATTCAAGGCGTGAACTGCCTTGTATACATGGATAGTAAAGATATAAAAGGATATAAAACAGATAATTATGAATAATTATACTATTAATGAGGGATTTATGAAATAGAAAAAAGGAAAAAAGAAAGATGGGCTTTCTTTTTTCCTTTTGTAATGAAGAGATTATTTATTGTTCGCTAGGGTAGAAAATGCTCTGCCAACAGCTTCAATTGTATATTCAATATCTTCTTTTGTATGTTCTGTCGTTAAGAACCATGCTTCATATTTAGAAGGTGCTAAATTAATACCTTCTTGAAGCATCAGCTTGAAGAATCTACCGAACATTTCACCATCTGTATTTTTGGCTGCATCGTAATCTTCAATTGTATTTGTCGTGAAGTATACAGTTAATGCACCCTTTAGACGGTTTACTGTAATATCAATGTTATGTTTTGTAGCTTGATCTAAAATTCCTTTTTCAAGCATTGCGCCAAGTGCATCTAATTTCTCGTATACGCCTTCTTGTTGAAGTACTTCTAGACAGGCAATCCCTGATGCCATAGAAGCAGGGTTCCCAGCCATTGTACCAGCTTGGTATGCAGGGCCGAGCGGTGCAACTTGTTCCATAATTTCTTTCTTACCACCGTAAGCACCAATTGGAAGTCCACCGCCGATAACTTTACCAAGTGCTGTTAAATCTGGGGTTACGCCAAGTAAGTCTTGAGCGCCGCCATACATAAAGCGGAAAGCAGTAATAACTTCATCATAAATTACTAGTGCACCAGCTTCGTGAACGAGTTCATTAACTTTTTCAAGGAAGCCAGGTTTTGGCTCAACAATACCGAAGTTTCCAACGATTGGCTCTACAAGGATAGCTGCTACTTCGTGTCCCCATTTATCTAACGCTTCTTTTAAAGTTTCTACATTATTAAATGGAACAGTAATAACTTCTTGAGCGATACTTTGTGGCACACCAGCTGAATCAGGAATTCCAAGAGTAGAAGGACCAGAGCCAGCTGCTACAAGTACTAAATCGGAATGACCGTGGTAACAACCAGCGAATTTCATAATTTTTGTGCGGCCAGTGTAAGCACGAGCAACACGAATGGTTGTCATAACGGATTCTGTACCAGAGTTCACGAAGCGAACTTTATCTAAAGCGGGCATTGCTTCTTTTAACATTTTTGCGAATTTTACTTCTAGTGCTGTTGGAGTACCGTATAGTACGCCGTTTTCAGCCGCTGTTTTAATTGCTTCTGTTACGTGTGGGTGAGCATGTCCAGTAATAATAGGGCCATACGCTGCTAAATAGTCGATATATTTATTTCCATCTACATCCCAGAAATAAGCACCTTTTCCGCGTTCCATTGCAACAGGAGAACCGCCTCCAACTGCTTTAAAAGAACGGGAAGGACTATTAACACCACCAACGATATGTTCTAAAGCTTCTTTATGTAACGCTTCTGATTTTGTGAAATTCACTACAATTCATCTCCTTACAAAAATCTATGTATTATTCTAACATGTTTTTTGAAAAGACGTATTGTTTGTGATAGAAGGAGCAGTTGGGTAAACTATTCGTTGTGACATTTAGGAAGGGGGTCCGATTATGAAATCGGTAATTGAGGTACAAGGGTTACGTAAAGAGTTTACAGCTTATTCAAGTCGTCCGGGCTTAAAGGGTGCATTTCGCGATTTATTAAATCGTAATTATAAAATAGTACCAGCAGTAAATGATGTTTCTTTTACTGTAAAGCAAGGTGAAATGGTTGGTTATATTGGTGAAAATGGTGCTGGTAAATCAACGACAATTAAAATGCTGACGGGGATTTTGACTCCGACATCAGGGCAAATTACAGTGAACGGAATGAACCCACACAAACAGAGAGAAGAATTTGTAAGAACAATCGGTGTTGTGTTTGGTCAGCGTTCTCAGCTTTGGTGGGATATCGCTGTACAAGAATCATTTCGTTTATTGAAGAAAGTGTACGGTGTATCGGATGCTCAGTATAAGGAACATATGGAACATGTTATTGAAACGTTAGATATTGGTCCTTTGTTAGATAAACCGGTACGGAAATTATCTCTTGGTCAAAGAATGCGTTGTGAATTAGCAGCGGCGTTAATTCATAATCCGCCGTTATTATTTTTAGATGAGCCAACAATTGGACTAGATGTTCTTGTGAAATTGAAAATACGAGAATTCTTAAAAGAGATGAATGAACGTTATAAAACAACAATTTTGTTAACAACACATGATATTACTGATATTGAAGCTTTATGTGAGCGCGTCATTATGCTTGATGAAGGAAGCATTATGTATGATGGATCTTTAGGTAACCTTCGCACGCAGTGGGGAGCGGAGAAGGAAATACATTTTCAGTTTGTTGCTCCGGTTTCATACCAGGCGTTATCAATGGTTATGCCTGATAGTCATGTCGTTTGGTCAAAAGCAAAAGAGGAAAATGCGTGGGTTGCAAAAATACCGAATGAAGAAGTTATCATTTCTATGCTGATTTCTAAAGTGGTACAAGCTTTTCAAATTAAAGATTTAAAAATTAACGAAGTGTCTACAGAGGAAATTATTCGTAACATTTATGAAGAAGGTATTATGCATGGGTAAGTATATTGAAATGATTCGGATTCGCTTTTTAATGATGCTTGCCTATCGTACAAATTATTACAGCGGGATTTTAATTTATACGATTAATATCGGTGCGTATTATTTTTTGTGGCAAGCGATTTATAGCGGGAAAGAGAACATTGAAGGTTTATCTATTTCACAAATGACTACTTATATTGCGATCGCATGGATGGCACGTGCTTTTTATTTTAATAATATAGATAGAGAAATTGCGATGGAAATTCAGGAAGGACGTGTGGCGGTAGAGCTAATTCGTCCGTATAACTATTTAGGTATGAAAGTTATGCAAGGTCTTGGAGAAGGGATATTTCGTTTTGCTTTCTTTTCAATTCCAGGTATGGTTATTGTTACGTTATTATTTTCATTACAAATTACAACGAATTTTCAAACATGGTTATATTTCTTCTTATCTTTAATATTTAGTTTTATCATTAATACACAAATAAATTTAATGACAGGGATGCTTACATTCTTCTTATTTAATAATAGTGGAATTATGTATGCGAAACGTGTCGTGATTGATTTATTTTCTGGTTTATTATTACCGATTAGTTTTTATCCGTTATGGGCCCAAAAAACAATGATGTTTTTACCGTTTCAAGCAATTAGTTATATTCCAAGTATGATTTTCTCTGAAGGTATACAAGGAAGTAAGTTATATGAAGCTTTATTATTTCAAGTGATGTGGGCAATTATACTTATTATTCCAATTGTACTCATGTGGAAAACGGCGAGAAAACGTCTAATTGTACAAGGGGGATGATGAGATGATATATATAAAATTGTTTTTGCAATATGCAAGTCAATATATAAAAACAAAATTGGAGTATCGTGGCGATTTTATCGTCGGATTACTTTCAGATTTATCACTACAAGCTGTTAATTTAATCTTCATTCTCGTTGTGTTTGGGCATACTCAAGTACTAAAAGGGTGGAGCCGAGAAGAAGTAATCTTTATCTATGGGTTCTTTTTAGTACCGTTTGCCATTTTTTCAGCTTTCTTTAATATATGGGACTTTAATGATCGTTACATTATTAAAGGAGAAATGGACCGTATATTAACGAGACCGATTCATAGTTTATTTCAAATTATATTAGAAAGAATGGAACTTGAATCTTTAATTGGAGCTATTACGGGGATTATTGTGATGGGTTATGCAGCAATGGAGCTGCAACTATCTTTTTACTGGTATGATTTCTTCTTATTCCTACTTATGGCAGGGGGAGGAGCACTTGTGTACGGCGGGATATTTGTTACGCTTGCAAGTCTTGGCTTTTGGTCGGATGCGAAAAGTTCCATTATGCCGCTTATGTATAACATAGGGAATTATGGACGCTACCCTGTTGATATTTATAACCGTGTTATTCGCTTTGTTTTAACGTTTGTTTTACCGTTTGCATTTGTTGGGGTATATCCAGCGGCATACTTTTTAAGAAAAACAGAGTGGAATAGCTATGCTTTCGCAACACCAATTGTTGGTGTTATCTGTTTTACTATTGCAATTACCCTCTGGAATCAAGGGGTTAAACGATATCGTGGTGCGGGAAATTAATTATAGAAGCTTGTTCGTTTCTAAGGGATAAATCCGCTATAGTCCTCATACATATAAAATGAGGTGGAGGACATGTTATGGGGATTTATTCTATTAATTGCGGCAATCGCTATTTTGAGAAGTGTCCAATTATTATGGAGTTCATATTCAAATTCCAATCGTTTCTTTTCGCTGTACAATTTAGCTACGTTGTTTTTAATTTATACAACGGTACTGATTGCGTTTGGATTAAGTTATGTTGTGCTAGAGGAAATGGGTTTTGCGGTTTTAAAAGAAGATGGGGATAGGCTAAGTGCTCATTCCTTTCAACTCGTTGAAATATGTTTATATTTTAGCGCGGTTACTTTATTGTCCGTTGGATATGGTGATATAGCTCCGATTGGAATCGGAAGATGGATTGCAATTGGAGAAGCATTAATTGGATATACATTACCGTTTGCTTTTGTGGTAAGGACTGTAATGGACAATGAAAAATAAGGTAGCATTTGTTATAGTAATAGAAAAGAAAAGGAGTGATAACAATGATCACAGTAGGAAAAATAGCACCGGAATTCACATTAGAGGGAAGTACCGGAGAACAAATTCGCTTAGCTGACTTCCGAGGTAAAAATGTAGTTTTATATTTTTACCCGAAAGATATGACTCCAGGGTGTACAACTGAAGCATGTGATTTTCGTGATGCATATGGATTATTCCAAGAGAAGGACACAGTCATCCTTGGTGTAAGTCCTGATTCGGTGAACAGACATATGAAATTCATCGAGAAGCATGAGCTTCCATTTGTACTTTTAGTAGATGAAGATCATAAAGTAGCAGAATTGTACGATGTTTGGAAGTTGAAAAAGAACTTTGGAAAAGAGTACATGGGAATCGAGCGTTCTACATTCCTTATCAATAAAGATGGCGAACTTGTAAAAGAATGGCGTAAAGTGAAAGTGAAAGGACATATTGAGGACGTTCTTTCTTATATAAAATAAATCTATATTAATGTGGAAAAAAATACATATGTAAGGCATGCGTCTATACATATTTTCTTGCGATACATAAAGTGAAAGTGTAGGGCATACCTCCTCAGATGATAGTATTCCAAGTGCGATTATGTCGCACTTTTTTCTATGTAAATGTATAGGAAATACGGGAAGTTACATAAGAATAAGGCTATATACAAAAATAAACCACATACTTATAGTAGAAATATTGACGATTTATAAGAAAAGGAGTACACTCTTTATAAGAATTATAAAATAATAATCCGTATAGAATCGGGGTGCATGACGGTGGTCAAAGAAGAATTAAAAGAAGCGCTAGAAATGCTGAAAAATACGGGTGTACGCATTACTCCACAGCGTCATGCTATTTTAGAGTACCTTGTGGAATCTATGACGCACCCAACAGCGGATGACATTTATAAAGCATTAGAAGGTAAGTTTCCAAATATGAGTGTTGCAACTGTCTATAATAACTTACGTGTGTTTAAAGAAGTTGGACTTGTAAAGGAATTAACTTATGGGGACGCTTCAAGTAGATTTGATTATGTTACAAGTCAACATTATCATGTGATTTGCGAAAAATGTGGTAAGATTGTTGATTTTCCTTATGGAGGTTTGGAACAGCTTGAAGAGGAAGCTGCGAAAACGACAGGATTCATTATTAATAGTCATCGCTTAGAAATTTATGGCGTTTGTCCAGAGTGTCATAAGGCGTAATATATAATAAAGAAAGAGGGTGACGATTAAGTCACCCTCTTTCTTTATTATATAGGGATGAAAAAATACTAAAGTGAAAGTACGTGTTATCCTTTATAGCTTTTTTTATTGTACTTCTCATTAAATTCTTTTCCTTCTAAACTCGGATCCAGTGTTAAAGGTTGGTTGCAATGCATGCATGCGTCGACACGACCAAGCATTTTTGTTGGCTTATCGCAGCTTGGACAAATAATTTGTACAGTCTTAGTAGATAACATACCAATCCAAAAATAAACGACAGTACTAGCGATAACAGCTAAAAAGCCAACCATCATAAATGTTGTCATAATAATAATGTTGTCACGGAAAAAGACTCCTAAGTATGCAATGAAGAGGCCGATAAATACTAAACTTAATGCAAAGGTCCGAATTTTATTGATTTTGTTCGAATATTTAATGCTCATTCTTAGCACCTCCTATAATAATAATATAACATAAAATTTAGAATTTTCACTCGTTCAGAAACGTGATAAAGCGATAAGATATGAAATGTGGAGTATGATGAAGAATGAAGGGAGGCTATAATGATTTTTGAAACGAGTTTTTTAACATTTAACGGGATGTGAAATTTTTTTATAAAAAGTATTGACCCTACATATACTGCATGATATATTAATAAACGTCGCTGATGCGGAAACGCAGTGAACGACAAAAAAAGAAACTTGAAAAACTTAGTTGACATCGGAATACGAAGATGTTAACATAAGAAAGTCGCAATTGAGCGGCGAAGTAGTTCTTTGAAAACTGAACGAAACAAACAACGTGAACGTCAATTTTTATTTTTAGATGCTAGACAAACTAACTTTATTGGAGAGTTTGATC